>JASJDJ010000232.1 GCA_030065635.1 Xenococcaceae cyanobacterium MO_188.B32
GGAAGTAGGTTTAATAGATTTTCTGGGACAGAGAGATTGTCATCATAAATATCTCTCCAGGTATCTATTAAGCCTTTTTCATCCCCGAATAAATTAGAGTAATCAAAAGCCATGGTTAAGCAACAATAGTTTTCAGCAAGTCAAAATAGAGGGCTAAGAACGTTTCATTTTCTTGGCGTTCAGCTATGAATTGTTCGGTTAGATCGGCCAAGCTCATCTCTTCGTTGTAACCAGGCTCTTGCACAGAATCACACAATTCTTTTTTAAGCCATTTGACCTTATCTGCGGGACTTAACTTGTAGCTCCCATAGCTACCATTCTTTTTGTAGCTAGCATTGGCTTGATACTCTGGTAACTTACCTGAAGATGCTACTTCTTCTAGATGACAATTACGGTCAATGGTTTTAAGTAGATCGTCATCAGTTAAATCTAATAATTGGTCATCAGGTAAAAAACCTAATGTACCTTGATAGTATTTGCCTTCAGTTAAAGTTAAATCCAAGTGAGCGCATAGATTGCGTTCAAATAGCGATGGCTTACATTGTCTAGGAGTAGCTTTCCCATCTTTACCTTTTTCCCATAGTTCATACTCTTGGGAGTAGATAGGTATAGCACATACACCAGGTTCTAGAGGTAATTCTGGTTTATAAGCTCTAACAACACCATGGTATTTAGTAACGTTAGCCATCAAAATATAGCCATCATCAGTCTTGTAGAACTTACCTTCATCGAATTCTACTTTGCAGTAGACATCTTTTTTATCGCCTTTTAATCTTCCGTATTGAGCGTCTTTGTAGGCGTTTAAAAATGTAATCATTGGTTCTCCTTTAAACAGTAATAAGAGGGGAATATTCTTCTACAAATTCACTCAAAAGCAATATTTTGCCTAGAGCGTAGTGATTGGTTTTCCTGAGATTGGTAATCATCTTCTTGGAAGGTATTTGTCGCTCGAATAGCAGGAAAAGAGATTTGAAAATAGCAGGGTTAGTCACTTCTAAGACGGCTAATTGAGCTAAAAAAGATTCTGTAGGAACACCTTTGGCTTCAACTAACATAAGCGGTCTTTTAGATTGACGCTCAGGCTTAACAGCAAAATCAATTGTCCATTTTTTCCCTTTTGGGTGACATCTCCCTTTGGGTAAAAGCAAGACTGGATATTTTATTTCTATGGCATAAAAACCAAACATTTGGGTTAAAGTGCGATAGACCTTAAGCTCAAACAAAGAATCAAAATATACAAGCTCTTGACTGGAATCTTTGTTGGCTTTATACCAGATAGCTTCAGTTTTGGTAAGACAACGTTGCTCGCTCTTATGCCAATAAGTCCCCCTGGCACTGTATTTGTTGACTTTGCTCATAAGCTTCTTTTACTAGTTGAATTATTTGTTTTTCTCCCAATACCTCTAAAGGTTTGCATAATTTGTTAGCAATCCATTTCAGAGCGTATTCTTCATCGTATTCAACTAAAAAAAGCTTTTTCTCACTACAACCAGTAGGAGTAAATTCCATATACTTGTGATATTTACTATCAGAAAACATGGCAGGGTGTAAAGTGCGAAGAAATTTATTACGCGGGATATCTCTCCACGTAACAGAATGAACGTTAGGCATCATATTGTGACTAATTAAAATCCAATCAAACTAAAAACCGCTCTACCCAGTGATACCTTACTCGGCTCTGGCATATTTAGTATTTTTAACTTGCTGTATGAAAGTATCTTTCATTTTGGATAAATATTCCTGGGTAGAAACACTTAAATTAGCTATAAAAACATTAGTTACCCTTATCATTTCCTAATAGCTAAAACCGATAAGATTATATTTTCTTATTCGCTAAAAATTTCCGTAGTTACACCCTTGACGTTTTAAAAAAAGGGAAGCATTATATAAATAATCCGGCTGTGCCGGTCTGCCTGAGGGGATGATTATAATCAGGGGTGGAGGTCGGGAGTTGGGATGGCATAAAGTAATATATTTAATTTAATTATTTATATATATAGGACTAGGTAAGTTCGTATTAGAAAAACATTTAATGTTTTTATTTAATGTTTTTTATTTATGAGTATACCTATAGGACTAGGTATAGGATTGGGTAAGTCCATGTAAAAAAAACATTTAATGTTTTTAATTAATGTTTTTTTATTATGACTACACTAAAAGCTTGAAAGTACCTTCAGGGTGAAAGTAGTTGTCCCCTGTCAGAAGACAGTCTTGGTTTTGAAGCCTGGATTGTTTCTCATTACTTAGAAGGCTGCTTAAGTTATCGGTTGAGACAGTACCTTAGATTTATCGGTGGGAATGTGGCAACTTACGCCAATGGATTACAAAGAGCTGAAACAAACAATAAGCAGCTACTCTGACAGAAACCTAGAGCAGCGAAAAAACTGGTATTCTCCAGCAGCAGAAGCTTACAACAAAGTAAGACCCCGTTATCCTCAAGAGTTAATTCGGCAAGTTATAGAGATAGCTCAACTCTCGTCTAACTCGAAAATTCTTGAAGTAGGATGTGGTCCCGCAACGGCAACGGTATCATTTGCTCAATTAGGTGGCCCGATGATTTGTTTAGAACCCAACCCAGATTTTTACCAGTTAGCCCAACAAAATTGTCACCAGTATCCAAATAGGGATATTGTAGATGTAGTAGTGGGAGAAAGAGGTCCAGAAGCCGATGTCAATTTACTTAGAAAACAACAAGCAATTACCTTACTGACTGGCATTTCCCCTGGGATTTTCAACCTGGCTCAAAGCTAGATCGCAGATTTGTGGGAGGTACTTATGCCATCTGAGATCGATCACTTAAAGGCTTACTCAGAAGCATGTAATGCCTTGCGTCATTACTCTAATGCAAGTTTATCTATAAGAACTGCATCAGTTGTTCAAGGCATTGTTTTACTTGGTGCCTGGGCTGTTGCAATTACCCAAAAGTCTCATCTTGTAGAAATCCTGATCCCTATCATTGGTTTGTTCTTTACCATACTTCTCTATCGGTTTCACATGGGCTACTTTCGGGCGACAGAGTTTTTCTACAAAGCTGCTGCCAAAATGGAAGAAAGGTTATTTGAAGAGGGATGTAGACCGTTTGCTGAATATGACAGAAAGCATGATGAAATATTTGGCTCTCCCATAGAGAAGTTATTGACACTAAATGCTCCATTTACTTTGATTGGAGCAATGTTCGGATTGACCCTAATCGTATCAGCTATAGATCTTGTGATCGCCTACCTGTAAATTCTTTTAGCTGCAGAGCTTAAGACATATTATTAAGTTAGTAAGTTCGTGTAAAAAAAACATTTAATGTTTTTATTTAATGTTTTTTTCTTATGGACACACTAGCTCAGGAAAAGGAAAAGCTTCCTTTACTCCTATCTACGTTTAACTAGTCCTGGTAGCATCTTTTGATTAATTAGTCTTAATAGGGTGTTTTTAGCCTCGAACATTGAGGATTTAATTCAGATCATTAGTTAATCTGACCGAGCTTCAAAAAGCTGTATCCTGAACCTGTATTATATTTCCTATAAGAGTTGTTGGAAATGAAGAGCAAAACGACAAAGACCAACAAACAATCTACAGCACAGGATAAGACGCTATATGTTTTAGAGGTCTTTATTATAGATGGTCCTGTAACAGAGACGTTTGTTGAACAGAATCCAGTTATTTCTCGGACGATAGAAATTCGCTCTGAGCAAACATTAGCAACACTTCATCATGCTATTTTTCAAGCCTTTGAGCGAGAAGAGGAGCATATGTATGAATTTCAGATTGGGGGCAGCGGTCCACACGATCCGAAAGCTAAACGTTATCGATTGCCTGTGACATTCATGAATGAACTTGAAAAGGGTGAATATGCAGGAGATGTAACACAGACGGAAATCGGTTCGCTGAATTTAAAACCAGATGATGTTTTTGGTTACTGGTTTGATTTTGGGGATGATTGGATGCATCAAATCAATGTAATAGAAATCAAGAAGGCGACACCAAAAAAGCGATATCCAAAAGTAATAAAACGTACAGGGGAAAGCCCACCACAATACGTTGATTGGGACGAAGAGAACTAAAATTTGCCTATTCTTCAGCGTGTATGAATGTATCGATAGTTTATCGCCATATGTTCAAGCTGAGCTTAAACATTATCAATAAACCTCAGCTTGAACCCCAAATTAGTTCTAAATACGGAGAAAACTAGGAGATTACTATGAGCGACATCCCAATCATTACGTCTGAAATCTTAGTTGCCTATTCTCAATGTCCTCGCAAAGCTTTTCTGCTTTTGTTTTCTGAAGATAAGGGGAAACCTCATGACTATCCGCTGATTTTGGATGAACACCGCCAAAACAATCGAGCCCAGTATCTGGAAAAGTTTCGACAATCCCATCTTGAAGCCAGGAAGTATGACAAAAAAGCTTTCAAAAAGTATGAGTTTCTGGTTGAAGCAATACTGAGGTCGGAGCATTGGGAAGCTTATTGTGCTGTCTTGACTAAAGCCAATACCAATTCAACATCTCACCAGATCGGCTACGAACCAACAATCATCACGGGTACTTACAGCATTACTCCTGAGCAGAAGATGGAACTATTATTTGTTGGGACGGTTCTGGGGAGAATTCAGAAGCAGTTACCCGCTACGGGACACATCGTGGGCATGGATGGAAAAACTCATCGAGTTCAATTGGAAAGTGGCTATAAGAGCATCAAACCATGGTTGAAAATACTGCAAAACTGGTGCGAAACCCTACCCAGTGAACCTCCTGATTTAATTTTGAACAAGCATTGCCCATCCTGTCAGTTTCAACAGATTTGTCGGCAGCAGGCTGAGAAGGAAAATAATCTGAGCCTACTGGAGCGAATGACGGAAAAAGCGATCCAAAAATATAATAAGCGTGGCATTTTTACGTTTCAACAACTCTCCTATCTTTTCAAACCTCGTCGCAAGCGGAAAAAACGGAAGAAGCCTGAACCCGTAAAACACAGTCTGGAGTTACAAGCCTTAGCAATTCGGGAAAAAAAGATCTACATTCAGGAAATGCCAGAGCTAATTCGGCAACCAGTAGAACTATTTTTAGACATTGAAGGAATTCCCGAGCGGCGATTTTATTATTTGATAGGGTTGTTGATTTGTGAGGGAGAAAATTGTACCCAGCATTCCTTCTGGGCAGATACGCTAGAGGATGAAAAGACGATCTGGAAGCAGTTCTTGTCCAAACTCAATGAGTATCCAGAAGCACCGATTTACCACTACGGGAGCTATGAGAAAAAGGCTATTGGTGAATTAGCTAAGAGGTACATGACAGATGTTGAAAAAACCATAAAGCACCTAATCAACATAAACTCATATGTGTACGGAAAAATTTATTTTCCCACATTTTCAAATAAGCTAAAAGAAATTGGGCTTCTTATAGGAGCTTCGTGGACATCGCCAAATTCATCTGGTCTTCAAAGCATAGCATGGCGTTATAAATGGGAAGAAAACAATGCCCATAGTGCATATAAAGAAAATTTACTAAATTATAATCAAGAAGACTGCAATGCTATTAAATTATTAGCCGACAAGCTCTCCGAAATTTCAACTCAAGATAGCCCCAATTCAAGTATCGCATTTGCCAATCGAAAACAGAAATTATCCACAGAAGTGGGTGAGGAAATTCATTCTGATCTGGAGTTTATCCTAAAGTCTTCACATGCTGATTATGATAGAAAGAAAATTGCTTTTAGAGAGAGGAAAAACGACAAAATACATAAGCGTCAGAGAGGAGGACAAAAAGGTCACAAGGGCTTAGTTAGAATAGCTCCCTTGAAAGTCAATAAAACAATTGAAGTGCCAACGATAAAAGATTGCAAAAAGTGTGGGCAAGAATTATATCAGAATAAGCAAAAGCCAATTAACGTAACTGTTATTGACCTGAATTTCACAAAATCAGGATATAAAAAGGTGATCTACCGATATAAAAGCTTCAAGAGTTATTGTAAATCGTGCAAGCATTATTTTGTACCAGATTTTTTCTACATAGGTGCAGGAAGCTATATATATGGCCATGGATTTAAGTCTTGGATTGTATACCAACGAATTTCTCTTCGCTTATCTTATCGACTTATAGCTCAAAATAGCATAGAGATGTTTGCTGAGCCTATCGGACTGCAATCAGTAAATAAATTCTTAAATTATTTTGCAGATCAATATGGCGACTCCGAAAAAATGATTCTCGAAAAAATTTTAGTAAATCCCTTCATTCATGTTGATGAGACGCCAATAAATATTCAAGGAATAAACGAATATGCTTGGACTTTTACAGATGGAAAACATGTAGTTTTCAAATTAACGGAAACAAGAGAAGCAGATATCGTTCACAAAATTCTATGTGAATATAACGGTGTGTTAGTTTCAGATTTTTATGGTGGTTATGATTCTGTAAACTGCAAACAGCAAAAATGTTGGGTGCATCTACTGCGAGATATTAATGATGACCTTTGGAAAAGTCCATTTGACAAACAATATGAGGATTTTGTTCTGGAAGTAAAGAAACTTATTTTGCCTATTTTTGAGGCGGTTGATAAATATGGCTTAAAGAAAAGGCATCTCAGGAAATTCAAAAAGGAAGTAGAACGATTCTATAAAAACAATGTTAACGATAGAAGATATTATTCCGAATTGACTATCAAGTACCAAAAGCGATTTGAACGCTACCAAGAGAGTTTATTTACCTTTCTTGAACATGACTCCATACCATGGCACAACAATACGGCTGAAAGAGCCCTCAGACATCTTGCAGTCCAGCGAAAAATTTCAGGCTCATTCTTTGAATCTGGTGCTACTTCATACCTAACCATGCTTGGGATTATGCAAACTTGTAGGTTTCAAGAAAAATCATTTCTAAAATTTCTAGTTTCGGGGGAGAAAGATGTTGATGCTTTCAAGTCACCCAAGATAAGAAAAAGAACCAAGACTGCGAAATGACGTACTTAATACAATTACATTATTGAAATTTCAAAGTCTGACAATGTAAGGGGGACAGAGAGTGAGAGTAGGTAATTAATTCTGTTTTAGTAAGCTCGTGTAAAAAAAACATTTAATGTTTTTATTTAATGTTTTTTTATTATGGACACAGTAACTAAGAAAGAGCACCTTCAGGGTGAAAGTAATTACTCTTTGCCTAGATTGAGTATATATGCTCAAGAAAATGTGATTACCTAGAAGGTGCAAAAGCAGGAATAATTGAAGGTTGGTATAGTGGATGCCACAGAAATACTCAATGCATACAGAGAGAATGGATTTGTCCTTTCCCCACAATGCTGCACTGAAATTAAGAATGAGCAAAAACGGGATGGGATTTATCGCTTAATCCCAAACAATCCAAGGGATGAGTTTCATGAGCTTCTCGTGCAATTATTTGAGGAAGAAATCGAGTTTCGGAATGGACTCTGGCGGAGAGAAAGGGAGGATGATAACGATTTATTTGAAAATATCTATCAGTGTGCCTTCCTTCTTCATCAGCTTGGTCGCGTTGAGGATGTTTTGCTGATGTGGCGAGCAAAGAACCTCAATATGGATGTGGGTTCTAGGCTTGACGCTCAGTATCTGGTAGGAGCAGGAGTGCTGGAGACCATCAAATTCCTTGAGTCCTCTACAGACCCATTAGCATCTGATGCACTTCGGTATGTGAACGCATGGCGGGTTTCGGCAGACCTGGATGATTTACCGAAGTGGCGCGAACACCAAATGACCTACTTCAACCGACATACTTAAGCAGAGTTGATTAGCAATAGGAATGTCCACCCATAAAAAACATTAAATGTTTTGGCTCTTCCGATTTGACTATGCTAAAAAGATGCGCGATCGCCAAATATTCTTGAAGGCAAATAATGCTCAAAAGCTTGATATTGGTTGATTTTCAGAAAGTGTCATCATATTATAAAGGAGATAAAAATAATATTGTA
>JASJDJ010000233.1 GCA_030065635.1 Xenococcaceae cyanobacterium MO_188.B32
GATTAAATGGAAGAGAAATATCAAAAATAAAGGTAATGCTGTTATTGCAAGTTAAATGTGGATTAGCTTACTCGCTAACCGATTCCGACTTTCTCATCAACGGAAAATTTACACCTGGAATAATTTTGATAAAAATAAAATTTGTTTAAACTAAAACTTCGCCATGTCCTCGCAATACTAATTCTTCTACTGCCGAACCGTAGATACTAGTAAGCTTGTCATCATCTAACTCTTTAACAGCACCGTCGAACATAACTTTTCCATCCCGTAGCGCGATCGCTCTAGGAAAATATTGCCTAACCATTTGTACCTGATGTAGAGAAGTAATTACGGTAATCCCTTCTCTGTTTAGCTGAGTTAACAACTCCATTACTTTTCTCGCGGATTCAGGATCGAGAGAAGCTATGGGTTCATCTGCCAAAATAATTTTTGCTCCTTGCACCAGACAACGGGCGATCGCTACTCGTTGTTGTTGTCCGCCAGATAAAGTAGAAGCTCTTTGATAGGCTTGTTCGAGAATGCCAACTCTCTCTAAAGCTGCTAAAGCTTGGGTTTTTTCCCGTTTGCTAAACTGGCGAAGAAGCGATCTCGATAGAGAAACTCTAGCAAGACTACCAATTAAAACATTCTCTAAAACAGTTAGTCGGCTAACTAAATTAAATTGTTGGAAAATAAAACCAATTTGACTCCGAAGGCGACGAATCCGCGAATGGCTACTACCATTACTTTGGATAGGAGTGTCAAATATTTTGACTATGCCCTTGTCAGCAATTTGCAATCCATTGATATTACGCAACAAAGTCGATTTACCAGAGCCAGAGGCACCAACAAGAGCCAACATATCGCTCTCGCTTACAGTAAAGCTAACTTCGCTTAAAGCTAACTTCCCTTTAAAGCTTTTGCTCAGGTCTTCAATTTCTACTGCTATATTTACTGTCAATGTTTATTCCCAGAAACATTCTCTCAATGTTCAGTTTCTCGGTTATTGATTAAGATAAAAATAGCTACAGTTTATCTTTTGATTAAGAATTGTTAGTAATTGACAATTGACAATAAATAGTTACTAGTTGTTGTTCGTTATAGTAAAAAATTAAACGAATAAACTTGCATCAACATGAAAATACTTTCCTAATGCCTTGGCTTGAACTTTATTAATCTCTTTTTAAGGTAATCAATAACTCATATAATTCATCTTCTTCTGGAGTACAATTATCGGAGTGCATTAATTGTTCGACTACTTTTAATGCTGCCTCATTTTCTGCTTCAGTTTTAATAATTTTAGGCTGATGCCGACAAAGTAATTCTTTGTATTTTTCCGAGTCAAAAGTAAGGGTCATCTTTCCACCTATCCTTATCGCCTATAACTAATAATATGCATCTACTTATAAGCTCGAATTTTGCCCTCCTTTTGAAAATTTGTCATATCATAAAAACTATACTTAACCCAAAGCTAAACTTAGCTTAACTTATATTGCAAAACAAATATCTTAAACTGCAAGATAATATACATAAGAATTACTAAGAATGCAGGAACAAATATATACTAACTATCACTTACTCTTACCAACAGAAGAAGTATTAGGCACTTTAGTAATTCGTGATGGAATAATAACTGATATTCAACCAGGAATAGTATCTCAGGGAAAAAATGGAGAAAGAAATTATCTTTTACCAGGATTAATCGAACTCCACACTGATAATTTGGAAAAGTGCATCTCTCCTCGTCCTGGAGTACGATGGAACTTAGATGCAGCAGCAATTAACCACGATCGCGATTTAATTAGTTCTGGTATCACTACTGTCTGTGACGCGATCGCTATTGGGGATTTTACCCCTAGAGAAGATTCTCTACGTCTCCATCACTATGCACCGATGATTGAGGCAATCTTTCAAGGACAAGCAGCAGGAAGATTCAGCACCGATCATTTACTACATTTGCGTTGTGAATTAGGTTACGAACATATCTACGAAACTATAGAACCATTAACAGAACATCCCCTTTTAGCACTGCTATCTCTAATGGATCATACTCCTGGTCAGCGTCAGTTCGTCAATATCGATAAATACAAACAATACTATGTGGGTAAACATGGCGTACCAGAAGCCAAAATGGACGACTTTATAAATATGCGTCTAAAAAATCAACGAAAGCACGCTCAGGAAAACCGTCAAGCTTTAGTAAAAATGACTCAAGCAAAAGGAATATCTCTTGCCAGTCATGACGATGCCACAGTAGATCATGTACAACAAGCGATCGCAGAAGGGGTAGTTTTAGCAGAATTTCCTACCACTATTGATGCAGCCAAAGAAGCACATAGCAACGGGTTATCAGTACTTATGGGTGCGCCAAATGTTGTTTTAGGTGGTTCCCATTCTGGTAATGTTTCCGCTATGGAATTAGTAGAGTTGGATTTAGTAGATATCATTTCTTCTGATTATGTACCCAGAAGTTTATTACAGTCGATATTTATTATTAGTCAGCAAGCACAAAAACCTTTATATGAAGCAATTAAATTAATTACGATTAATTCAGCTAAAGCAATTAACTTAGATAATGAAATTGGTAGCTTAGAAGTAGGGAAAAAAGCAAACTTTATAAGTGTACATGATGATGGTATTGTTCCCAGAATTTTAGAAGTTTATAAACAAGGCGATCGCGTAGCTTAAAGCAATTGACAATGTACAGTTGACAATTGACAGCGTTTTTTAGCTAAGTTAAAACCTGAAACGATAGACCAGAAAAAATATAAATTTCCTTGTAGAAAAATTATCATCTTAAGTAAGGAGTAATTGTCCATTGTCAATTATCAATTGTCAATTCATAATCTATGCTTGCCCTGTTGGAGAGTTAAATAATCAACTTGAGATATATTTTACAAAAAGTCTTCAGCTATATGGAGAAAATACAGCACATAAGTATATGTCTCACTGTACATTAACTGGATTTTTTTCAGACAATTGTAGTTCTATTCCTGTTTACCTTGAAGCTTTGGATCGAGCTTATAAAAAAGCCAAACATAATAATCTATCTTTAGATATTGAAATTAAGCAAATAACTTTTAGTGGAAATTGGCATGGTTTAGAATTACAAGCTGACGGATTGAAGGAGTTAATAGTCAACTTTACTCAAATTGCTAATTCTCCAACTCGTACAGAGGAAATAAGATTAAAAGATTGGTTGCATCTCAGTTTGGCTTATGATTTTGATGAGCGAAATGGAGAAAAATTAAAATTTTTAGCAACAGAACTAATTGATTTGAACTCTAATGTCAATTGGGAATTACGCTTTTATCAAAAAAATCCCGATTGGTCTTGGAAATGTTTAAAATCTTGGAAAATTATTTGAAATTGAAAATCACTATAATTATCCACGATATTTATCTAATCTTTCGTAAACTTTATATTCACAAGGCAAACTTTCATAAGTAAGGTAATAATTCTGATTCCATTCTAAGAGATAATCATTAAACCAAATTTCCTGGGGAATAAGATCGTGAGTGTCCTTGATTGTGACTCAGATGGATTGCACCTACTGAAAATGAATTAAGTAGATTCAAACAGGTTTCTTGAGTTGCTTTACTATTACCTCTATGCCAAATATTTACATGAGATACATCTAGTAGTAGAGGAAAATCAACTAATGTAAGATCGCTAGAACACAAATATTCGGCAGAAGGCATAACCTCTAAATATACAGGCACTTTTAAAGTTGCTTGCATTTTCGTCATTGCTGTTTCCAAATCCTTTTGACTACAATCCACTAAATTGCCGAGCTGGTTAACTAAATCGGAGTAATTCATTGAACTTTCAAAGCTTAACTACCCCATAAACTTAAGTTAATCTTTGCCCTATCCTCAAGCCTTAAACTATCTCTTATAGTTAAAGGCAATAGCCATGAAAAAGTTTGCAATTGAATGTGTAGACATCCTTACCCCTACAGGATGGCTCAAAAATGGTAGTGCGGTAATTAAAGAGGGAAAATTTGCTTCTATTGATACATTTCATCACCCGAAAATGCCCACTATAATTGCCAAAGGTTTACTGATGCTGCCAGGAATAGTAGATATCCATGGAGATGCCTTTGAAAGATCGATCGCGCCTCGCCCTGGAGTACGTTTTCCTCTTAAAATGGCAATACTAGAAAATGACCGCTCTTTAATTGCTGCTGGCATTACTACTTTCTTTTATTCTATTACTGATTCTTACGAACCAGGGTTACGCAGTCGGGATACAGCAAGAGACATTATTAATCTGGTTTTGGAAGAAGAAAAGCAAAACTTAAAAGCCGATAGTCACATTCATATTCGCCATGAACAAGCAAATATAGATAAATTTGATGAACTATGTGATTGGTTAAAACAAGGAAAAGTCCATCTCTTATCTTTAAACGATCATATTCCCCCGCCAGGAGATGAAGACAAACTCGATCGTCATCTTAATAGTTTACGCACTAGGCACAAAAAAACTTATACTGAGCTAGCAGCGTTAATTAAAACTGCTCTAGTCAATAAAGAAAGAGGATTACAACAAGTTGAAGAACTAGTAACTCTGGCACATCAAAATGATATTCCCTTAGCTTCTCATGATGATGATACAGAGGCAAAAGTCGAATTAAGTGCCCAACGAGGAGTTTCTATTACTGAATTTCCCGCTACTATTGAACTAGCTGCAAAATCTAGAAGTTATGATGCATCAGTGTTGATGGGTGCACCAAATCTGATTCGGGGGGGCTCTCATTTGGGTTGGATGAGTGTGGAAACCGCAGTAAAAAAAGGAGTAGTAGACTGTCTTTGTTCCGACTATCATTATCCTTCCTTATTTCATGCGCCATTCAAGCTAGCAGAATTAGGAATTATGTCTTTAGAACAAGCTTGGAAACTGGTTTCTGCTTATCCAGCTAAAGCTGCGGGAATTGGTAGTAGTAAAGGCAGTATTGCCACTGGTTGGGATGCGGATTTTTTGCTAGTTAAACCGAATAATCCCGAGCCTAGTGCGATCGCTTCTGTTTATGTTGCAGGAAAGGAAGTCGCACGTTTTAATTAAATGTTTTTAGCAATCTTATCTCGATCGGGAACAATGAAACTTAATTTAACCGAGATTATCAGAATTTTAGCTACCAAAGGGTACGAACAATATGGCACGGAAGCAGTAAGCCAGTTAGAACACGCTTTGCAATGTGCCACCTTAGCAGAAAAAAATAATTCTACATCTGAGTTAATTACTGCTTCTCTACTACACGATTTTGGTCATTTAATTCATAATTTAGGAGAAGACGCTGCAACTAGAAGCATAGACGATCGCCATGAATATCGGGCTTTAGGTTATCTAAACAAAATATTTAGCCCAGCCGTAACTGAACCTATTAGAATGCACGTTAATGCCAAAAGATATCTTTGTGCTGTAGATGGTGATTATTGGGCTAGTCTATCCCCAGCTTCTCAGACTAGTTTGGAATTACAGGGAGGTATTTATTCTAAACAAGAAGCACAAGAGTTTATCAGCCAACCCTACGCTGAAGATGCAGTTAAGTTAAGGATTTGGGATGATCTAGCAAAAGTAAGAGATTTAGTCACTCCTGATTTGGAGTATTTTGTGCCAAAAATTCAAAAATTGACAGTTGAAAATTGATAATGGACAACGGGTTTAGTCAAAAACTTGAATTTACAATTGCAACTAAGGATGATTTATCTATTCTGAATGGCTTATATGCAGATATGGATAATAAGCCTTTGATGGCTGAAGAAAAGATTTTATCAATCTGGAATCAAATACAGCAAGTCCCTGACTATTCTATTTATTTGGCTTATCTAGAAAATAAAGCTATTGGTACTTTTAGCTTACTGTTTATGCCAACAATGATGCACCGAGATATTCACAAGTCAGCTATTCTTGATTCTGTGGTAATTCATTCAGAATATCGCGGACAAGGTTGGGGTACAAAAATGATTAAAAAAGCTCTACAAATTAGTGCTGATGCTGGTTGTTATAAAGTTAGTCTATCTTCTAATCTTAAGCGCGCCCGCACTCATAATTTTTATAAATCTCTGGGTTTTAAGCAACACGGTTGGAGTTTTAGTTATCAATCTCAATCACTAAATAATTAATTATTAATTATGAATTATTAATTGCTCTTAATTTGAAGAAATAAGTTCCACACTTTTGGGTATCGTTAATATTCGTGTTGTCAGTACTAAGATTAGAGTCGACATATAACTTGTTAGCGAAAACCACAATAAATGAACGCTTTGAATATTTATCGTGATCATAGTTAAAGGCAGAAAAATTACAATAAAAGCAATTAAAGAAGCGTTACGTACGATTACACCTTCTTTTAAACCAATGAAATAACCTTCTAACATAAAAGCGATCGCGGTAAAAGAAAGTAAGGGTAATAACCAAATGGTGTAAGATACAACCCCTTGGTTAATTTCCATATGATTGGTTAATAAACTAAAAATAGTTTGAGGAAAGAAAATTACGCTGAAAGCAAAACTCAAGGCAATTACCAAGGTAGTTAGAATAGAAACACCTAGCAAAGGTAACATTTTCTGATATTCTTCTTTCCCCTTAAAGTTACCAATCAGAGTTTGGGTAGTCATACCTACTCCTTGAATAGTGAACTGACTTAAAAGAGCAATTTGCAATAATAACCCATTTTCAGTCAATAGATTAGTTCCCATCCCCGCACTAACATTAGTAAAAATTGAATAGGCAGAAATCAAAGCTAAAAAGCGCACTAAAATATTAAATTTGAAGCTAATAGCATTTTGCCAAGCTTCTCGTTCCCAGATTTTTTTTATTACTAAAGGTATCTCTTGCCAATTGACACTAATAGCTACTCCAATAAGGGCAACTAATAAGGCTAAATATTGACTTAAAGCAGTAGCTAATCCAGCTCCACTACTTTCCCAACCCCAACTATAAATCATTAAATAATCAAATAAAACATTAGAGCCGTTAGCAACAATCGATATTAATAAAACGAAGCTATTTTTTTCTCTACCCAGAAACCAACCGATTAATACAAAATTCATTAATACGGCTGGTGCACCCCAAATTCTGGCATTAAAATATTCAATTCCTGATGCTTCAATTGCTGGAGAACCTGATAGAATAGCAAAGCCTAATTTTTGAATTGGATATTGTAAAATTAAGATCGTGAAAGCGATCGCGACTGCAATTAAACTACTTCGTAACCACGCCAGAATTACCCCTTTAGTATCATTTTCTCCTACTGCTTGGGCTGTCATTGCATTGGTACTATTCCGCAAAAACTTTAAAATGCGATAGAGATAATCAAATAAAATACTGGCTAAAATAACCCCAGCTAATGGTTGTATATTGCTTAAATGCCCTAAAAAAGCCGTATCACATAGTCCTGCCAGGGGTACCATCATGTTAGATAGTACAGCTACAAAAGATAATCGATAAAAACGTGGTAAAAAATTATAGTAATTTTTTGCTAGAGTAAGATTCATGCTAGAAAAACTAAATAGCTTGATTTATTAGAGAGCATTGATATTTAAGTTGCTGTTCACATTTTTTCAATAGCTGCGATATTTTCATTGAACCTAATTTTTGCAATCTGGGTTCAATTTCAGTATATTTTTGCAGATATTCCAAATAGTAATCTATATACTCCTGATAGGTTAAATCTGGTTTAACCCGAAGAATAAAATCATAATTTTCAATAATTTTATTTTTGCCGTTACAATTTCCTTCAGTGAGATCGACGCGGAAGTTTTTATACTCTAGAAAGCAATGAATTTGGGGAATAAACTCTAAGTCATACGGTTGAATGATTTTATTTACCCCTGTAACTATTTCATCATTGAGACGATAGAAGCCAAGATTCTTATAAATTTCTAAATCCAATTCCTCAGCTAAACGAGAAATAATTCCATGTTTGTTCGTACAGGTAGCTTTT
>JASJDJ010000060.1 GCA_030065635.1 Xenococcaceae cyanobacterium MO_188.B32
CGAATTTACCTCTTCGAGGTAAATTCGCCTGAAACCCAGATATATTAAGGATTTAGCTATTTTGAGGTTAAACCATTAATATATCAGGCTTTCACCCCTTTTTGAACCTAGTTTTTTGTCAAAGTCCCGTTAGTATAAAGGAAAATCATCGATCGCAATTAATCATGACTATTTTAACTTCCCCTCAAGCTAAACCTAAACTCCCTGATGGTTCGAAAACTCCTCCTGTCATCATAATGATACAGGCACTAATAGATCAGTTTGGCACGTTAGAAAAAGCTCAGCAAAAGTATGGAGATATTTTTTATACGCCCAAATCTGCTTTGTTACCTCCCTACGTAATTTTTAGCGATCCTCAAGCAATAGAAAAAGTATTTACTGCCGACCCCAACTTATTTGAAGTAGAAAAACAATCTTCTTTACCAGTCAGGGTTTTACTCGGAGATAATTCTCTAGTTTTGCTTGATGGAATTTCACATCAACAACATCGTAAGCTGCTAGTGCCTCCTTTTCATGGCGAAAGGATGAAAAGTTATGGTCAGACTATGGTTGATGTTACCAAAGAGGTTATTGCTCAATGGCAGATAGGTCAAACTATTTGTATTCGCGATTATACTCAAGAAATTTCTCTAAAAGTTATTTTAAGGACTGTATTTGGTTTAAATGAAGGAGAAAAATTCGATCGCCTCAAACAAATTTTAATTGATTATCTAGATATCTTTAATTCTCCTCTTAAGTCCTTTTTTCTCTTTTTTCCTTTCCTACAAAAAAATTTAGGTGCTTTAACTCCGTGGGGAAAATTTCTTAAACAGAAACAGGTTATTAAAGAAATTTTACAAACCGAGATCGATCGACGTAGAAATAATCCCGAGACTCTAGGAGAAGATATTCTCAGTTTAATGCTGTCTGTCCGCGACGAAGACGGTAAACCAATGAGAGATGATGAAATAAGAGACGAGTTAATGACAATGCTCTTTGCTGGTCATGAAACTACTGCTAGTTCATTAGCTTGGGCATTTTATTGGCTGCACTATCTCCCTGAAGTAGGACAAAAACTAAGATCGGAATTAAGTTCTCTAGATAACGATACCGATTACAATACTATTATCAAACTTCCCTATCTTAATGCTGTAATTTCTGAAACTCTTAGAATTCATCCTGTTGTTGTATTTCTATCCCGTTACTTAAAAGCACCTTTTGAACTGATGGGATACACCTTTGAGCCAGGAACTAATCTATTTCCTTGTATTTATTTAACTCATCGACGAGAAGATATTTATCCCGAACCGAAAAAATTTAAACCAGAAAGATTTCTCGAAAGACAATTTTCTCCTTATGAATACATACCCTTTGGTGGTGGTCATCGTCGCTGTTTGGGTTATGCTTTTGCCCTATTTGAAATGAAGTTAGTACTGGCAACTATTTTGTCGCAAGTAAAATTAGAATTACTCGATAATCGTCCTCTTAAACCTTTACGCCGTGGTTTTACTTTTACCCCTGCTACTGGGGTAAAAATGAAAGTTACAGCGATTAAAAATTAATTAGGTTTCTTGCTCATATTTGGAACCATCGGGCATAATAGCGTCTTTAATTTGATAGTTGTCAAACTTAACCCCGCTTATATTTGCTCCCTTTAAATTTGCCCCCTGTAAAGTAGCACTCCCAAATTTTGCACCTCTCAAACTACTATTAGATAAATCGGCACCAGTTAACTTAGCATTACTAAAATTAATACCGTCTAATTGTAATCCAGATAAATTTGCACCGACTAAATCTACATACTCAAAAGATACATCACTTATCTTGGCTTCTCGGAGATCGACCCCTCTAAGATAAGTACAAGTATTACCTGGTCGAAATCCAATAAGAGTTGCTTTTTTCAAAATAGCTCCTTCCAAGTAAATATTACCAATATTTTTTTTGTCTTTAAAAATTAAGGTAGCTTCTGTTAGATTTGCACCATTGAGATTAGCTTGAATCAAATTAGTTCCCGTTAAATTAGCTTTACTCAGATTAGCTCCTGCTAAGTTAGCTCCACTAAGATCCATATTACTCAGGTCTGCTTTTTCTAAAGATATACCAGGAGCAATTAAATAAGCCCCTGCTGCTTTAGGATCGAATTCTAGAGGAAATATGGTCATATCATCATAAATTGTAGCGGTAAGAACTGCTCCATCTAAATTTGCCCCTTTAAGCTCTACAAAAAGAGAACAATTGTTAGGTAATCTGTAAGGAGTATTTCCTCGTAAGTTTGCTTTTGACAAATCAGCATTGCTTAGATTGACGTTTTTAAGACATGCTCTGCAAAAATTTGCATTAATCAATTGACTATTACTTAAATTAGCCCCAGTTAGATTTGCACCTCTTAGGTTTGCTTCTGTAAGATTAGCCCCTGTCAAATTAGCATTACTCAAATCTGCTTGCTCTAAATTAGCTTTTCTTAGATCGGCATTTTTTAATAATGCACCTCTTAAGTTACTATAAATTAGCCTTGCCAAATATAAATCTGCATTGTTTAAATTTGCTTCTGTCAAAATAACTGAAGGGAACTCAAACTCTGACAAATCTAATCCTGATAATATTGTTTTAGTTAAATTAATACTTGAACCGCCAATATGTTTGCCTTTAAATTGCACATTAGTTAAATTACAACCAACTAAGCCAGCAAAATTTTTATCTTGACTATTTTTTTGAATAAGTTCGTAATATTCTGAAGTAGTAATAATATTTCCTTGTTCCATAAATCTCTATAGATAAGCGATCGACTTAACTATTATTCCCCAAGAAAATTAAATATGAATGTTTTTAATCTAATTATTAGACTTCTTGCAAAAATAAACGAGAGAGCGAAATTAATCCCTTTTACCTTTTACCTTTTACCTTTTACCTTGACTTAACCAAGGTTTATAGGACTTATGTAAGAGGTCTATTGATACTCTGCCATGAGGTTATAAAGTCGATCTCTAAGATCGTAAAAATGTTATCTAACAAACTAAATCCCAATTCAACTTTGACATTTAGCTTGACAGTAAAGATATAATTGATTGTCCCATATATTTTATTCAGTAAACAGTGGACAGTTCAAGTTATCTTTTAGTCAACACTCTAGCTAAGAGTTTCAATTGGAGATTGAACCCCATCATTAACCTGATGACTGATAATTGATAACTGATGACTGATGACTGATAATTGATAACTGATGACTGATAACTAACAACTGTGCCGGCAGACAATCATAAACTCAAAGTTTCTTTAGTAGTCAGCGATCTATCCAGTAGTGGTGCTGGTAGATGGGGTGGAGGTGTACGTCCGTTTCTCCTAGCTCAAGCTCTCCGTAAATTAAATTATGACGTAGAAATGTTGGGGGTAGCTTTTGGAGAAAAGGCAGAGGCGATCGCCAATACAGATATACCAATAGTTGCTTTTCCTTGCGAATACCATTCGGGTTTTTTGCCAGCAGCATCTCGAGTACTTAAAAAAATTGACGGAGATATTATTTATGCTGTTAAACTTAAACCTAGCAGTTTTGGTATTGCTTTAGTCAAAAAGTTCCTTAGTCATCGTCCTTTAATATTAGATATTGATGATTGGGAATTAAGCTGGTATGGTGGCGAAAAATGGCAATATCGTTCGGGTTGGAAGCAATTTACTCGCGATCTATTTACAGCAGAGGGAGCATTAAAACACCCCGATCATCCTCTTTATTTGAAGTGGATCGAGGGATTTTATCGTCACGCAGATGTTGTTACTATCCATAACCAATTTTTACAAAAACGTTTTGGAGGTACTTATATACCTAATGGCAAAGACACCGATCTTTTCGATCCAGCTAAATATGACTACCGAGCTAGCCGTGTCAAATATAATTTAGCTGATTACAGAATATTAATGTTTCCTGGCGCACCAAGACCCTATAAAGGAGTGGAAGATGTACTGATTGCTTTAGATAAATTGGGACAACCCGATCTAAGACTCGCGATCGTTGGTGGCAGTCCTTATGATGATTACGATCGCCAATTAAAAGAAAAGTGGGGTAAATGGATTATTCAACTACCTCGCTCTCCTGTTAATATGATGCCCGAAATCGTTTCCGCAGCAGATGTTATTGTTGTCCCCCAAAGAAATACCCCTGCTGCACGAGCTCAGTTTCCTTTAAAACTAACCGATGGTATGGCGATGGCAAAACCCATTTTGGCTACTTGTGTAGGAGACATACCACAGATTTTAGCCGATACTGGATATTTAGTTGCTCCCAATTGTCCTGAAGACATAAGTTCGGCAATTAAAGTAATTTTTGCTGACTTAGATAGGGCTAAAACTAAAGGAATAGAGGCAAGAAAAAGATGTGTTGAATATTATAGCATCGAGACAATGGCGCAAATACTCGAGCGCATAATGGCTAAGTTTGAATTAAGATAGATTATTTTATTTACTCTAAATTAATAACCTATGAATTCCCAACAATTTATTTTTAAAAGAATTAGAGAAAGACCATTAATGGTTATTCTGATTATTCTTTTTAGTTTTAGCGGTTCTGTATTTAATGGCGTTGGTACTGGTTTACTAGTCCCAATTTTTGCAGTTTTTCTAGGAGAAGAGAAGGGAATAGAACTTCCTGATAAACCAGCAATAATTAAACAGTTTTTTTCTTTATTTGATGCTTTTGAAGGAACTCAAAAACTCATAATGATGGTTCTGGTAGTCTTGGTAGCCATCATTTTAAAAAGTATAACTAACTATGCTAATTTAATGATTAGCAATTACTATTCTAAGTATTTAGTGAATCGCCTAAGATTATCAGGGATTCAATTAATCTTGGATGTTAGCTTAGATTTTCATAATAAGAATAAAATAGGAGATATAGCTAGCCGAGTCAATAGAGAAATAGAAAGATCGGCAGGATCGATTCGGAGTTTAATCAAAATATTTGTTACTTGTATTAATATTTTGACTTTTATTGCTATTTTATTGACAATTTCTTGGCAATTGACCATTATCTCTACCATTTTGCTAGGATTAATTGCTTTGGGTAATCAATACTTTGTTCTTTATTCCAAAAGATTAGGTAAATATTTATCTCAAAAATCTAAAGAATATTCTCAAAAAATGTATGAAATTCTTACAGGAATTCGCCTCATTAAAACTGTTGGCAGTGAAGAAGAAGAATATAGAATTATCAAAAAGTTTGTTGAAGAAAGAGAACAGGCACAACTACAAGCTCAATCAGTTACAGGACTTATGGGGCCAATCAATGAAATATCAGGAATCTTACTAGTTTTAAGTTTAGTTTGGCTAGGAGGTTATATATTTAGCCAAGAACTTCAAACATTTGCTGCTGTTTTTCTTGTGTATATAGTTTTTTTATTTCGTTTATTACCACTTGTTGGTAAGTTAAATAGTGGTCGTACTCAATTTGCTAATAGTCTTCCTAGTACTGAAATAGTAGTTGAATTCTTGCGTCGTGATAACAAACTATTTATTAAATCAGGTCAACAAAATTATACTAAACTAACTAAAGGAATTCGCTTTGAAGCAGTCAGTTTTGCCTATCCAGATCATAAAAAATTAGTTCTTAAAGAAATAGATTTATGGATTCCTAAAGGAAAAACTATTGCTTTAGTAGGTGCTTCTGGAGCAGGAAAATCAACCATAGCAGATTTGTTACCTAGATTTTACGATCCTACTAAGGGACGCATTACTATAGATGGTCGAGATTTGCGAGAATATGACATTAAAAGCGTGCGACGAGCTATGGGGATAGTTAGCCAAGATACATTTTTATTTAGCAACTCTGTACGCTACAACATTTGTTATGGATTGAAAGGAGTTAGTGAAGAAGAAATGATCGTAGCAGCAAAAAGAGCTAATGCTTATGAGTTTATCACTCAATTACCCCAAGGATTTGATACAGAAATCGGCGAAAGAGGGGTAATGCTTTCTGGGGGACAAAGACAAAGAATGGCGATCGCTCGCGCTTTACTACGCAATCCAGATATTCTAATTTTAGATGAGGCTACTAGTGCTTTGGATACTGTTTCGGAAAGATTAGTACAAGAAGCAATTGATGAATTATGTCGCGATCGCACTACCTTAGTAATAGCCCATCGATTATCTACAGTGCAAAAAGCCGATTTAATTGTAGCACTAGATGGAGGCAAAGTAGTAGAAATGGGTAATCATGAAGAATTACTAGCCAAAAATGGCTACTATGCCCGTCTATATGCCATGCAATTCAAAGATAACCCTACAACTCAACTGGAATTTATGGCAAATAGTACTTTTAATACAGAAGATAAGTTCAATTTGTCTTATCAAATGCGTAATTATTTGAATTCTCTGCTTGGTTCTTTGGGTCTAGTCACTGAAGATTTAATCGAAGATCGAGAAGAGAAGGAGCAAATCATTGAGGAATCTTATCAATCTGCTAAAATCATGCTCGATATTCTCAAAATTTACGAACATAAATTAGCAGAAGAAAGTTAATTGGTAATAATTAATAATTTAATCGATAATGTCTAAACATTATGTCTTCTTTACTAGAAGTACTCTCCCTCAACCAGAAGCTCATATAGTTCATGATGTTAATACTGCTAATGCGGTTGCTAATTTGGGATATTCTACGGTTTTAGTTTATCTCAATCAGACGAGTTTATCCTCTAATCCTCTTGATTGGTTTTATCCTTTTCGTCCCCAAAAACCATCAGCAGAATTAGTTAAATATTACAATATCCAAGAGAAACTTAAGGTACTTCCTTTAGCCATGCCTTTTCCTATTAGCACTCGTGGAGGAAAATGGACTAATACGAGTACAGTTGTCTGTAAATATTACTTTCCCGTACATATATTTCCTGAGACTAAAATTCTTCATACTTTAGACTGGAATTTAGTTAAAGCAGCGATCGAATATGGTATTCCTGTTATTTACGAACGAGAACACTATCAAAAAAATAAATACGAACCAGAAATTGTTAATAGTCCTCTCTTTCAAGTAGCAGTTACAGTAGCTGATTCGGTAAGAGATAATATGATTTACAATGGTATGCCACCAGAAAAAATTGTTAAGTTACCTCTGAGTTTTAATCAATCTTTTTTAGTGAGAGAACCAGAAAAGGCTAGACAATGGCGTGAAAAATTATTATCTAATGGAAGAAAGCATTTAGTAGTTTATTCCGGGGGATTATATAAGTTTAAAGGTGTCGATCTGTTAATTGATGTTGCTAAGCAATTACCTCAAATTCAGTTTGCTTTTGCTGGTGGTAAAAAACCTCAGGTGACAGCGTATCGACAGTTAGCTAAAGAAAAAGAAGTTGACAATGCGATTTTTTTAGGGTATATTACCCATCAAGATTTGCCTAGTTTACTGCAAGCAGCAAACATTTTAGCTCATCCCCATTGTTCGGGGGAAGCATCAACCTTTACTTCCCCTTTGAAATTCTTCGAGTATCTTTCCTCTGGGACACCAATTGTAGCAACAGAAATTCTCCCTTTGTTGGAGTTTAAAACTGCTGATATACCTATTACTTGGTGTGAACCAGATAATCCTGCTAAGTTTGCTAGCTATTTGCTGCAAGCTTTAGAAATTTATCCGAGGAAAGTTGAGGGTTATAAACAACAAATTGATTTTGCACATCAGTTTTCTTGGGAAAGTAGAATGGAGAAAATTATCAGTTATGTCGATGATAGCTTTAAACTAGAAATCATATCCTAAATTCAATAAAGCTAAATTAATTTACATGGTTAGGCATCCTGTGGAAAGGATTGAATCACACTATATGCATGGTGTTCATGAAGGATGGTGTCCATCCAATTTTAGCAGTACTCTTCAAATATCCGAAATAATTGATACCAGTCTTTACTGGCGTAATATCAATGCTTATGTTATTTTTTCATTTTAAGTATTCTAATAAGAAATTTACCAATTTAATCATTGCTATGACAAGTATGATACGCAGTAATACACAAAAATAATAATAATGAAGTTAGGCATACAAGAATTACAAACTAAAAAAGTTGGAATATTAACCCTGCATGATTCTATAAATCACGGCTCTTTTTTACAAGCTTATTGTTTACAAGAAATCATCAAAGCAATGGGACATGATGTATATATCATAAACTATAAAGCCAGAGAACATGCACAACGAGAAAACAGAATTTTTTGGGGAAAAGCAAAAGAATACATTAAATTTAATTCTTTAAGAAAAAGATTAAATAATATTGGTAAAATATTCAAATTCAAGAAAAATCATAAACAATACTACACATTAACTAAATTTTCCCACAATATAAAGGAAATTTTTCAAAAAAACAATTTTGACGTTGTTGTTTTAGGTAGTGATGAAATATGGAATTTTAAAAACCCACTTTTCAAACTTGATTTAGCATACTTTGGCAAAGGAATTAGAGCAAAAAAAATCATTTCTTATGCACCAAGTTTTGGACAAGTCAATTTAAATGATGAGATACCTATAGAAATTAAAAATTGTTTAAAACAAATATCACACATTTCTGGTCGAGACAATAATACTTTGAAAATAATAGAATCTCTTGGTTTTCTAGCACAGAAAGTAATAGATCCAACCTTTTTATACGATCTAACTTCTCAAATTAAAAATCCGCCGAAGGGTTTATCAAACTATATTTTGGTATATGTGAACCACATCAAGTCTGACGATATTATTAAGATTAAAAAATATGCTAATAAAAGCAATAAAAAGTTAGTGGGATTAAGTTATGAAAGGAAATGGTGCGATCAAAACTTTATTGTAGTCGATCCTTTTGAATGGTTAGGATTTTTTAAGTTTGCTGATTCTATTATTACTAATACCTTTCATGGTACAGTATATTCGATTATTAATGGTAAAAATTTTTGCGTTTTAAATCCAGCCAAAAAGTCTAATAAAATACATGATATTCTCCAAGAATTTGCTCTTTTAAAACATAAAACTTATGAGGGAAAAGCAGTTGAAAATATCTTAGAGATAAAGCTAGACACAAAAAACACATTACAAAAAATAAAAAACAAAAAAATTGACTCACTTAATTACCTTAGCAATGCTATTTTATAATTCATTGAATTTGTCTTTTTTGATAAATTGCATAAAAAAATATTTAAAGCTATTGAAGATAAGATTAGTTAATTTGCAAAGAAAGTTTAATCATTATTTATTACCTCCTTTTAAAATTTTGCAAATCAAAATACTAAAAGCAGGTATTCTAGCATTAAATACTAAAAAAAATCTAAATATATTAGAGAATTATATTTATGATATTGAGAAATATATAACTTTTTCTACTACTATAAATACACGACCAAATAGTTTTGAAAATCTTACAAATAGGATCACTGCTTACTATCATGTAATAGAAAAAGGACTTGCTTTTAAAGATACCCGTTTAGGTTATGGAAAAGAAATTGTTGATATTCTCTTTAAGTTACTAGAAAGATACTTAAACAACGGATATCCAATAAATAATGAGCAATTCATTTCTGCTATTAAAACACTGGAAAGCTATTGCAAATATCATAACGAACATAATTATGATATTAGAATAGTTCAAAATAAGTTAGAAAAATATAAACCATATATTCAAAATTTTGAACAATATGGTGGAGGCACTAAAAGAGTTTATAAGGAACAAATAATAAAAGATATTCAAAAGGATTTTGAACATTTAGCTTATAGTCGACATAGTATTCGTAATTTTATTGAAGGAGAAGTAGATATAGAGTTGATTAAACGGGCTATATTGATTGCACAAAAATCTCCGTCTGTTTGCAATAGACAGTCTTCTAGAGTCTATATTTTGAAAGATGAACAAGCGAAAAAAAATGCTCTATCCTGCCAAAATGGAAATCGTGGATTTGGTCATTTAGCTAACAAAGTTCTGATTGTGACTTCAAATCTAAAAGCATTTTATAGCATCAAAGAAAGAAATCAAGCCTTTATAGATGGGGGAATGTTTGGTATGTCTCTCATTTATGCGTTACATTCATTAGGGCTAGGAACTTGTACACTTAACTGGTCAACTACAAAAGAACAGGATATTAAACTTCGTAGTTTAATTGCTATTAAATCAGAAGAAGTTGTTATATTCATGATAGCTGTTGGTTTATTACCAGAATCTCTAGATGTTCCTTATTCCCAAAGGAAAAATCTCGAAGAAATAATTCAAATTATCTAATATAAATTTATCGTCATTTTATACATAAATCAGAGATTGTGTCTAATATCAGTAGATTGAAAGTTTTACAGATTAACCATTCTGATACAATTGGTGGTGCTGGTATTGCTGCTTATCGACTTCATCAAGGCTTAAGAAGTCTTTCTGTAGATTCTCGATTGTTAGTTAGTAGAAGACAAACTCAGGACAAATTAGTAGCTACCATACCTCGTAAAACTAACCTAGAAAGTAAAATTACTCCTCTAACTAAGTTTTTAGGACTCAATTACCTTCAGTATGTTGGTAGTTTTGATATTCCTAAAGTATCTTGTTTTCAAGAAGCAAATATACTTAATTTTCATAATTTGCATACAGGATACTTTAATTATCTTAGTTTACCTACTCTGACTAAATATAAACCTTCTGTTTGGACGCTACACGATCAATGGTCTTTTACGGGACATTGTGCCTATAGCTATGATTGCGATCGCTGGAAAATTGGTTGTGGTAAATGTCCTTATCCTCATAGCTATCCAGCAATAAAGAGAGATAATACGAAATTAGAATGGAAACTTAAAAATTGGGCTTATAATTCTGCTAATTTGACTATTGTAGCTCCTAGCAAATGGTTAGCTGAACAAGCCAAGGAAAGTATGCTGAATCGCTTTTCTGTTCATCACATTCCTCATGGTATTGACACCGTAATATATCAACCTCTGGATTCTGAATATTGTAAAGTCATTCTAGGTATTTCTCAATATAAAAATGTCTTAATGTTAGGTGCTAATAATTTAAAAGATTATCGTAAAGGAGGTGACTTATTACAAAAAGCATTATCTAGTCTACCAGCATCCTTAAAAGCAAATAGTGTACTAATAACTATAGGTCGAAAAGGAGAGGAAATTAGCCAAGCTGTTGAGATAGATACTATCAATCTAGGTTATATAGAGAGCGATCGCCTTAAAGCTCTTGTCTATTCTGCTGTTGATTTATTTCTATTTCCTACTCGAGCTGATATTTTTGGAATGGTAGCTATGGAAGCATCAGCTTGTGGTACGCCAACAGTTTCTTTCGACGTAGGTGGAGTTTCTGATATAGTACGTCCAGACGTTACTGGTTATTTAGCTAAACCTGAAGATACTGACGATTTCTCTAGGGGGATCGTACAGCTCCTAGAAGATAAACTTCTCCGCGAACGTTTGAGTCAGAATTGCCGTAAGATAGCCCTAGAAGAATATTCTCTAGAAAAACAAGCCCAAAAATACGCGGATATATACTATCAAATTCTCAAAAATTAGTTATTGTTAATTGCACATATCAATTTTTATTTTTTGATATATCTTCTAGCGTTTATTGCCTTATTTACTTTTAATATCAAATCTTCCCAGTTACAATCATCTAATTTAACTGGTATAATTTCTGCTTTATTAGAATCTATACCTAACAACGATTTACTATCAAATGGCTTTCTCTTTTTATAGAGTTCTATGATAATGGGAGGATTATCAAAATCATAGTAGTGGGCTATAATCTTAAGGAGCATTCCTAAAGTATTGCGAAACCCCATAATAATGATATCTGCTTCTAAAGTAGAATGAATTAAATTGTAAAGATTTTCATCTGTTTCTCCAATTAAATAAGTAATATACTTAAATTCATCAAATATATTAAACTTTTTTTGATATAAAATTTCAGTGTTTTGTAACTGTTTGATTTGTTTAGAATTGAAATTAAACTGACTGAGGTTATCGTGAAGTAAAGAAAAGGCTTTTTTGTAACCATCAGAAGAAACTACTAGAGAGAATTTCTCTGCATCCCAGTATTCAGTGAATTTTTTAACAAAATGATAGTAATCATTAACATCAATTAAATCAGCATATCCGCCTTGGCTGGGATCATTTAATTCAGTAAATAACTTTTTACCATAAACAGGGATAAAAGTTTTCCACGGTGTTTCTATAAATGCTGTATCTCCTTGTCTAATATGAACTAGTAATTTGAGTTTATCTGCTAAAAATTTTGATTTTATAGGCTGTTTATCTCTAGCTTCAAAATAACTAGTACGTAAATTGAGTCGATCGGGAAAATCAGCAAGTTGGGAATTAATTAAGTAATAAAATTTTTTTCTTGCTCCACTCAGTTGAAATCTAATTAATATTATTTTTTGTGGATTATGTGTTTGCCGTAAAATTGTATTTTTAACATAATTTTGTAAATCGTTTAAGTCAGTAATACTATATTTCTGTAAAAAAGTTTCATTAATGACTATATCTACTAATCGATATCGACTAAAGAAAATATTATCAACAATGAAGTTTTTAATTTTACTAAATAAAGTTCTCGGTGAATAGCGAGAGTTTGCAATTGATGAATAGTCAAAATCTCGATAATTATATATTTTTTGATTTGGGGAATGATGTAGGTTGAGAAAATTATCAAGCTGAAGATTAAAACTATTATTAAAACCTAAAAAATTATATATTTTACTGGTATTCTTACAAATAATAGGTTTATGCACATATGTATAGCCAAGAGAAACACCTAATTTATACAATGTAGACCAACGCATAAGTATATCTGTAAATCCAACTTTCTTCTGATCTACATTAAATAGAGTAAAATATACAGCCAACTCTGTACTAGATTGACTTGTAGATATCGCTCCCACGTTGTTCACCTCTTAGATAATTTAAGCTCAAGTTAGTTTATCAAACAAAATATTAATATTAATACACTATATTTATTAAAAGTCATTATACATATATTTAAAAAATATTTATAGTAACAAAGTAACAGACTAAAATATTAAATGACAATATAATAGGGGTGTAGCATAGTTAACTGAATCTATAAATGAATTTATGGTAATGCCTAACTTTATTGTCTTTGGTGCAGCCAAATCAGGGACAACTTCTGTATATAAATATTTAGAACAGCATCCAGATGTTTTCATGAGTTCCTTTAAAGAGCCTGGATTTTTTGCTTTTGAAGGAGAAAAACCAATTCTTAATGGCCCTGGAGCGCAGAAATGGGTCGATAAATGGGTAGTAACGGATTTAGAATCTTATCAAAAACTATTTGCGGATTATAACGGAGAAAAAGCGATTGGTGAAGCATCTCCATACTATATTTACTATGAAAAAAGTGCTGCTACAATTTATAAGCACGTACCAGATATAAAGTTGATTGCAATTCTTAGAAATCCGATAGATAGAGCTTTTTCTAATTATGTTTGGGCAGTGCGCGATCGCGCTGAAAAGTTAACTAATTTTCAGGATGCTTTAGCAGTAGAGGAAAATAGAATTAAAGAAAACTGGGGACCCAAGTGGCACTATAAAAATCAAGGCTTTTATTATCGTCAACTTAAGCCTTATTATGAGATTTTTAAGCGCGAACGAATTAAAATTTATCTTTATGAAAGCTTTGTAACCGAACCAGTGAAGGTGATGCAAGATATTTTCCGATTTTTGGAGATAGATGATAAGTTTATTCCTGATATGTCTCGTAAACACAATACTTCTCTAATTCCTAGGAATAAATCCTGGCATCAGTTTTTAGACAAACCCAATCCACTCAAAGATATAATTAAGCCTTTTTTACCCTTAAAATTTAGGCAAAATTTAAAACAAGATGCTAAAGAAAAAAATCTGTTTAAACCAAGTCTAGATTCTGAATTACGTCAGCAATTAATGACGGAATATCGAGAAGATATTTTAAAATTACAAGATTTGATTCAGCACGACTTATCTGGTTGGATAACGTAAGCGTCCAACGAATTGATGTTCATTGGTTAAATAGCAAACGGTTCAATTACTTAGTAAGTAGGCAGGCAAATTTATTTGTATATCTGAACTTCCGATTGAGAAAAACGAAGAAAGGCTTACGCTGAGGGTGTTTCAAGAATATATTTTTAAGGAAAAAAGAATTGGAGATAAGCAGCTAAAATAGCTTCGCCCCAAAAAAGGGTTAATGCCCCCCCTAAAGCTAAAAATGGACCAAAAGGTATTGCTTGTTTTCTGCCTAAAATACCTACAGCCATTGCGCCACCACCAATGATGCTACCGACAGCACAAGCGAGTAAACTAGACAGCAGCACGTATTTCCAACCTAACCAAGCACCGATGGTTGCCATTAGTTTTTCATCTCCTGCGCCCATAGCTTCTTGCTTCAAAGCGATCGAGCCGACAATTCTAATGGTTCCTAGTAACCAAATTCCCAATACTGCCCCACTGATACCAAACATTAACTGTTGGGCTATTCCTTTGTGGGAAGCAGTTTGCCAACCAATAATTATTTGAAAAATTAAACCCAAAACTAAACCCGATTTAGTTAGAGAATCAGGTAACGTCATGGTATCAAGATCGATCGAAGATAATGCTAGCAGCCAACTTAAAAATACCCAATAGCCAAGAGTTTGAAGACTATAACCAAAGTGCCAAAATACTAGTAAAAAGATAATCCCCGTTGCTGCTTCGACTAAAGGATAACGACTAGAAATAGAAGTTTTACACCAACGACAACGCCCCCTCAACCATAACCAGCCTAATACTGGTACATTTTCTGTCGCACCTAGTTTATGAGAACATTGAGGACAACGAGAAGGAGGAGAAATTAACGATAAGCCTGCGGGTAGGCGATAGACAACGACATTTAAAAAACTGCCGATACAGGCACCAAAAACAAAAACAATCGAATTGGCGATCGCGCTAGCTAAGGTTTCCATAAGTGTGATTGAGTTTCCAGTTGCAAGGGCTAAATTCAAAATTCCCTACTTGCAACGGAAAATTCACACTTTCATCTCAACTAGTCGATCGAACTTGCCAAGATGCTAACTCTTGTCTTTTAACAAATATTTTGTCAGAGTAAGCTGTTTATCCAAATTCTTTTAAATCTGAGTCTACATAATATAACAAATAACTCAAAAAATATAATATAAAAAATTAATATAATAATAGCTTGTTAGCAATAATTATTTTAGGTAATTTTATAGTTTAATATTTAATAGATTTTTTTTAAAAAATCAAGTAGAGAAATTCCTACTAAAAAGAGGAAATAACTATCATCATGAAAATAGAGATATTTTTATAATAAAAGTAATTAGATAAAAGTTCAAAAATTAGCTATTTAATAGCTTCTCAGTTTACTCAAATATGAAATTCAATCATCTGTTTTAGTGCATTTAGGTTTTGGTAAATATGTACGTTCAGATCGCGTTACCGCTTTAGTTCCTATCGAAGAAGACAGAGGACCTGGAAAGCGTACTTTTGTTCATATAGAAGGGGAAACCAATCCAATTATTGCTTCTCGTTCTGAAGCTACAATTGTGCGCGATTTAGTGGGCGAGCCTAAAGAAATTACTCAATCTCGGCAACAACAGGAAATTTTGCAAGACTTACTTGCCAATCTCAGTCAGGTAAATGGTACTGTGCGTCGTATCAGTAGAGACGAAGGCAAATTAGACCTCGATCGCCTCGAACAGCGTATTCGTCAGGTAATAGAGGAAGAGTAGTAAGTTAACAGGGACGTATACAAACGTCCCTTTTATCCCAGAAAAAGCTAATTATTCGGTAATTCTTATTAAGATAATGACATTTTGTCCAATAAATTAAAGTAATTATTTGCTTTTTTTTAAGTAAAAATACCAATTATTAACAAGAAGACGATAGATGTTGAAATAAATTCAGTATCTATCGCCTTGTTGAAAACCTTAGTTTTTCTTTTTCGGGATCGAGATGAGATGTTTTTTGACGAATTACGCGATCGCTAATAATAATTGGTATCTAATTTATAGAGTCAACATTCGCAGGATACCCCAAGACCGCACTGACTCAGAATTACGCTCTCATAGGTGAAATAACAAAACTAATAGCTAATAGCTAAAAACTAATAGTGAGGCAGTGCGTTGGGAACCCGCTGTGGGCAGAACCTGCGTCTGCCCACAGCGGGTTCCCCGACAGTCACGCAACTGCCGAACCCGAAGGGCTAACCACAGCGTTAAATCCTCAATCTAATTTTTTCAGCAAGCCGTATGTAGAGAAATTGCACATTGAAGCGGATCTCTTCGAGACCGCCAATGAATAGAAACTATTGGGATTTATCGGAGCTTATGCCAAAAGTTTAATAAACCTCTGCTTCTAATTGACTGATATTAACAAAACATTCTCCTGGTAACAGGATTGGTTTTTCCCGAAAAACTAATTGACCTCGATAGGTGTCCTTATCTATAGCAACTCCAAAAGGTCTTTTAGTCATTTGAGAGTGTAAATTACAATAAGTGCGGTAAATTCTTTTGGCTGCTTGAACTAGAGTTGGGTCTAAAAACATTAAAAAATCCTCTTGCTGAAAATGCAAAAAACTAAGAAATACCCAGTAATTAACGATTAATATCTCAAATATATTGCTCCAATTTAACTCAATTTAGTAGATAAGAAAAGTAAGGAATTACAAACTTATGTTAATTGTAGTTAGTAGTTAGTAGTTAGTAGTTAGTAGTTCGGAATTAGGCAAAAAAATTCTTAATTCTCTTTCTTTAAGACTTTCATTAAAGCTTCTCCCATACTACGACAACCAACCAATTTCATACCAGCAGACATAATATCGCCAGTACGATATCCCTGGTCTAGGACTTGCAGAACTGCTTGTTCGATTTTGGTAGCAGCTTCTGGCTCGTCTAAACCATACCGTAACATCATAGCTGCACTAAGGACTTGGGCTAGAGGGTTCGCTTTATCTTCTCCAGCAAGATCGGGGGCAGAACCATGAACGGGTTCAAAAACACCGGGATTATCTGCACCCAGACTAGCAGAAGGAAGCATTCCTATACTACCAGTTAGCATGGCAGCAGCATCGGACAAAATATCACCAAAAAGATTACCAGTGACGATGGTATCAAATTGTTTGGGAGCGCGGACTAATTGCATCGCTGCATTATCTACATAGAGATGAGTTAATTCTACATCGGGATATTTGGCTGCCATAGCTATAACACGATCGCGCCATAATTGAGATACATCTAGTACATTAGCTTTATCGACAGAACATAATTTACCTTGGCGTTTTTGAGCAGTTTCCAGGCCGACTTTGGCAATACGGTCTATTTCTGCTTCTGTATATGCCATAGTGTTTACCCCTCGTTTTTCTCCTGTTTCTGTCTGAAAAATTCCTTTGGGTTGTCCGAAGTAAACACCGCCAGTTAATTCTCGTACCACCATAATATCTACCCCATCTACTATTTCTTTTTTGAGAGTAGAAGCATCAATGAGTTGGGGTAAGATAGTTGCTGGTCGTAAATTAGCAAATAAACCCAATCCTGCTCTTAAGCCTAATAATCCTGTTTCGGGACGTTGATGACGGGGAAGATTATCCCATTTGTAACCGCCAATGGCTGCTAATAAAACGGCATCGCTATTACGACATATTGTTAAAGTTTCCGCAGGGAGCGGTTCTCCTGTGGCATCTATAGCTGCACCACCAATTAGGGCTTCTTCAAAGCTCAATTCTAAGTTACATTGCTTACCCACCAATTTTAGTACATCTACCGCTACTGCTATAATTTCTGGCCCAATGCCATCCCCAGGAAGTAAGGTAATTCGGTATTGTTTAGTCATGGTGAGTAATTAAATATTTTGCTTTCTTGTATACATCGCTACTAATTTACCACGGATGTTTACAGACAAAAGCAGATGTATTTTAAGCATTTATCGATCGATCTAGTTGAATGAAATTGGTTGTACTAAAAATTAAGCTCGTACAGTCTTTTCTCAGAAATAGCAATAATCGACTATATTCTTTTAGAATTAATTATTATCTAGCTTGATTCAAATGAACAAAATTAAGCCACAAAAAATTTATGCTACCTACACACTTATTATTCTAAACTTATTTTTATTTGCCTTAGAAATAAACGCTGGAGGCAGTAAAAATTTATATACTTTAGATTATTTAGGAGCATTAATTCCCCTCAAAGTTTTGTCCGGACAGTGGTGGAGAGTTATCAGTGCTAATTTTCTGCACTATGGCCCTCTTCATCTATCTACTAATATGCTTGCTCTCTATTATTTAGGAAAATTAATTGAGATTAACTTAGGCATGGTTCGTTACTTATTTATTTATTTATTTAGTGGTATTGGAGCAATGCTTTCTTTTACTATTTTTAGTTTATTTAATGGTAACAATGATGCTTTTTTAGTAGGAGCTTCGGCAGCTATTATGGGATTAGTTGGTACACTACTGGCTATTTCTGGTTATATCTGGTTAAAAAAGAAAACTCCCATGAATGCCAGACGGCTTAGGTTAGTAATAATTGTCATTATTGTCCAGTTTGTTTTTGATAATTTAATTCCTCAAGTGAGTTTTCATAGTCATTTATTTGGTCTAATTTTTGGCTTTATACTAGGTATTATTATCTTGTTTTTTAAGTTTAATTTTTCCGTAAGCGATCGCCTTTAAAAATTTTCTTTTTCCATCTTATTGATTTTATTCCCAAATTACTTGACTTCGCTCCTGTAAAACTCGACTATACACTGCTTCAGTCTGTTTAGCTAATTTAGTCCAACTAAAACGAGTAGCTAAAGATTTATAGGCATTATCAATCAACCACTGAGCATAATTAGGATGTTTTAATACTTCCAGAATTCCCCAAGCAAGAGAATCAGCATTATTTGTTTGAGTGACAACTCCAGTTTGAGTATGTTGAACTACTTCTGGCAGTCCTCCCGTATCTGATACTACTACTGGTACACGGGCAGCAAAACTTTCTAATGCTACAATTCCAAAAGGTTCGTAGAGGCTAGGAAATACAGCACAATCCGCTACAGTCTGAAATTTATTTAAATCCTCATCAGACATAAAACCAGTAAAGTAACATTTATCCCAAATACCTAAATTCCAGGCTTGTTCTTTAAAGCGATCGCTATTACCTCCGCCGATAATAATAAACTTAACATTTCCTGCCATTGACCATAAGACTTTTGGTGCAGCATTCAGTAAAACAAAAACTCCCTTTTCATGAGCCATACGACCGACATAGTAGACAATTTTTTCGTGGTCTTCAGCAAAATGGCGACGGAAGTTGACATGGTCAAAATCGGGATGACGATGCTTTTTCTCTGGACAAATACCATTGTAGATAATATCTATTTTATCCCAAGGACATTGTAAGGCTCTCTCTACTTCGTAACGCATGTATTGACTACAAACAATTATTCGCCAAGAGTTGTGTGCCAATATATTTTCTTTCCCGTTTATATATTGTTGCCCCGAAGTATAAATACCATTATGACGACCATATTCTGTAGCATGAATAGTAGTAACTAAAGGAATCTTGAAGGTATGTTTGAGAGCGATCGCTGCATCACTAACCAACCAATCATGAGCATGAATGAGGTCAAAATTTGCTTCTTCAGCAATTAGTTTTCCTCCATGCTCCCCCATACTTTCATTCATATTAACTACCCAATGAAAAAAATCATTTCCTTCTCTGACGGGTACACGATGAATGTGAATTCCATCTACTATTTCATAGTTGGGCGTTTTGCCAAATTCTACGGTGATTAGATGAATTTCGTGACCGAGTTTCACTATTTCTGGGTATAATTCTCCCACGTGTCGTGCAATTCCACCGACAATACGTGGAGGGAATTCCCAAGCTAAAACCAAAATTTTCATGATTTTTCTTCCCAAAACAATTAAGGTTTAATACAAATTGACATACTATTTTGGGTTTTTCAAGATTGCATTGTTTATTTATAGAATCAACAAGCAGCCGAGAGCTTTAATTGTAGATAAAAATGTTATGGTTTCTTAACTATTAATGTGATTAGTAGAGACATGGAGGACTTATGCAAGACAGGTCTAATATTAGCCATTTACCTCCAGGGACAAGTAAATGGAATAAAATCGAACATCGAATGTTTTGTCACATCACAGAAAATTGGAGAGGTCGTAGTTAATTTAATCTTCGTCTAGTTAACTCTGTGGCTAATTCTATGGCAGCTTTAATGCTATTAGGGTTAGCCACTCCTTGACCAGCAATATCAAAGGCTGTTCCATGATCGGGAGAAGTGCGGATAAAGGGTAAACCAATAGTTGTGTTAATTGCTCGATCGAATGCCATTAATTTAACGGGAATTAAACCTTGGTCGTGATATAAGGCTAAATAGGCATCGGCAGCTTGAGATGGATTATTATCAGTATTACCATACCAAGCTTGACCTGGTTTGACCCACATAGTATCGGGTGGAACAAGTCCAATTAACTTAGCTTCGGGACGAGCTCTTTGTGCCTGATGCAACCAATCATTCAACCATTCTTGTTCTTCTGTTCCTAATTTTCCTTCTTCTCCACTATGGGGATTTAAACCAGCAATTACTATAGTCGGTCGAGTAATACCAAAGTCAGTTTTTAAGCAATCAATTAATAAATCTAATTTTAAAGACATTAGAGTCGGATTAAGAGTTTGAGATACTTTCGCTAAAGGAATATGAGTTGTAGCCAGTAAAGTGCGTAAAGTCCAACCAGTATGGGGAGAATTCGCTACAAACAACATCCCGAATCTATCTACTCCTGCTCCCTTAGCTAGTACTTCTGTTTGCCCTGGATAATTATGTCCAGCAGCTTGCCAAAGAGATTTAGCGATGGGTGCGGTCACAATACCCTGAAATTTATTGGCTAACGTAAGCTCGATCGCTTTATCTAAATAAGCAAAACTAGCAGCACCACTTTCAGCATTTCCCTGTCCAAAGGTAAAATCGGACATCATTGGTAGATCGATAATATCTATCTTGTCTGGGTTAACTAAATCTTCTGACTTTAAATTGCGATTTTGGAGTAAATATTCGTAAGTAAATTGTAAGACTCTCTTACTGCCGATCGCTGTAAGGTGACAGTCTTGGCTAATAGAAGAATCTGCCAAAGCTTTTAAAATTATTTCTGCCCCAATTCCTGTGGGGTCGCCTAGAGTAATTGCTAAATGAGGATATTTTGTCATAAAATTGGTGATTAAGAATTGGTGATTACCTAGTCTTATACTCAGAGTTAAACATATTAACTTAAAGAGCGATCGCCACAATAAGAGAAATATTAAACATACCTAACGAAACCCTATTAAAATTACAAAATAAATTGCCATGTTAAGTCATGCCTCCAGTCAAAGGGCTTCGAGTAGGAATCGAAGCAAAAATTGAATACAATCCTTTGCTCGATATCTGATGAGTTCGACTCCCTCTCTTGTTAGCGAGTCCCGATCCTAAATATGACCAGTTATATTGAGGTTTTTAGTAGGTGAAAAAGATATAATATGGCTGATACTTTCTTCTCAGCCTAGAACTTTTGCATGAGTGTAGACATAGAAACTGAAATTGCTGAAGCTGTTGCCCATCGTCGTAACTTTGCGATTATTTCCCACCCAGACGCGGGAAAAACTACCCTGACAGAAAAACTGCTACTTTATGGAGGTGCCATCCACGAAGCAGGGGCAGTTAAAGCAAGAAGGGCGCAGCGCAAGGCTACTTCAGACTGGATGGAAATGGAACAACAACGGGGTATTTCCATTACCTCGACAGTGTTGCAATTTCTCTACAACGAATGTCAAATTAACTTACTCGATACACCAGGACACCAAGACTTTAGTGAAGATACCTATCGTACTCTAGCAGCAGCCGATAATGCGGTCATGCTGATCGATGCAGCTAAAGGTTTAGAACCGCAAACCAGAAAATTGTTTGAAGTCTGCCAAATGCGATCGCTCCCCATCTTCACATTTGTTAATAAATTAGACCGTCCGGGCAGAGAAGCACTAGAATTACTCGATGAGATCGAACAAGAACTAGGGTTACAAACCTATGCGGTTAATTGGCCTATCGGTATGGGCGATCGCTTTCAAGGAGTATTCGATCGACGTAAAGAGCAGATTCATCTATTTGAACGTCGCGCCCACGGGAGTAAAGCAGCACGAGATACGGTAATCGATCTAGGCGATCCCAGAATAGAAGAATATCTCGATCGAGAACTTTACTATCAACTCAAAGAAGAGCTGGAAATTCTCAACGAAATTGGCTCTGATTTCGCTCTAGAACAAGTCCACGCGGGTAAAATGACCCCTGTCTTCTTTGGTAGTGCCATGACTAACTTTGGGGTGCAGTTATTCTTAGAATCCTTTTTAGAATATGCCCTCGAACCAGAAGCACGCAAGTCTTCTAAAGGAGAAATTGACCCTACTTATCCCGAATTTACTGGTTTTGTCTTTAAACTACAAGCCAATATGGACCCCAAACATCGAGATAGGGTAGCTTTTGTACGGGTGTGTACGGGTAGGTTTGAAAAAGATATGACCGTCAAACACGCTCGCACTGGGAAAACCGTCCGTCTCTCTCGCCCCCAAAAATTATTTGCCCAAGGCAGAGAATCTTTAGATGTTGCTTATCCTGGAGATGTAATTGGTTTAAATAATCCAGGAGTATTTGCGATCGGCGATACTATCTATAATGGTCAAAAGTTAGAATACGAAGGAATTCCCTGTTTTTCGCCCGAAATATTCGCTTATATTAAAAATCCCAATCCTTCTAAATTTAAGCAATTTCAAAAAGGAATTACCGAATTGCGGGAAGAAGGGGCAATTCAAATTATGTATTCTGCTGATGAATTCAAGCGCGACCCTATTTTGGCAGCCGTAGGACAATTACAGTTTGAAGTAGTGCAGTTTCGACTTCACAATGAGTATGGCGTAGAGACAACCTTAGAACCCTTGCCTTATAGTCTAGCCCGTTGGGTCAAAGGTGGTTGGGCAGCTTTAGAAAAAGCAGGCAGACTCTTTAATACTATTACAGTTAAAGATAACTGGGGTAGACCAGTATTACTGTTTAAAAATGAATGGAATCTACAACAAATTAAAGCAGATGTACCTGAGTTAACCTTGAGTTCTACCGCACCAGTAGGGGCAGGAATTGAGCCAGATTAAGGCAGTTCGTAGTTAACTGCCTTGAAAGTATACAAGTCAATGCCAAACCAGTAAGAATCACCTCGATCGGGAGAAACTAAAAAACTTTTGGAATTAACCATAGTTATTATCGTTATCTTCATCCCACAAAGGGGTATCGTCAAAATCGGGATGAGAAGTAACTGCTAAAGCTACAATTCCTTCAGTAGAATTAAAGCCGACATCTTCTGGTTTAAGGGTAGTGGGGAAAACATAACCCAAGACAGGCGCAGTATCCATTTGACCAGCAGCAGTAGGAAGAGTATTGCCAATAGTACCTTGGACTTGTTGCTCAAAGACTAATAAATCCAGATCTGATAAATAGCTTACTTGAGCTTGACGAAGTTCTAAATCGAGACTCGATGCCACAGAATTAACGGAATTAATCGGTTCAGCTAAAACTAGGGCAGGAGCAGCAAGATTAGTAAGAACAAAAGCTAAACAGGCAAATTTGGTAAAGCGTTTCATAAAGCACCTAATTTAGTATTGAATCGATACTATATTCCGCCAATCCTCTCTTTATTTGTCAAGCTAGTATTGAATCGATACTATATTGTTATGGATAATACTCTTCTCTATCAACTTCTAGAACGGATTGGTAATCTTTTACGTGCCGAACAACGGCTCGTCGGTAATGAATTGGGATTACAAGAGGTTCACTTACAGGTACTTTTTTATCTTTCTCATTGTAATCGTTATAGTAATACTCCATTAGGTGTGAGTGATTATCTCAATGCGACTAAAGGTACTATTTCTCAATCTCTCAAGGTCTTGGAGAAAAAAGGTTACATTGTTAAAGAAGCCGATGCTAACGATCGACGAGTAGTTCACTTGATTTTGACAACTCAAGGTCAAAAATTACTCAAGCAAGTTGTTCCTCCATCTCTGTTTGCCCATGCGGTCAAGGAACTTTCAGATGAACAAGTTAAATCTTTAACCACACAACTCTCTCTGTTATTGAGTAGGCTGCAAAAGGCTAATCGAGCGCGTAGTTTTGGTGTTTGTCATACTTGTCGATTTTTTTTACGAGAAGAAGATGGCTTTCGCTGTGGCTTAACTCAAGAAGCTCTCAGTCATGATGATAGCTTTCGTATTTGTCGCGAACACGAATAAATCAAATCTATATCTTCTGCTACTAAACTAAACATAGGACGGGTTCACTGAAGAAAGTCATTATTTTCAGCTTGTACCTCTCCCTTTCCTTAGCCCGAACTCAGGTTAAAAAATGCCAATTGTCAATAAATTTATCGAGCTTGAAACCGAAGCAGGAATTAATATTCACAACCTAACTCCCCAAATAGAAGCTATTCTCGCCAATACATCAATTCAAAATGGTCAGGTTATCGTTTTTTCCCGTCACACTACAACCGCCTTGGCTATTAACGAATATGAAGTTAGATTACTCGAAGACCTAAAAAATCATTTTCACAAGCTGGCACCACCCACAGATAAATATTTACACAATGATTTGCATCTAAGAGATGTTCCTCCTGATGAACCGATTAATGCCCATTCCCACTTAATAGCTATGATGCTGAACAACAGTGAAACTATTCCCATTGTTGAGGGTAAATTGGCGTTGGGAACATGGCAGTCGGTATTATTTTTTGAATTAGATGGCCCTCGTCGTCGTAATGTTTTAATTCAAGTTAGTGGAGAATAGAAGCATTAACAGTGAATAATAAACAGTGAACAGTAAACGGTTAATCCTCAACTGAATAACTAATAACTGATTAAAGTTATACTGCTGTTAAATAAATACTAGAGATTATAGGTAGTTGTGGCCAGATTATTTTTATCGATCGCTGCTATTTTAGCGGGTCTATCTGTAGCGGGTGGAGCATTTGCTTCTCATGCTCTCAAAGAAAAATTGAGCGAAAGAGCTTTAGAGATTTTTGAGACTGGTAGTAAGTATCAAATGTACCATGCTCTGGCTTTATTGGCGATCGGCTTGCTTCTCAGTCGTAGTGAAATAGCATCGACATTGTTAAACACGGCTGGCTTTGCTTTTATAGCTGGTGTAGTTCTCTTTTCTGGTAGTCTTTATGCTCTTAGTTTGACTGGGATTAAGTGGTTAGGCGCAATTACTCCCTTGGGAGGAGTGGCTTTTTTGGTAGGTTGGGGTTGTTTAGCGGTAGCTGCTTGGAGTTTTAAATAATTATTTTACCCTAACCAATTAAGCAACATCTTGTCTGTTAGTTAACAACTTTAATTGCGGGAAAGACTGAGGCTTGGCAATCCAGTAACCTTGAGCATAATCGATTCCCAGCGATTGTAACTTAAGAAATTTAGACTCGCTATCAACAAACTCAGCAATAGTCGCAATTCCCATCATCTGAGCTACTTGATGGAAGGATTTAACAATTGTGCTATTGACAGGTTCTTCTAAAAGTTCTCGGATAAAGATCCCATCAATTTTGAGAAAATAAATAGGTAAGCTTTTCAGATAGCCAAAAGACGACATCCCACTACCAAAGTCATCCAGAGCAAAATTTTTAGCACTGTAGCAAGCTGTATCGGCTGCTCTCATTACTGAAGTAAAGGTATCTTCTTGAGATTTAAAGGATAATACTCCAATGCTCACGCCAATGGTAAAGCTTCGCTCCCGCCAAATAAAACAGAATTGATTTCAAAGTAAAAGTAAGAAGATACTCCTCCCAAGAGAACTAGAAGGACTGTTGCTAATCGTAAGATTTGTCGCCAGTTAGAAAACATGATGGAAAAATTACTCAGAGTTTTTTACTCTAAATAGCTATTGGTAGCTATACAACCAAGTTCACAAAAAGAGGATGAAGCAATTGTTTAGTCTAATCAATCAACAGCTCATTACTATCCAAACTGACATATCTTTTGGACAATCTTAGTGATCTCTCTCAACCATGCTTTTAACTGAAGATTAAATTCATTAAGTTATACTGCTTTCAACAAGTACTTGAGATTATAGATAGTTATTATTTTTGCTCGATCGCCTCTATTTTGGCTGCTGAGAAGTTATCAGGGTAAGTTTTGTCGTTGAACCAAGAATCTCCTGACTAGAATTCAGGAGAGTGTCAATTTATGTACTAGCCTATCTTCAATTTGAATACTTTTGACGAGAGAAGTATTCAGAAATACCTGAAAAAATACCTGAATTTTTCCCCTGTTGCCGAGCATAAGTTTTAAGGCAGAATACGAGCAACGAAATATTAATGAACAAAAATTCAGAGATCGTTAGAGATTACTGTAACGGGATTCACTATCTTCCTATCCTATCTCTATGGTTTTTTGACCCAGGAGAAAAAAGAAAAAGCTCAATTACTCACAAAAACGTTGACTCAAATCTAATCAGAGGGCAATTGTATGTTGACAGACGACCAGACGGTTCTTTACCAACTCGCCTTTGCTAGGCAGAAACTTTTTGCTCCAGATATTCCTCTTTGCCTAAAAGCAATCTCCTATGTAAGAATCTGCTGTTCGGCAATGAAAAAGCTCGACTACTTCCCCGAATGTCAAGGAAGTAAAAGAACGAGTTATTCAAGAACTGGCAAAATGGCATCCTGTAGTACAAGAAATTATCGATCTGACGGATGCCGATATCATCGTTGAAAGACCAGTTGGCAATCCCTTGATCTTGCACAAATGGAGTAACAACAGGGTAACTCTAGTAGGAGATGCAGCCCATTATATGGGACCTCATCTTGGACAAGGCACTAATACCACGTTTGAAGATGTGTGGGTATTGTCTGCTTGTTTATCTAATTATGACGATCTGGGAGAGGCTTTAGAATATTACGAAAAAAGTCGCATTGAGCGCACCGCTATTGTGCAATATCGTACGCTATTTTCTGCTGCTCAAATGTTCAATCCTTTCATAAGACCAAAACGGTTTTTTAACAAATCATTTGGAGTAGTGCCAGAACAAGCCAAAATTGGTCAAAAGGCGTTTTCGGACTGGCTTTATCAATATAACCTCCCATTTTAGTAGTAAAACCAAATTTGTCAAAATTCCTGTTTGCCAATACAAATTAATAATCATGAGAAATAAAACTTTAAAAGCTTTTACGAGCAAATTAATTACCACAGCTCAATTAGCTGCATTTATTACTTTAACAACATTTGTTACCTTGCCAGTTCGCGCTCTTACATTGGTTCAAGAGAGGAATTCTTTACAAAGTAACGCTCAAATCTCTTGGTCAAGTTTAGGTAAAGTCTTGAACCCTTTTGCTCCCAATACTGAGGATTTCCTGACCAATTCATTTTCAGCCCAATCTTCTAATGGTTTAGGACTAACGGTAGAAATTCCTAATGCTGGAGGAGATATCACTCCACCATTTATTTTTCAAAAACCCGCTTAACTATCATCAAGTCTTCCTATACATACCTTTTGAGCAAATAAGTGACTCAATTATCCCAATATTCCTTACTTATTACTTAAACTAGCTGTCAGATTTGACGTAATTGCCCTACTGGCATATAATACCACTACTTAATCGCTACTTACTTTCTTCATAACTTCTTATCTAAACTGTAAATAAGCATTTATCTAAGCCCGCATATTTTATGTATGTCATAAATTTATGGCATACATATTTTATATAGACACATGGATAGAGATACACACTAAGAAAGAAACAACTCTTTTTCTTCTTGACGGCGAGAAATTAAACCAGGTAAAACTATAATCTTTTTGATTCGATACCTAACTTATTAGCTATAAAATTATGCCAAAAAGGTAACCTTTTAGTATTTCCTGCATAAGCTTTATTAGGATTCTTCAGCTTGCTTTTATCTCTAAAATCTATTACTCCTACTGCTATAGCAGCTAATATTGCTTGAAATTCTATGGTTGTAAGATTTTTAATGATATAAAATATATCATTTGCATATTTATCTCTAAATTCTGTTTCTAATCTTATAAAATCTTTTTTAGGGTATATTCTCATTACTTTATTAGATGCTCTACTACCAAAATAATGAGTATTTTTATAGCAATAGTATTTTTTAAAGTAGCAGTAATTACCTTTATAATAAGCATTAATCATATGGTTTAAAGGTATTAGCTTATATGTCTTATCGTCTATACATACATCTAATCTAGTAAAATACAGTTTAAAACTAGCTAATTTTCTAACTAGAGCTTGTTGCTGAAATATGTTTAGCTTAGATAATTCAGTACCTCTTATAGATACATGAATATCATAATTTTTAGTATCTTCTTGGTATGTATAACTTACTATATATGATTTAGAAAATTGTATTTGATTTTTATAATATTTTCCTTTATCACCAGTTTTACAAGGTTTATTACCGTTAGATATTGATATAAACAGATTTTTTACATAAAGAGTATTAATACTTATTGCGATATAATTTAGTAACTCTTTAAAGATAATTTTGGGTAGTTGAGTAGTAAAACTAATGTAGTCTATTTTACAAGTTTGAGTTAACGAAAATTCTTTTGAAAAAATAGAGTAAATTTTATTAGCTATAATCCTATTAAAATCAATAGTTTGAGAGTAATTTAGATAGGAAATTTTTTTGGATTCTAGCCTGGTGTTCCAGGAATTAGTTAAAAAATTATTGTAGAGATTGCTGTTTTTTGTATTCTGTTTTACCATAAGCTTGTGTATAAAATCAGTCCTCATTAGTTTGCATGAGTTTACGATTACTCTCAGAGCTATGAGATTTTTTGTTGGCTGGAGATATTGAAATCTCATCTCTATTTTCCCATAAGATTTCGTTTTTGTGTAAAAGCGTAAAGTAATTTGGCTCATTTAGATGGGTGAAATTCTTAAAATGATAAAATAGTACCTGAAAGACACTTAACCCATCTAAAATCGTCTTCTAGATATCAGAGATTGGATATTTGATTGTTTGTGAACCTGTTTTAGCGAAGCGGTGACTTTCACACCTACAAATTTTCATCAAGGCGATTGGACTGTCGTGAAAGTCAAAAACAGGTAGTTGGTTTTAACTGACTTCTCCTACTTTCAGTAGTCGCCCACTGCACTACGTGCGTGTTTTTTTACTGAGTAATATATTGATATAACAAGAGACAAGAAAGAGAGCAAAAAGAAATCCCTTAACCATAGGGATTGTAAGAAGAGGTAATGTACGCTAGAGTGTTCATTATCGTCTATTAGCGCGTACATTAAACCTGACACTAAACTTACAATGAGAAATAAAACATATACCGTAACTTGTCCAGACGATTACAAAATGTTAGCTATACCTGTGCCAACGAAAAAATTTAAAGAGGGATACGTAAGAACATTTCAAAGTGGGCTACTTGAAATAGCTTCAGATAAAGAATTATCAGGTAATGATAAAGCTGTTTTTTTAGGTGTTTTAGCTCATCTAGAGTATGAAAATAGTTTTACTATGCCAATAACTGATCTAGCAAAAAAATTGGATATACAAAGAACTCATGTAAATAGTTCTATCAAAAAGCTGGTCAAGAAAGGTTATTTAATTCAAGAAGGTAATCTTGGAAGAGTTAATTTTTACATGGTTGACCCACATATAGCAATTAGGTGTAGAAACTCAAAACACAACAAGGTAATAAACCGTTGGGAAAAGTTACCAGTCGCCAAGTAGAAGTTTAATCGGTAGGAAACGGGGTGCAGTCTCTCCGCTCCTTCCGTTCCTCCAGTCGCTCCAGACTGCTAGTAATTTTTTTATCGAAAGTTTAAAGTAATCTAGAATAGCTATAAGTCTTATCATACCTAGGTTACAAATATGTAAGTTACAAGTAATTAAACAATTACGCTTCCAGATTAGAATTTTTAGTATTACCGATTACATGGATATAGCTAATTTCGTCTGTGTCCGTATATTTTATGTATGTCATACATTCCCGTCATACATTTTTATTCTCCCCTAAATGCATGACATACATTTTTGGAAAACAACCTATTAGCAATGGTTTCACCGCTGTATGTCATACATCTTAAAAATACAGACACAGACTCTTATTCGGGGATAAAAACTCGATCTTTTGCCCTAGTTAAAGCCGTGTAGAGAATCTTCTGTAGATCGGGACAACCTTTCATGTCTGTGGCATCTACAAAAGCATGGTCTACGGTGCTTCCCTGCGCTTTATGGGTGGTAATAGCATAAGCATAGGGCATAGTATCGAAGGT
>JASJDJ010000234.1 GCA_030065635.1 Xenococcaceae cyanobacterium MO_188.B32
AAACTTAATTTGTTTAGCATTTTCATCACCCCAACTCGGAATGTAATCTAAAGACAAAAAACTAGCTTTTGATGTGTAACTTTCCTCGGAACAAATAACTTTTATTCCTTTCATTGCTCCTTTGTAAATATCACCGATAATTTTAACTTTATTAGTATCGAGATTACAGCTTGCCAGGAGTTTCTTACGGTCAGGACCAATCAGGGTAATGTAAGCTCGACCATTCTCATCAAAAGCAATTTCGCCACAACCCCGTTCACCCCGACTCACTTTTATCGCTGGTTTACCTCGACCTGTTTCTGGATCGATAGCAATTAATTGTTTAGCAGCAGAAGCATAGAGGGTATCGCGCTCGCGGTTGTAGGCTAAACCAACAACATAAAAGCCAATATCACCAACCACGGTAGCTTCTCCCGTAGCAGGATCTATTTTGACTAGCCGAGTAGTTTTTTGGTTTTTTTCTTGGTCTAGGCCGTATAGTTGGGAACCGACAAAAGCAATATCATAAACATCATTGGTAATAGCACCAACTAATTCTGCTTTTCCCGTTGTTAGATCGAGTTGATAAAGATTACTGACTTTGCCAGAAGTACAATCTTGAACAAAAACTGTTCCAGGTTGCAATTGAGTATCAACACTGGCGATATTATCTATTGACTGATTACTCATTTTTTGTTTCTTCCTTTGCTTAAAGAAAGAGAAAATATTTTTAGACATAGAAAACACCAATGTCAAGAAATTGCCTTGCCAAATCCTTGGAAATACATGTTATATTTCTTGGCGTTTTTGAAATGAATGACTAATTTAAAACTAATTTTATGTTAGTACTAAATCTCCAAGTAAAAACCAGTAATTTTTTTTTCTTAATATTTAAAAAAAATTATTTTGTTTGAACTAAAAAACATATTTTTGTGACTTTTAACTAGATTAATTTACGTATAATTACCGAGCAATATTTTAAGTGTAATTACTGAAATAAATAAAAACAATCAATTTGTTTAAGTCTGGTTTTTTAAAGGATTAAGCTACGAGGTAGTGAGTTTTTTATTCATAGTTATTCCCTTGTCCTAAGCCAATGAAATGCCATATAACCAAGGTGCGACTGCTAATTTTGTGCTGTATTGCTAATATTCCGACGATTAGGGCAGAAAAACCCAAGCAAAGATCGGGGATGCCGACAGCAAGTTCAAAATATAAGGGGAAAGTACCCTGCAATGTATGATAGGCAGTGCCAATCGCTGAAATCCGTCCAGCTTGAAAAAATACTAACCAAGATGCTGGAATTAAGGTCAAAATAGATTTAATTCCTCTTTGCACAGTTGGCAAGGCAAAACTCACCAACACGATCGCAATGGGAACAATAGGTAGCCAGAGGGCTGGATAGAGTTGATAGAAGTTTTCAGATTCCGATATTCCCGATCTGCCTAAAAATATAGCGATCGCAGTCCAGATTGTTAGTCCCACAAAGGGTATGAATGTTGCTTTAAATTGTGTTTGATTAATATGTCCGTCACGCCATGTTTTCCAGGCTAAGAACGGTAGAAAAAGCAACTGAAATAAAATAAGAAGCGGTATTATAGTCACGTTCTTCACCTCCAAATTTATAATAAATACAGTCAGTCTTACAGGCTGAAGTGGATAAAGGCTGTGCGAATCGCGATGAACCACACCGCAAGCGAGGCAGCTAGGTAAAGGTAGAACCGCAGCATGATGAAATTGAATGTGCAATGGACTATGCTGTGCAATAGACGAAAGACAACAAAAATCCATGCAGTGTTAACATATACTTCATCTACCTGTTTGGTAATGAAGAGATATAGGACAAGCGCGTAGAAAAGCACTGGAATCTCAAACAAGTTCTTCAGATTATCCGATGGGTTGGATACACTTGATGGTGAGAGTTGTGCCAATTTTCCAGGTCTCGCCAGATCCTGCGGTAGAATCTTAGTGGTTTTGATAAAACTGATACGACGGATAAACATATATACCCAGACGAAGAGTGTCAAAAAAATTGTTGCCAAAAAAGGACTGAAAATTGCATCTTGTGTCATTTCTTCTGCTTAAACTCAATTATTTTGATGGTGGAAGGGATAGCGAAAAGGTTAAAAATAATATAATTTGAGTAGCTCAATGCTTCTAGACCTCAATCGGGTACACTTTGAAGGACTCAATCTATGAAAACTACCTTGAAGTCGATCTTTGAAGTCATTAACCAGGCTCATAGTGAAAATGACCTAAGAGTGCAAATACTGCCAAAAATTGGCGAGTATTTTTCAGCTAAACGTTCGGGAATTTTTTTCTTTGACCAACTTCCCCTAGAAGATAGCAAGTTTCAGAAAATACTAAAATTTGGGTTATCAATCGAGCATAATCCTATAGTGCGTTATTTAATAGAACGCCATACTCCCGTTCACGAAGGGTTAGTAACTTCACCAATGGCTTGGAAAATAATTTGCCCCCGTCGAGATCATTGGCACGTGATGGCAGGGCCGATTGTAAACTCTGGTCAATTAGTGGGTGTAGTAGGATGTACTCGCGAAAAGTCAAGAACTGCCTTTGATACCCAAAATTTAGCCGATCTGAGTGCTATTTGCTTACATTTATCTGTTTGGACTGCAACAGTCAGATTGCAGAATCATCAGCCTTACAGCGAGCGCTTGACACCTCGTGAATTACAAATTGCCGAACAGGTTGCTTTAGGAAGAACAAATGCAGAAATTGGTCATGAACTTTGGATTACCGAGAACTCCGTCAAGCAGGCTCTAAAACGAATGTTTCGTAAACTCGAAGTTTCGTCTCGTGCCGAGATGGTAGCGCAGCTTTATGCAACCAAAAGCCATCTGCAAAGCGTAAACCAACCGCCAACCATATTTTGAAATGTTTTTCCGCTCCACAAACACTGCTATTGATGCAAGGTGCGAAGAGAATAATTTGTTCATCCTCTTAGCATTCCCTAGAATACGCTTTGCGTTGAGAGTTCTATCTTTTCTGAGAATTCAGAATTTAGACGAGCCAGGTCGATCTTTAACTGTTTAATGTCTGCGGACAATCTGGCTAAACCATCTTGTTTACCATCGATATCGGTTAGCGGAAGTTGATTATTAGATTTACTCCCAAAAGAACGAGTTACACGATATTTTTCATTGTTGACCAGCAAACTGAGTAAATCTGGACGAGAGTAATGACCAGTAGCATCGTGCCAATGAGCCATATCGGCGATCGCATTAAAATCGAGTTCTGCATAAAGAATTCCTTCTCGCTCTTCCAGTGGTTCTGCTAAAGGAGAATAAACAATTCGTACTTTTCCACCCATTGCCTTAACCGATAGTAAATCTTGACTTTTACTACCAGGCACTCGCAACATATCCCCAAAGGAGCAAAAAATAATCTCCGAACGAGAAGCAAGGGCGATCGCTTTATCGATTAAATCTACAGGTGTAACGCAAACAGGACAGCCAGGGCCATGAATTAAAGTAATTGACTGGGGTAATAATTTGTCTATGCCATACTTGACAATAGAATGAGTCTGTCCGCCACAGATTTCCATAATCGTCCAAGGACGGGTAGTTATGTGCGCGATCGCTTCTACATATCGATTGGCTATTTCGGCATTACGATATTCATCGACAAATTTCATTTAGCAAGTTTCCCACTGAATCAAACAACTGAATGTGTAACGGCATCTGACCGAAGGCATGAGTCGAACAACTCAAACAGGGATCGAAGGCTCTAATCCCCGCTTCAACTCGATTGAGCATTCCTTGGGGAATTTGAGTTCCGCGAATAAAATGTCTGGCAATTTGAGCGACAGTACGATTCATCGCTAGGTTATTTTGACCTGTAGCAATTATTAAATTTACCTTTTCGAGCGAGCCATTTTCATCGACTTGGTAATGATGAAAGAGAGTACCCCTTGGTGCTTCGCTAACTCCGATACCTTCAAGTCGATTGATACCCGCTTTAGCACGTAAATGATGAGAAGATAGGTCTGAATCCTCTAACATATTTTCAACTCGTTCGATACAAGCTAAGATCTCAATCAAGCGGGCGTAGTGATAGAAGAAGGAGGAATTGACCGTACCCTTGCCTCTGTCTCTAAATTCTCTTAATTCGCGATCGCCTAAAGGTGTACCCATGCGACTACAAATATTCAGTCTGGCTAAAGGACCAACGCGGTAGATACCACTTTGCAAGTGGCAATAATCTGCCTTGGCTGGATAACCTAAAGGTCGATAGTAGGGAAACTTGAGGTAAGACCAAGGTTCTACCGCTTCAGCAATAAATTCTTGGTAGCGAGTGGGATCGAGTCGATCGGCAATGATATTCCCTCCACCGTCCACAAAACGAATTTTACCGCCGTAATGTTCCCATTCTCCATCTTCCCCGACTAATCCCATAAACAGGCTGGGAAAATTACCAAAAGTCTGGGCTTCTACTTCGTAATCTGTCAGTAGGCTTTTGAATTTGTCTAGAGCATTAAGTACATTTGTTTTAACTTCCCTCAAGCGATCGCCAATTTTTATTTTTCCCTCCTCCGATAACGAGTTTCTGACTCCTCCCGGTACAGCCCAAGCAGGATGAATTTTTTTACCGCCTAATATTTCAATGATTTCTAACTTATCCACTACACCAAGATTCGTAGATAAGATCGGACTCGGTTTCTATCGATTCATTAAGATAAAGTTCGGCTGATTCTTCTCTTTTTTGGGGTATCGATCGGGTAATTATGTCAAAACAATCGGTTTTAGTGAGGATATCGGTAATAGAAATAATACCAATGAGCTTGTCTTTGATAACTGGGGCGATGTGAATTTTGGCTCTAGCAAACAATTTGGCAATATGTTCTACAGCTAGATCGGGATTAACCACAATACAAGGTTTAGTCATCACTTCGCAGACATAAGTTTCTCTGGGATTTTTAGCATTAGCGATCGCTTGTGAGACATCTGTTACGGTGATTATGCCATAGGCATCTTCATCTGAAGCTCGATCGACAATTAAAGCCTTGATATTGTTCTGTTGCATCACTTTGGCTGCCTCGGCAATAGTTGCCAAGCTATCGATGGTGACTATCTTTGTGGTCATAATATCTGCTGCTTTCATAAGTTTCTCTTATCGCGCCTATTTGCTGTTTGTAGGTCAATAGCTCATCCCAATACTCATCAAAGAGATTATTTTCTAAATATCTAACTCGTTGACGAATTGATGCTTCTATTAGCTCATCGTCGGTAAAAGTCCAAGCGGTAGATTTATTTAGCCAGAGATTAGTGCGGTCGGGCTGCGTTTTGGTCACAACATACATTATTTAGAGCGAATTGTCGATATAAACTGAGAAAAAGACCTTTCTCTATATTTTTTCTATCTCTAAGATAAATAAATAAATTGAAGAAATTGTGAGGAAATAAGAGCAAAGATGGCTAAGTTAGGGTTTTTAATGTATTACAAGCAGCTAAGTTAAATCAAGCTCGAGTTGCGCTCGCTGTTAACTAAGGTTTCAATGTCTGCGATCGATGTAGGAAGATTAGCGGTTAAAATTTCTGTTCCCGTCTCGGTTATTAAAACATCATCTTCGATGCGTATTCCTCGGACATCGGCGAATTGAGCTAATTTTTCCCAGTTGACTACCTCTCGATATTTGTCGCGGAAAGAGGGATTATTTAAAATAGCAGGTACTTGATAGAATCCAGGTTCGATGGTGACGAGCATTCCCGGACGCAGGGGACGGTTTAATCTAAGATAGCCTAAGCCAAAGCGATCGCTTCTGGTTCTTCCTGATTCATAACCTGCTAAATCGCCTAAGTCTTCCATATCGTGAACATCTAAACCTAAGATATGACCGATACCGTGGGGAAAAAATAAAGCATGAGCATCCATTTCCACTAAGTCGGCAGGATTACCTGTTAAAATCCCTAAATCGACTAAACCTTCTGCTATAATTTTTGCTGCTAATAAATGAATATCTCGATATTCTACTCCTGGACGCATACTAGCAATACAAGCATCGTGGGCAGCTAAGACTAAATTATAAATATCTCTTTGGCTAGAGGAAAATTTACCCGAAACAGCCCAAGTTCTGGTGATATCTGAAGCCCAACCCAAAGGAGTTTCTGCCCCTACATCGGCTAAAAGTAAATCTCCTGGTTGGAGAACATGATGATATTGTTCGTTGTGTAATACTTCTCCGTGAACGGTAACAATGCTGTTATAAGCAGTAGTCATATTGTGAGCAATAATTACCCCTTCCATTATGCCTCTAACTTCTGCTTCGGTTTTAGCGGTAAGAGTTGCTCTCATACCTGCTTTATGAGCTTCGATCGCGACATTTGCAGCTTTTTTGAGTTCATTTAGGCTTTCTTTGTCGTGACACAAGCGTAAGCTAATTATAGCTCTAATTAAATCTGCTTCGCTTTCTTTTGCTTGTTGGGGAAAGGGAATATTACGTTGGAGTAGTTGACACTGTTGTTGATAGGTTTTACTGTCTTGTACGGCTATAGTGGCTGCATTAGTAATTTTACTCGCTAACTCGCTTAAAGGATAAGCTTTATCTGCCCCAATAGTCGCAGCAATTTCCGCTCGTTTGGGCATTTCTCCCTGCCAAAGAGACGCTTCTGGAGGAGCATCATCCATAAATAATTCTAGTTTTCCAGCTTCTAATTTAATAGCAGCATTAGCAAGAGGTAAGCCAGCAAAGTAAAGGAAATGGCTGCTGGCACGGAAAGGAAAAGTATTATCGGGAAAATTCCGCGATATAGGTTCGCCAGACCATAAAATAACTGGAGTTTCTATTAATTCAGCTAGACGTTTTCTTCTCTGTTGTAGAGTAGTAGAAAGAGTTTGACTTACTATTGTTGTCTGCATCGGTGATGTACCTACACTAACTTTTCCAGAATTATCTTGAAGTCTTAAATTAATGTACCAATCATCAGCTTTCTTGATTATCTGCGCTTGCTTTAATAATGCCCCATTGGGTAAAAGTCTATGATGACGCACTTTGACAGTGGCTGGCAAGAGAGATTTTTGCAGAGTAGAGGCATAAATGCAAAAAACTTTGTCGTAATAGAAACTTGAGTTTATTTCAAAGAAGAAAAACTGTATCAAATACAAACTAACTGGTCTGAAAAGTTAATAGAGATTGGCCAGTGTAGTCCTGGTAATCAAACTCAAAATATGTAAATAATGAACGACCGTACTATGTTAAGACTACCTTTATCTTTTTGCTCTGCTATAACAACTAAAATAGAGGTTTCACACTCTCTAGACCAGAAAGAACCATACTGCTCTAATGGACATTTCTGCTTCAAGTTGCTTTTCGTTGAGGAGGGAAAGGGCTGCTATCAGATAAGGGACCGTAAAATCTCAGCCTCGGCTGGAACCCTTTTTGTGATTGCATCAGCAGAGGTAAGTAGGTAGGTGTAATTAATTATAAAATGAGGCAAGGCAGAGGGGCAGAGGAGCAGAGGAGCAGAGGAGAAATAAAACGTTTCTATCTTATAGTTAATTATATTCGGCTACTTAAACGACATTATTGAACTAGCGCCGAGCAAGAATTGGGTCGTCACTTGCGAAACTAATACTGCTGCTCGATGTCCGAATAAAACCGATATATTCATCCTGCCACTGGACGAGTTTCTCCTAGTGTCATTTCTACAAACATTTCTACAGAGTCAGATATGTAAAGTGATTGCTTTAATCGGTCAATCTGGCTGTGGTAAGAGTACCCTGGCTAAACTGATTGCTGGTTTATATTCCTCCCAATCTGGCAATATTCGCTATGGCACTTATAATCAGCAAGACCTTTCTCTAGAATGCTTGCGTCAACAAGT
>JASJDJ010000235.1 GCA_030065635.1 Xenococcaceae cyanobacterium MO_188.B32
GTTGAAGTTCCAGAAGCTGATACCACACCTTATTTTAGCGAAGAATTAAGTAGCGCGATCGCTTTAGGTCTAGACATACCTCCCGCAGATTTCAGTAATGTCATTAACTCCATCTCAACTAACAGTGTTACCAATGCTCCTATAGCAGAAGCAGAATCAGAATTTCCCGTTCTAATTTTTTCCCATGGTTTTGGTGGTTTACCCGAACTGAACGCTGTTACAGCCGAAGAATTAGCTAGTCAGGGTTATGTAGTAGTTGCTCTTAATCATACTTATGATTCTGGAGTTAATATCTTTCCTGATGGGCGAGCTATTCCTCAATCTCCCATATTTGGTGAAGCCGATAACGAGCAATTACTCGAACTTTTAGCCGAGAGTGTGGATATTAGAGCGGAAGATGCTCAGTTTGTCTTAGATGAGCTTGAAGAAATCGACGCAGGAGACGATCCCACAGGACTATTTAGCGGAAAATTAGATTTAGAGCGAGTGGGTATGTATGGATATTCTTTGGGTGGTGCAACCGCTGCCAAAGTTTTATCAGTAGACTCTCGTTTTCAAGCAGGAATCAATTTAGATGGCAGTTTGTTTGGTGAGGCGACTAATGCTAGTCTCTCTCAACCCTTTATGTTTTTGAATAATGAGGCTTTTGGAACAGAAGATAGTTTTATTAATCAAATACAACAATCTTTTGTCGAAAATCTTCAAAATGACGGTTACGAAGTCACAATTACGGGTACAGAACATAGTAACTTTAACGACTTATCCCTGATAAGCCCTATTTTGCTTAATTCTGGTATTGAATTAGGAGAGTTAGCTGAAATTTTAACTCCTGATAGTAATGGGAATTTTGAGCCAATCGATCCTCAGCTCGCATTAGAAATAACGAGAGACTACACTGTTGCTTTCTTTGAACAGTATCTTAATAACCAAGAAAGTCCTCTGCTTCAAGGTAATTCCTCACCCTACCCAGAAGTTATTTTCCAGTCTTACAATACTAATTCCACTTTTGTCTTTAACTTCGCTGACAATGTACCTCAAGAAGTTAGAGAGGGTATGGAAAAAGCAGGTGAGATTTGGTCATCTAAACTAGCTAACAATGTCACTCTTAAAATTAATGTGGGTTTTGAAGCATCTGATGACCCAAGCGAAGGCGCAAGTGTTATTAGTAATAATGTTGAAGTTTCTTATCGCGATTTCCGTCAAGCGTTAGCTAATAATATAACCTCTGATGATGATGCGATCGCAGTTGCTAATCTACCTGACAGTGAAAACATTGATTTATTGATTAATAATACCCAAGAAAACCAAGGCAGTGACGAAGTCTATTTAGACAATAATAATAGTGCCAATAACTCAACTATTCAGCTTACTAATGCTAATGCTAAGGCTTTAGGTTTAGCTGTAGAAGATGATATTGATGCCACCATCACTTTTAATAGCGATCTTAATTGGGATTTCGACAATAGTGATGGAATTGCTGATAATGCTTTGGATTTCCAGGGTATTGCGATACACGAAATTGGTCATGTTTTAGGAGTTGAATCTGGTATAGACAAACTAGATAGGTTCGCCAGTCAAAACTTGCGAGAGTTAATTGCTTCTGATGAGATTGAACTAGAAGATATCATTGAATTTTTAGGCTTAGAAGATGTAATTGCTGACTTAGGCTTAGAAGAAGTCATTGACAATATCGATCTTGGTGAGTTGATTGCAGGTAGTCCCCTCGAACCTTTACTAGAAAATATTCAAGCAGATTTATTTATTTCAGAGGATGAGTATACTCTTAATCCTATGGATTTGTTTCGCTTTAGTAATAGCAGTGCAGATTTGGGCGTAATTGATTTTACTACTGGAGAAGAAGATAAATATTTTTCTCTCGATCGAGGTCAGACAGAAATTGCTCAGTTTGCTACAGGTATTGGGGGAGATGGTGGACAAATATCTCACTGGAAAAGCAATCTGGGGATTGGCATTATGGATCCAAGTCTTACCTTCGGAGAAATAGGAACTATTAGCGATACCGATTTACAACTCTTAGATGTTATTGGTTGGGAGATTCTTTGACTTTAATTCAGAGTGACCTTCGTTATCCTGCTTTGCGTAAGCAGTTTGCGATCTCAGAAAATATCATTCTTAATCTTGAACAAAAATGAAATATCAACTATTATTTTGGACTTTGGTAGCCGTAAGTCTCGGCATTGATTCATATCAACCTCATCAATCTCAAGCCAAACCAGCCCCGATTTTTCAACCCATCATAGAAGAGATACGCGATCGTATACCGTCAGATTTTAAAATGCGTTTACCTGCTTCTCTACCTTCTGTTGCTGAAGATTTAGAGCTTTATGCTTTTATTCCTGATGATGATTTGGATGTAATTAGTCTGGGAGCCAGCGATCGAGAGGTCTTTACTGTGTTAGTGTCTGAAACTTCTGATTGTGCTTATGAGGACGATCCTCTTGATTGCACTGTAGGCATAATTGGCGTGACAGAAAGTATCTCTAAAACTGATATTCAAGCTGATGACTTGCCCTCAGATAGTGTAGATGTTACCCGTATTAATTTGGGTAAAGAAGCTCAAGGTTTCTATTTTGTCCAAGATGAAGATTCTCAGTTTGTTGTCTGGAAACAAGATGAACTAGTGCATTTATTTATCACAGAAAAATGCAGTGATGATTGTGTATCAAAGCAAGAGTTAATTGATATGGCTAGATCCGCAGCTAACGAACCAGCCATTACTAGTTCTAATTCTGGTTATTATTTATTTTGACTTAAAGCTGCTTATTAAGCATACAAGTACTACTAAATAAGTGCCCAGCTTGACTGGCAGCAAAGCTGATCGATCATTTTTCACTACATGGGAATCACCACGAAGCAATCGAATAAGTCTTGCGCTATATTCGATAATTGGCATAACGTGCTATGACAGTTAGGGGATTTATACAACAACGGAAACTTTAGATGCTCAACAAGAACACAATTTTTTTAGCCTTATTGCTATTTATTCCGATTTCTATTGCTGCTTATTTTCTTAAGTGGGAAGCAACGATCGTATTTGTTACGGCTGGCTTGGGTATTGTTCCTTTAGCAGCTTATATGGGTGAAGCTACAGAAGAAATAGCTGTTGTTGTCGGACCTAATTTGGGTGGACTTCTCAATGCAACTTTTGGTAATGCTACAGAATTAATTCTGGCATTTGTCGCTCTCAAAGGAGGATTAATTGAGGTGGTAAAAGCGACCATTACTGGCTCAATTATTAGTAATTTACTGTTAGTTATGGGTTTTTCTATGCTTTTAGGAGGTTTACGTTATAAAGAACAAGATTTTATGCCAAAAGCAGCCCGCCTAAATGCTTCTTCTATGAATTTAGCGGTAATTGCGATTTTATTACCAACAGCAGTTGAATATACTTCTACAGGCATTGGCGAAACTACTCTACAAAAACTTTCTATAGCTGTAGCAGCAGTGCTGATTTTAGTCTACGGACTTACTTTGTTATTTTCGATGAAAACTCATTCCTATCTTTACGATGTAGGAGTAGCTGAATTTGAGGAAAACGAAGAAACAGAAACAGAATCTAAACAAGAAGTTAATTTATGGTTTTGGATTGGAGTGTTGCTGATAGTTACTCTGGCTGTCGCTATAGAATCAGAATTACTGGTCGATTCTTTAGAAGAGGCAACTAGCCAATTAGGCTTAACTCCTTTGTTTACTGGGGTGATTCTTTTACCAATTATTGGTAATGCAGCAGAACACGCCACCGCTATAACAGTAGCTCTTAAAAATAAAATGGACTTGTCTGTATCAGTAGCTGTAGGTTCTAGTCTGCAAATCGCTTTATTTGTTGCTCCCGTACTAGTGATTGCAGGTTCGCTTATTGGTCAACCAATGGATTTAAATTTTAATCCTTTTGAATTAGTAGCCGTAGCGGTAGCCGTATTGCTTGCTAATTCCATTAGTTCTGACGGCAACTCTAATTGGTTAGAAGGCAGCTTACTACTGGCAACTTATATGGTCTTGGGTTTAGCTTTCTACTTTCATCCAGTGACAGAAGTATTAGTAAGCTCATTAGGGTAAACAATAAGGACGTAGTTAAACTGCGTCCACTCAGAAAAAAACTATGGAATTAAGAATTGGTTGGCTGTATCCTAATTTAATGAGTACCTACGGCGATCGCGGTAATGTTATTTGTCTACAACGCCGTTGTCAGTGGCGCAATATCGATGTATCGATCGTGCCTTTAGATCGGCAAACTGTAGTGGAAAGCTTTGAGCGTATAGATATAATCGTCGGTGGTGGAGCGCAAGACCGTCAACAAGAAATTGTCATGCGCGACTTAAAAGGAAGCAAAGCAGAAGCCCTCAGGACTAAACTTGAATCTGGTACTCCTGGTGTATTTACTTGTGGTTCACCTCAGTTACTCGGTCACTATTATGAACCAGCCTTAGGGCAAAGAATAAAAGGTTTGGGTTTATTAGATTTAGTGAGCAAACATCCAGGAATAGAAGCCCAACGTTGTATTGGTAACGTGGTTTTTGAAATTACTGCTTCTCCCCTAGCAGAAGACTTACAAACTATGTTAGGAGAAAAACCTTTAGTAATTGGCTTTGAAAACCATGGTGGACGCACCTACTTAGGTAAAGTTGCTGCTTTGGGTAAAGTTATCCAAGGTTATGGTAATAATGGAGAAGATGGCACGGAAGGAGCTTTCTATCGAAACGCGATCGCCACTTATGCCCATGGTCCTCTTTTACCAAAAAATCCTTTTTTGGCAGATTGGCTAATACAAAAATCATTACAACAAAAATATCGAACCGATCTTACCTTAACAAAACTTAAAGATGATTTAGCTGTTGCAGCCCGCAAATCAATGTTGCAACGCCTAGATTTAACTAATTTAAAGGCAGCAGTATAGTTGCAAGATGTAAATCTTTGCCTTAGTTGCGTGCATTGCAATGCAAATTGATTTAGTATTGGCAATTATGAGCAATGCAACACTTGCGTTGCTGCAAGATATCAAAATAATCAATTGCAACCAGAATTATGACTGGAAAAGTTTTAGATAATAGTGCTACTGGCATTCTAGTTCTGATCATTCCTATTGCCTTTGCAATTATTGTTGTCTATAAACTCTGGCCATTTCTATTACTCTTAGCTATCCTGATTATTGCTTGGAGAATTTGGCAGAATTATCAGTGGCAACAATGGAGTATGCAAGTAAATCCTTACTTTAAAGACCTCATTAGAGAAAATCGGGGATGCTTAACTCCAGTAGATTTATCCTTCAAAGCAAATCTTCCTGCAAGATCGGCTAGAATTTTCCTAGAAAGGAAAGCTGAAGAATACGGAGCACAGAAAAAAATAGTTAAAGACAGAGGCGAAGTATTCTATTTTCTCACTGCTGGAGCCTTAAATACCATTTTTGAAGATAGTGAACCGCCATCTACGGAAGAGCCTATAAGTATACAAGAAGAAGAGGCGGAATATTCTCCCATCAAAGCCCCTGAATTTGTTGACAGTTTAGCAGCAGCGAAAAAACAAAATAAATTGTCTGTCAAGGGGATAGCACAATTAGCCAAACAAGAACAAAAATCAGCTACTGTTGCTAAAGAAGTTAAAGCAGATTCATCCGTTCCTTTAGATAAGACATCTGAAACTAAAGTAACTACTAAAACTAAGACAGAAATGAATCCTTTGTCTGCTTTAATTCAAGCAGATTTAGCTAAACGTCTTGACCTAAACTCTAGTACAGTAGGCAGACGGAAAAGTAAACCAGACTTTCCTGAATGGAGTCAAAGTAAAGACCCTGAAGGAGTAGCTTGGAAATATTTAGCGGATAAAGAGTTATTTGTTCCTGCGGATACGGATTAGCAATTTTTGGCGTTACCGAATCGAATCAGGGTACGGGGTATGATTTTATCCCCCCCTACCTCCTAGAGCGTCGGTCAAGAAATAAGGGTTGACGAAAAGGGGTAAATACCCATCTTCCGCACCCTAAAGTGTCACAACTCATTGTCTGAGAATGATAATCAATCTAGATGACGTAATAGTACTAATGTTTAAGTTGAGTCAGAATTTGGCTCAAGAGAGATTTCATGGTAAAAGAGACTATTGCGGAATCTTAATTGCTACCAAAATAGTCTCTTAAATGACACCAATAAATGGGGAAATTCAAGTAAAAAATCTCGACCATTTGGGATTAGTAGCCGGAATAGTTGATGAACTAGGAATAGTAGAAATTATCAATGACCAAATAGGAATTCAGCCAGGAGAAATAGTAAATGCAGGACTAGTAGTCAAAGCAATTATGTTGAATGGATTAGGCTTTGTCTCTCGACCTTTATATTTATTTCCGCAATTTTTTCAAGATAAAGCTACAGAACATTTATTAGAAGAGGGGATACTGCCAGAACATTTGAATGACGACAAAATTGGCCGAAGTTAGGATAAACTTTATGTCAAAGGACTAAGTAATATTTTTCTGTCGATCGCGTTAGCTGCTGTCAAAAAATATGGCATATCAACCAACTATTCTCATAAAGATCGCTACCTCGTTTTCTCTCCAGGGAAAATATGAACAGGACTGGCCAGAAGTGGAGGTAGTCAGAGAAGGTAAAAAAGATGAATCATTAGAGAATGAACCGCTAGCTCAACCGATTAAGATTACCTATGGTTATTCTCGCGATTATCGACCAGATTTAAAACAATTTATCCTGGATTTAATAGTGAGTGGGGATGGAGATATTCCCTTATTTTTGAGGACAGGAGATGGGAACGAAACCGATAAAGCTGTCTTTGGTAAAATCTTAGCTGACTTCAAAAAACAAGTAGATTTTGAAAGTATCCAGGTGGCAGATAGTGCCTTATACAGTCAAGACAATCTGTTGTTGATCAAAGATTTAAACTGGATAACCAGAGTCCCTTTATCGATTAAAGCTGCCCAACATTTAGTCACAGAGATAACGGAAAAAGAATTAGTCAAGAGCTTAGAAAATCCTGGGTATGCCTTCGCCATAAAAAAAAGTAATTAGGTCGGAATAGAACAAAGATGGCTAGTAGTAGAAAGTGAAAAAAGAAAAGAATCAGACTTGCGAAAACTAGAGAAGAAGTTGACCAAAAAACAGCTCGCAGCTCGCCAGTTACTTGCCCGTCTAGGTCGGTCAAAATTCGAGACTGCTGCGGAGGCTAAAGCCATTGTCAAAACCGAGAATAAAAAACTGAAATATCATCAGTTAAATCTAGTTAAGCTGATTAAAGTTAAGTCTAAAAAGTCAAACAAGTATGTTTATCAAATCGAAGCCACTCTCTTAGAAAATTCGGCGATAATTGCTACAGAAAAAAAGAGAGCGGGTCGGTTTATTTTAGCTACTAATATCCTAGAAGCTCAAGAATTAAGTGAAGATGAAATTCTGAGAGCTTATCGACAACAACAAGCAGCAGAAAGAGGATTTGCTTTTCTCAAAGACCCTTTATTTTTTGCCGATGCCATCTATTTAAAAACTTCCGAAAGAATTGAAACTATGGCTATGTTGATGGGATTATGTTTATTGGTCTATAAAATTGGTCGCTCGACAATTGCGCTTAAAGTTATCTGAATTGAAGACAGGGGTTAAAAATCAATTAGGAAAGTTAACAGACCGTCCCACATTACGCTGGATCTTTCAATGCTTTCAAGGAATTCATGTTGTCTTTATTAATGGAGTTAAACAAATTTCTAACCTTAGAACTGAGCGATGTTTGACCTTAAGTTTCTTCCCAGAAAAATGTCAACAATATTATATTAGGTCTGGTTAAATATCATCA
>JASJDJ010000236.1 GCA_030065635.1 Xenococcaceae cyanobacterium MO_188.B32
TTTTAGAACTTTAGTACTAAAACCGAATCGCCATAAAAATCAATGAGGGGTTGGCGATCGCGCCAATCAAAAACTTGTCCATCTACTGAGTAGGTTCGGGATACTTTTCGACTATCTCCATAATCGAAATAGTGTCATCATCTTTCATCGAATTAATTAAGGCTGTATCGATCTCTGCTTGGCTTTTCTCATCAAGATGAAAAACTACTGTTTCAATGCGATGCAAGACAAAACGACCCCGTGGACTTTCTAGAAAAGATTCAATGAATTCAGGGACTTTGACTTCGTCAGTTAGTAAATTACTCCAAACTCTGGGAACTTGTTCTGTTGTCTGAAAGAAAGTTTCCATCTGAGGAGTGAGAACACCAGTTTGAGAAAAGCTCTTCAGTTTAGAAATTGGGATATTCAGCTCTTCTTGATTGTAAGTTAATAAAACTGATTCGGCTGCAAGTGCACTATTGCCAAAGCAAAGTAATCCAGTTCCCAGACCGATTAGTATTTGGTTAAGGTTGCGAAAGTTAGAAAACATTAATTTGCTCCTGAAATGAGTTCGTTTGTTGTTACTTTAGGGAAAGTTCGGAGACTAGTCAGTAAGAAGAAAGTCATGACCTACGCAAACTAGAAAGGAGATTAAGTGGGATAAAAGTCATGAAGTAGCAGATTGCTTGGCATCGAGTAAACCGTCTCAACTCGAAAACTGGAGGGGTGTTTCAGCTTCTAAGCGATCGCGTATTTTGCTGGCTACAGAGTTAGAGACTAACCCTTCTGCTGCTAACTTAGAGAGCGTGTTTGAAAAATCGTAGAATCAGCCAAGAAAGCTGGTTCTATATTTTGAGAAACTTCTTTGGTCATATGACTGACTTCTTGCGCTACTCGATCGCCAACATAAACTACCGCAGCATTATATTCATAGCGTAATTTTAACTCGTGTTCTTGTTGATGAACTTGGAATTCAGGATGGGGAGTGACTAACCGCAAAAATTTGTTGGTCATTTTCTCCCAAGAAGTCGTCAAAGGATTAGCTAGCTGATGATTAGAAGGAATACACTCTGCCAAAATATCATCCTGCTTCAAATTTGAATAAAAGGATTATTGTTGGCAAACGGTACAAAGACAAATAGGATTAAATCTGGGGATAGAGTTAAGTTTTGTAATGGTCGTAGTGTTTCCACATTCTGAGCTAGCCAACCCACAATTAAACCGACAATAACTAAACCCACAGTGTAAGGCAATTTGAGACGTTTAAGAGCGATCGCTGCAAAGCAGGCAACTAGCAGCAGCGCCAAAATTCCTATTTGAGTAATTAAGATTGCGTTAGGTTCCATCTTCCGAAATGTTAAAGTTAGAGATTGGGGACTGGTGACTAGGGACTAGGAATTTCCCAATACCTCATCCCCAATCCCTAATAAACTATGATTTTTCTTCGGTTAGAGCTTTCCAAGCTGCATTAATTGCTTTATCGATGCGATCGCCCATGTTTTTTACATCACCCAAAAAAGATTCCCATTCTCGATCGGCTTGAGTGTTTAATTCCTGAATCTTTTGCTGGAGAGTTTGTTCTTGTTCGGCAAAGAAAGTTTCAGTCTGTTTCAAAGTTGCTTTAGCATTAGCGATCGCCTTAACATATGTTTCGCGGGTTATGTCTTGTGCTGATTCTAATTCCAACTCTGCTTGCTTTTTAATTAGTTCTACCAGTTCGCCCATTTTTTGTTTAATCTCGTCTGGTTGTTCTGGTAGTTTTTGTTCTACTAAAGCTTTAGTTGCTTCCGAAACAGGAGTGATCTCAGATGTTTGAGTAGTAATAGTTTCAGTTGTCATGATAATTATCTCCTAAATATTTAGATGAGTTATTGATTTTGAAAATCTAGACAGGCAGCAATAATTCGGCGATCGTTATTACTAATCTGAGTAATTGGATAATAAGTTTCTAGGTTGACTTGGTGGAAATTAGAAATCGCTCTTTCATTTGGCGATAAATGACTTCCAGTAGAACTAAAAGCTGCCAAACTTTGGGATGAAGATGCTTGACTATTAGGACGAAAAGCAAACTCTGACTCAGTATTTGTTAGTTCATCGGGATCGAGCATCTTCAAAGTCAATTGAGTAGCATCAAGCTTGCCTTGAAAACAATTAAACTCAGACTGAGGCAAATAAAATGCACCTACTACTTGTCCTTGCCGTACTTGAAAGACGATATACTCTTGTCCAATCTGCTCTGGTGTTGGAGAGTTTCCATATAGGTAAATACCGTCAGGAAAAGAACTTTTAGCTAAATGTACTGATTTTGTATTTAACGAATAGGTTACTGTTGAAATCACGGAAACATGAGAGCGAAAAGCTCTGGGAAGTGCGATCGCGCAGTGCCTCGCCAGAGGAGAGATCGCAATTATTGCTGAAGTCGCTAGCATTGCCATAATTGTTGTTTCCCAACTCAGCCATAACCGCTTAGGAGAGATCAAGCCTCGAATTAAGTTTTTTATTTTGTTCGAGGTCATAATTACCTCCATCAAAAAGTGAGCAATAAGCTTTACAGAATCAGTTTTTAGTAGTTACATTTCCTATCTCAAGTTTCTAAAGTTCAGTCTAAAATTATCTTCTTGATGAGTCAGTAGGGATAATGTCAGAGGATTAGTTAGTAGAGTTGATATGACAATTTGAAAAAAGTAGGGTAAATGTCACCAAGCAATTGATAAAGGACAATGGATAATGGAAGACTCCAAACCTTTACTTTTAAAGAATCTGTGAGAGCAAATATCTTCAAGCAGCAACTAAATCGTCTAACTCAACCGCTGCACGCAAATTAGGACGAGTATACCAACTCCATCTACCTTCAGTAACAGGCTTAATATTCAACTCTGCTCGTAATTGCTCTAGAGGAACTTCAAAACGTTCTTCCCACTTCACAGGAAATAGTGGCTTGGCTGCTCGACCCATTTTAATTCCTGTTGAGATCGTATCAAAGTCATATTCCACATCTGTTCCGAGTTCGTTCTCTCCTGCAAAAAAGTTCAACAACATCGACAGAATATCGATTAGCATCCAACCAGGATAGCCAGTTTGAGCAACTGTCACGGAAATTACTCCAGCTTCACCATAATCATCCATACTAAATCCTGTCAAAATATGGTGGAGATCGTGGGTTTTGCGAATGCGATTAATCACATAATCAGTGTCGGATTCGATTTCACGCAGTCTGTAGAATTTAGGATCGTAGTTAATCTCGGTCATTACTTTGGCATAAGTCCAACCCAGAGAATCTTTAGGCATTTTTAGCATTGCCTCTAGATCGTAGTCTGCACCCATGTACTGTTCTTCAATCATTTTGGCTGTAGCTGGATCTTGTTTCATCCAATTAAGACATTGCTCCATCTGCGGACTATCCCGCAGCATATCGGTAACATCAAACACATTATTAACATCAGATGATGCCCCTGCAACGCGATCGATTAAAGTAAGCAGTTGATTAATGTTTTCAGATGTAGCTATTTCATTAATGTATTTGAAACCCATATTTTTTTCCTCCTGTGTGAAACAATGCTGTAATTTGTTATTAGCTGTAAAAAACAACTACATCGATGCAATGGCGAACAAATAAAAATTCGCTGTAATCGGCTAGGTTATCGAATCCCAGGAAGTTGAGTAAAATTTCAGCAGCCAACCAAACTATGATTTTTGCTAGTAATTTTTTCCATTGCACTTGCATTGAGGATTCACCTCCTGAGCGCGATACCTGAAACAATTAAGAGCATCACCTCTCATGTACCTTTACTCTAAAAGGACTCCCTTAGCTTTTCAGTAGGGATAAAGTCATAACCTCTGATGGTTATGGAAGAGATGAAAAAGAAACAGTAAGTAAAAAGTAATGTGGATTCTCTCTATAGTTAATTTTCAACAGCACCTAAAGCTTTTAACTTGACAATTTGTTCGTCAGTTAAACCCTTGACCCCAGTAATATTCATCTCTTCGTAAAGTCCGATCGACTTCAAGGTTTGTAGGCATTCTCCTGTCTCAACATCCCACAATTTAATCTGTCCATATTTACTACTACTAGCTACAGTTTTGCCGTCGGGACTAAATACCACAGAGGTTACAGCAGCTTGTTCTGAAATGGTTTTTAAGCACTGTCCTGTATAGATATTCCAGAATTTGATAGTGCAGTCCTTACTGCCACTAACTAAGATCGGTTCATCGGGACTAAACGCAATAGAATTAACCGTATCATTGTATCCTCGCCAGGTTTGAAAGTATTTTCCTGTCGCTACATCCCATAATTTAATCGTAGAGTCATCGCTACTACTAGCTAAAGTTTCCCCATCAGGACTAAAGACGAGATCATTTACTGAATCACCATGTCCTGTTAAAACCCTAAGACAATCACCTGTATTAACATCCCAGAGTTTAATCGTGCTGTCATTACTACCGCTAGCTAAGATTTTTCCGTCTGAACTCCAGGCTATTGTAAGAACTTTGCTACCATGCTCTAGATTAGAGATTAATTTACCTGTTTCTGTAGGATACAGTTTAACCGCATTATCGATACTACTGGCAATAGTTTTACTATCTGGACTCCAAGCTAAGGCACATATTTCGCTGTTGTGTTCCTGTAAAACTCTCATAAATTTATTTGTTGTGAGCTCCCAAATTTTTAGTCTGCCGTCCTCACCACCACTCGCTAAAGTATTGCCATCAGGACTAAAAGCTACTGACAAGACCTTATCACTATGTTTGCCAAGAGTTGTGAGAGATTGCCCAGTTTCTAATTCCCCAAAGTTTACTTCACCACGAGAGTTTCCTGAAGCGAGAAGTGTTTTTTGGGGATGAAAAGCCAGAGTTTGAATACTACTAACAGTTTCATCAAACACAGAATGAGTCAGATCGGCATAGGCAAAGTTAACTCGGTGCAAATTTACGTTCTTTAAATAGGCGTGAGAGATAGTTAAAGAGGAAAAATCATAATCTTGTAAGTCAATTTCTAAATGTATGCAGAGATTAATTAGATTTCCCACACCATAACCAGCCCCTTGAGTTGGCATTACTCGTAGCTTACCGAGAACTAACAGTAATTGCTGTTCTAAAGCTCTAGCAAAAGTAAACGTCCCTCGAAGTCGAGCAGTAATTGGCTCTAAAATAGACTGAACTTGAATCTGTCTAATCTTTTCTGTGACATTGGTTTTAATTAAAGCGTAAGTGTTAAAAAGAGCTAAATTACTCTCGATTATTTCTTGGGCAATTATTTCGGTGAGATAGTCAGTACAATAATCCCTAAGCATTGGTTCGATAGAATATTTGCCAGATTGTTTTTTAATAAGCGATCGCCAGTTAAGATATTCTAAGGCTTCTAACAAATCGGCACGGGAAACAGTAGGAACAATATCTGCAAGTAATTCTGCTACTGTTGTCCATTTGCGATTAATTGCTAACCAAATCAGAACAGTTTTAGCTAAATTGTCCAGAGGTTGAAAATGTTGAGCCAGAAACTGACGAACCCCATTAAAACTGACCGAACCTTGCTCTAGAAAACGAGTCAAATTGCCATCAAAAAGGTCTTGGAGCGAGCTAGCAACAATCTTAAGAATTTGAGGATTATAGTTGTAATACTGACAAAGTTGCTGCTTTTCGGCTTCTGTCCCCGATAGTCCCAGGTTTTCTAGCAAAGGTAAAGCAGTAGCTAGCGAACCTCTTATTTGTAGAGAGCGCACTGCTAATTGAGTTCCTTCTAGTACAGCAATTTCTGGGAGCTTTTCTCTACTGGTGAACAAGAGACAACTTTGATGAGTTGTTTCCCCGATAGTTCTTAACAGCCTGCCATATTCTAGAGCTTTCTCTGGCAACAAAGTTTCTAAGCCATCTGAAACAATTAAACAACGAGCAGTTTGTAGATATTTAAGTAACGAAGCGATCGAGCCTTCGGTATGTTGTCCCTCCGAAAAAAACGAAACTAACTCGTTCAACAAAGTGTTCAAATCAGGAATATGGCGACAGGATTTCCAGATAATATAGTCAAATTCATTTTGTAATTGTTGAATCACTTTAGCTGCTAAAGCAGATTTACCCATACCACCCATTCCTAATACCGCGACTAGACTACAGCGATCGCTAATAATCCAATCCTGTAGTTGAGCTAATTCTGTAGTGCGACCATAAAAGTTAGAAACATCAACAGCTTCTCGACAATCTCTGGTAGATTTTTGAGTCTTAGAAACTTTGACAGTTGCTGGGACTGAACTTTCGTCTTGAGCTAATTGGCTTTCAAATCTTTGACGTAATAGAGAACGAAAATTATTTTTGGTTACCCGCTCGCCTAAAGCGTCTGACATAGTTCGCCAGAGTTGCGCTCCCGATTCTTTGATATATTCCGTAGCGTATCCAGCTTCTTCGGCGATTTCTGCGTATCCTTTATTTTCCCAAGCTTGCCGAAAAATCAGAGCCTTGACAGCATTAATAGAACCAGGTGGTAGTAGGGTATCCAGTAATTCCAATGCTGTCTCGACGTTAACTGTCATCGAATTGAGTTTTTGATTTACTATCTAGCCAATATTACATAAATTCCCTCAGTTTTGGCAACGTAACCCCGCTCTAAATTGAGGGAATTGTACGTAAACACATGACTTTTCCCTTTCCTTTGATAGCTCGCTCCAAATAGCCAAAACGCAATTCGGTAGCATGAGGTACAATAATTAAGTTGCATACTACTGAGTACGGTTCTTTGGTGCTGTTCCCCCTAAATGAAATTGAGTTGTAAGATAAAAAACTTCTTTCTTGCTCCGTCCTTACTTCGAGGCTTGCCCTCGAATGGGGGAAACCTCGAAGCGGGCGGTGCGCTTTTTCAAGCAGAAATCACAACCTATTGGCTCAACCAAGATCTTCATACTGCCATCCCAATTAAATTGATGGGATAAAATCTCTCTCTTATCTTTCTATCAATTTTTTGGCTCTCTTTTAATCAACAAAAAAAAGCTATCAAACTTGATATCTATTCCTCAATAAGAATTAAATAACCACCAAGATGCTCCTTCAAATCCTGTAAGTATAAATTCTTTGACCAATCTTCATCTCCCAGTCGGCAGAAATTTTCACCTCTTTTAGCACGAGCAATCATCTCGTCAATCTGTTGGTAAATCCAATACATCAGCGGGACATTTTGCTTGAAGTTATCGATTTGGGCAGGCTCAGATTGCCAAAAAGCTTCTGCTTGCCATCTAATTATTTGTTCTAGATTGTTATAGATTCCTCCCTGCCAGATGTAGAAGTAAATGTCGGGGTTTTGGGCTGCTAACATTAAAGCAATCACTGCACCCTCGCTTTGACCCAGAACACCTATTCTCTCAGCATCTATTTCTGGTATATTTCGTAGCCATTGCCATGCCGAAACAGCATCATCGACTAAATCGAACAGACTAGCAGTATTAAAATCCCCTTCGCTTTGACCGCAACCTCGTTTATCATACCGAAAAGTAGCGAGACCAAGACGGGACAAAATTTGGGCTTCATCGCGGAACAGATTGCGCTGAGGTAACGGAGTGGGAAACCAATCGCTTTGGGAATTATCGAGATTGCCGTCTCTGGTCTGAGGAAAAGAACCACCAATGAACAGACAATTTAAATTATGGGCACAGTTTTTTAGAGACTGTTCGTAAATTTATATTAAGCCCACATCCAGCAGTTCCACAAATGAAGCACATCTGAAATAGAGGTCAAACCATAATGGAATCGGGAAACGAAAGAGAATCTCCAGAGCAAGGAGAAAA
>JASJDJ010000061.1 GCA_030065635.1 Xenococcaceae cyanobacterium MO_188.B32
ACTTTAAGTTCTTTTCTTTCAGGTACTCTGGCTGCTAGATATTTAGAAGAACCAAAAGCAGCTACCTCGGTTTTATCTACCGTGGCTAATTACTGTCAGTTCTATTCTGCTTTGGTTGAGCCTCAAGGACAAACATTAAGCTTCTATCGTTGGGGTGAAAGTGATAGTCCTCGTTGGATTTTTGTTACTCTGAGGGAAAATGATGCAGAGTTATTGAAGCCTTTGTATAGTCTGGTTTTTGAGTTAATGCTCAAGGGTTTACTTTCTAATGAGGAACGAAATAGAAAAACTGCTATTGTCATCGATGAATTGGGTGCATTAAATCAGTTACCTAGTTTACATCGCTTACTCAGTGAGAGTCGGAAGTTTTTAGGTTGTCCGATTTTGGGTACTCAAACTGAAGCGCAGATTACTAAAATTTATGGTCGAGAGGATACCCGCATTATTTTACAGGGAACTAAAACCAAGTTGATCTTAAATTGTGCTGACCCCCAAACGGCAGAGACCATGGCAAAGATTATTGGCAAGCAGGAATCATTTCAGGTAACGAGTAATCGAAGTCGCACTACTCATCGAGGTGGGCAAAATAGAACTGTGAGTGAGAACGAGCAGATAAAAGAAAGTTATGCTGTTCTCCCTGCCCAATTGCAAGATTTACCCGATTTGAGAGGGTATTTTAAGATAGCTAGTTTGCCTGCTGCTGCGGTTAAGGTTAAGGTCAAGAAGTTTCCTCGGCGAATTGAGCGTTTTATTTCTAACATTCAAAATCAAGATAACTCAATATCTCAGCAGTGGAAAAAATTAGATTTAGATGATATTTAAAAAGTATTTTGAGGTGCTAAAAAATATTTTTTAGCACCTTATTAATTATATGAAAAGCCATAGTATTTCTGTTTATACCTTATGCTTGAAGCAAAGTTTAGAGCTTTTGAAAATATTCAATATCATCTTCGCTTAAACTAGAATTGACAATGTGCCATTCATTTTCATAAAAAATAGTTCTCATCAATTCTATTTTAGATTTTGAGTTTTCATAAAGAATTAGTTCCTGTTCAATTTTTTCCAAAATATATTCTTTACAAACAAATTTATTATTTTTCCTGCTCTCAAAAATTTGAATGGCAATTGGAACTAATATACACACTCGCTCTTTTTGTCTTTTTGATTCCAGATAAACTAATAGTCTTAGACTTTCGAGATCAGAGGAACTAAGATTGCTTTCAGTAATTCCAGCATCTATTCTTAAAATTATTCTTTGATTTACTTTCCCTAATAGAACAAGCTTTTTATATTGACGGTCGGGAATTACTTCTACATGAAGATAATTATCATCCTTTTTGACTTCATAATATGGAGGTTTGTGCGTTTCTTTGATATTGCTATAAACTCGGAAATCATAAGCATGACTATATTGTCCATATTTATCAACAATGATATTAGCTAGTTTAATAGCTTCTTCCTCTAATCGACAATTTTCCATGAATTTCCGAATTAGAGAAGGATGATAGCGATGTAAATAAGTAATTTGTGCTAAGGCTAGGTCGTTTACAGGGAGACCGTCATTTATACGAAGCTCAATTTCTACAGGTGAAATCCTAATATCCTCTAGTCTTAAATGGTTTAAGTTAGCTTCTAAAAAAGAAGCCCCAAAAATTCTGGAATCAGAAATAGTTGCATTTTCCAAAGAAGCACGTGTTAGATTCGCCCCCCTTAATTTTACTTTGCTTAAATTAGCTCTATCTAATTTAGCCCTAGACAAATTAGCAGAGTTAAGGTTGACATCATGAAGATTAGCATCTTGAAGATTAGCGGAGGAAAGTACAGCGTCTAAACAGAAAACTTCTCTCAGAAAAGCCTTTGAAAAATTTGCTTGACTTAGACATGCGTAAGAAAAAATAACATTATTTAAAGTCGCCTGACTCAAATCAGCATACATAAAGTTAGAAAAATGAAAATGCACATTACTTAAGTCAGAACCTCTTAAGTCAGCATTTCTCAGATTTATTCCCTCTAGTTCTAAGTCATTTAATTTCACACCAGCAAGTTCTGGAATTACATCTGGGTTGTCTTCTCTCCATTGATTCCATACTATTACTCCTTGTTTCAAAATTTTTAGATGTTTCTTATTGGGTGTTAGGGTTTTTTTCTTTATCGGTAAGCTATCTGCATCATTGATAGGATTATCAATAAGTGTTAATAGTTCATCAGTTGAAAGGTCGAGAAAAGAGGCGATTGTGGACAAATGGACTTTATCTGGTATTTGTTCTCCTTTTTCCCAACGCGCTATCGTGGACTGCGTAACTGGGGGCTGAAACAGTTTTCCGAAAGATGCTTGAGTAAGTTTATTAGTACTCCTAATTCTTCTAACTAATTCTGCTAAAAACTGATTTGAGTCAGACTCTCTCTTAAAATTTAGGCTTATCACAGTTCAGTTTGGTTAAATAATTACCAGTACAAAAAAATTAATCAAAGGCAAAAATATGCGTACACATCAAAAATAGCGAATTAATACTCTATCAAGAAAGCTTGCAAATAAAAAATAATCATATATTTTTAGATAATTATGTGCTAGTTTGAATACGAAACATCATTAAATTAAAGAAAGCCGAGATAAACTGGGTCCACCGACCAAAGTGAAAAGTACCCCTAAGCTCTCGACTCTCTATTGTCAGCTATAGCTGGCTATCTCTATTTTACTTGACTAAAGTGAAATTTGATTTGGTCAGCAATACAGCTGCTATGGAAGAGTCTATGTGGTTTGTATCTCGGCGATACACACAGGAGAAAAAACCATGTTAGTTTCCATAACGCAAGAATCATTAGCCAACAATAATTGGGTAGATAAAAATGCTGCTGCCAAATTATTGGGAATTTCAACCCATACACTGAAGACTTATCGAAAACAACACTGGATTTTGGGAATCCACTTTCAGTATTTGAATTCTCGAACTATTCGATATCATGAGGGTCTTTTGCGAGATTGGCTTGCCAATATCTCCGAGCCTCTTGTTCATCAAAATGCCATTGAAGTTTATCAAGCTTCTTTGCTTTCCAATCAGACCAAAAAGCGCGGTCGTAAGTCTAAATAGACTAGCTTCCACTTCTACAACAGAAAAAAGTGTCTCTTAAACCTTTCTAAGAGGCACGGATTCACTACATCTTTTTTTTGAACGATTATGTCATCAACCAAAATCCAAGGTAAGTTTTATCCTCTTCAACACCAAGAATTACTCCATCTTAATCAGATTCTTACTCAGTCTGAGCTTTCTGTTTACCTGTGGCTAAAAACTAACGATCCTTTTGGGCAAAAGCTGATTGAAGCCGATACACAAGAAATTGCCAAAGATCTAAGAATTAGTCGCCGTACTGTTCAAAGAGCTTTAGTTAAATTGCGAGCAGAGAATCTGATCGATCTGGTAATTAACAAATTTAAGTATCAGATGAAATCTAAATCAACCTTTGAAAATGATGATTCTGCCAAAATCGGGGAGCAATCTGAGGTGGCGACATCTACGTCGCCAGACGACATAGAGATCGTCTCGGCGACAGGAGGATCGTCTCAGCGACAGGAGGATCGCTTAAACGACACTCATGTCGCGAAAGTGTCACCCATGTCGCCATCGTCGCCTGAAATAAAGTCAGAGCAAGGGTTTCAAAACTCTAAGATTAATAAGACTTATATAGACTTTAAAGACTCTCTCTCAGAAAGCGAGCGCGAAAATTTTTTGAGGTTTGTAGAGAAGAAAATAGAAAATCTAGAGAAACCAATTAACGATCTAGAAGCATGGTTAGCCAGTAAAACGAAAGCTAAACAAAACCGATGGGAGGTTTACTATCAAACTTACCAACAAGAAGAAAAGCAAAAAGTAACTGAGTCATTTCAAAACTTTGATTCTCAAGCCTTGAAAGAAAAAGAAGTAGCGATTAAAAATTGGCAAAAACATCTCAAGCAACAAAGATTAGAAAATCAACTAGCCAAAAAAGAGCGGAAGCCAAATTTAGAATCACAGCCAAAATCAAAGGCGATAATTGATTTATCCGAAGAAAATTCAGACCCTTGGGCTGAAACTCCTTCGTCTGATCTTAGTCAGATTAACTCTAGTGAAGTATCTCCTCTTCAAAAATCTGAATCTGATTTAAAACAGAAAATCAATCAGATTTTCAATGATTTTTCTAGAGTCGAGCCAGATGGTATAGAAATTCCGTCTCAACCACCCACTCAAGATTTGAGCCAAGAAGTCGAGCGAGGACTGCAATATCTGAAGGATATTGAGCCAACTAAGTGTAAGAGCGAAACAAAAGAGCGAGAGCTAGAAGGAGAAAAATCATGAATCAGAATCTACCTCCCTGCTGTATTGAAGCTGAAGAAGCCATTTTAGGCGGAATTCTCCTTGACCCAGAAGCAATTTATCGCGTTGAAGCTCATTTACATCCTCAAGCTTTTTATGTATCTGCTCATCAAGAAATCTATCATACGGCTCTTAAATTACATCGCCAAGGCAAATTCACAGATTTAATTACAGTGAGTACCTATTTAGCAGATTGGGGTAAGCTCGATAAAATTGGTGGTACTGCTAAACTAGCTCAGTTGTTAAATCGTACTGTCTCGGCAGTTAATATCGATCGCTATGCAGACATAGTAATGGATAAGTACGTCCGTCGTAAGACAATTGAAGCAGGAAATAACATCGTTAACTATGGTTATGATACTACCATTGAGTTAGATATTCTCCTGGATAAGTCGGAACGAGAGATATTTAGTGTCTCTAAGCAAAATATGAGGTCTGATACGGAACATAACAGTGAGATTGCTACTGCTGCTTTTAATCAGCTTAAAGAAAATACACCTATCTATTCCACTGGGCTTTACGATCTAGATAGTCTGATGGTGGGATTTGAGCCTGGGACACTGACGATTTTAGCTGGTAGACCATCTATGGGGAAGAGCGCGATTTCAATCTTTCTGGCTCTTCAAACCATGATTAAACATGGGCTACCTGTAGCTATTTTCTCTTTGGAAATGACTAAAAAGCAGTTAGAGTATCGGCTTTGGAGTTTAATTAGCCAATTCGACTGTTACCAGCATCTTAATTTAACTCCCATCAGAGGCGATCGCCTCCGTAAGCATCGAGCAGGATTATATTCTTTGACTCAAGATGAAATGGATAGTATTGCCTCGATTGTCAAGATTGCTGTCGGTTTACCTCTGTATATCAATGCTAATCGGGGAATTACTATTTCTGCTATTGCTTCTGAATGTCGTCAAATCCAAGCTAAGGAGGGAAAACTGGGTTTAGTAATGGTAGACTATCTTCAAATGATGGCAGCCGATAGTAGTGGCAATCGCAGTTATGAATTGGGAGATGTTGCCAGGGGACTATATAAGTTGGCAGGAGATTTGAATGTACCTATTTTGGCTCTTTCTCAAGTTAGTAGAGGGGTCGAGAGTAGGCAAAATAAACGTCCAATGATGTCCGATTTGTCTCAGTCAGGCATTTTAGAGATGGTGGCAGATAATATTATCTTTGCCTATCGAGATGAATACTATAATCGAGATACTTCTAAACAAGGACTTCTAGAGCTAATTCTGGCTAAGGCACGACATGGAGACACTGGATTAGTCGAGGTTTTATTTGATAAGTCTTCTGGTATGATTCGCTCTCTAGCTGAGTTTGCTTGAGAATTAGGGCATTCGATCGCTTTGTGTAGTGGTCTAGCTTGCCTACTCATCAAGCGATCTTTCCTGTCTCAATCCACTAATTTTTCAAATAAGAATTCAGAAATACTAATTGATTTATCATCTCTTCGGCAGATAGAGCAGCAACGCTCCTTGAGCAATCCTGTCAATTGTTGACCAATAGAATATTGTTGCTGTGGTGCCAGAATAATTCCTCTATGCGTTTTTTCTTTAACCATATAGTCTTGATGTAATCTACAGAAATCACCGATCTTAAAACTGTAAATCACTCGTTTATGTTCTGTTGACCAAATCAATTGTTCTTCATCGGCATAACCTAACATCCCAGCATCAGCTACGGTAATCACATCTAGATCGGCATTTCGTAAAGCTTTGACTAACGCACTTTTAATCGTATCTTCATCTAGGTAAAGGCAAATTCGGCTCACAGTGGTTTATCTATCTTTTGTATATTCTGCTATGAGTTGTTCGCATTCTCGATCGTAGTCGACAAACTCAGCATCTAGTGACTCTTTATTAGCGTAATAATATGCTAAAGCAGTATAAATAGCAGCCAGTGTTAAATGAGGTTTATCTTCTAAAATTTCTTCTGGAGTAATACCTGCTTTTATTTCCTTAACAATATATTGAACTGTAATCCGCGAGCCATCAATTCTGGGTCTTCCCCCACAGATATCTGGAGTAGATACGATCAACTTGTCAATACTAACTGTAGCCATCATTTCATGATATTTTGCTGACTTTATGTGCTAATTGTAACTAATAATCTTATTCTCTTTGAATATCTTCTTGGTCATATTGATTAGCTCTTCGATAGTTATTTTCCCGAAACATCTTTTGCTCTACTCATATCATTTTGATTCAATTTACATCAACCTAATTCAAATTAACCGCATAGGTTAAACAAGAATAAGGATGCCTACGGCTGTTTTTTTTTGGAGATGTTAGAGCGAATATCTCCAAGCCTCTAACGCTGTGCCAGTTGTCGAGCGATCTTGTTTTTGGTTGGGTTTCCATAGTAATCGAGGTAGTGGCGATCACGCAGTGCCAGGCTATGCCCGATCGCTCGATTCACTTCGTCAACTGGCTTATATTTTTCATTGAAACAGGTTTTTACAACTTTGGTAAACGGGGACGACTCTTCACACTTCCTGCATAATTTTTGTACAGAGTTTCAACATCGTGCCCTGTCAGTTGTGCAACCTCTACTGGATTCATGCCTCGATCTAGGGCATGGGAAATCAAAGTGTGTCTTGTATAGTAGGGTCTTCGATAATCAATACCCAATTTAGCTAGAATTTTTTTCCATCCACGCTTGGCAAAATTGTGTCCATTGATAGGTGCTCCATTTGGTCCTTTAAATACTAGTTCTTCAGGAGCGGGAAAAGTTTGTTTGAGTTCCTGTAACATTTTCTGTAACTCAGATGTTAGCGTGATATACCTAGCTCGATTTGTTTTAGTAGCTTTTCGCTTTCCTTTAACCAAAGACTCGCCAATCCATATTGTCGAGCAATCTTCAGATACATGTTTCCAGCATAGCCCAACGATTTCTCCCGTACGACAGCCACTCCCAAAGCGAAACTCGACAAAATTGGCATAGTGACTATAGTAGCGATCTACTTTAAATGCCTCGATAATAGACTTAATCTCCTTGAGAGTGAAGGGCTTAGGCATTTGCTTTGGCGGTATACTAATCCTTAATGGCATTTCTGCCCAATAATTTATCTCTACAAAGCCCTGCTCGATTGCCCACTGCCAGCAAGAACTCAGAAGACTAAGCCGTTCGCGAATGACTACTTTAGATAAGTTCTGGGAGTTGTACCAAGTTGTAAACTTCTCAGTTTCATTTAGATTCAAAGAAGCAACTGAACGTTCTCCAAAAAACTTGTCCAAATAACTGTGCAAAGCACGATATTTATCAAGCGTGGCTGGAACAACTTTTTTGGCTTTGTACTGAATAAATAACTCGAACAAACCCTTAACTGTAAGTTGATTTTGATTGGGAAGGATTACCTTGTAGGCTCGAAGAGTTGGATCGAAATGTCCAGACATGATATCAAGTTCTATCTGAGAAGCCTTTGCCTCTGCCACTCTACGATTTGTAACAGTATCAGGCAGCCCAATGAATAAAAAATAGCGTTTTCCCTTATACCGCCACCCTAAACGTAGTCTTCCTCTATCGGCAGTCACAGAGACAGTACCCTTTTTTGCTCTAGCAGTTTTAGTCATGGAAAGAATTTAAAGAGCGATAGATCGATATGTTTTTTCGATCCATTTTCGATCCAAATTATATCTAAACTGACCGAAAATAACACAATAGACCTATAAATTGAGAGACTATTACATCACGAGATAACCTTTCAAATGCCTGTGAGAGCGTTTATTTGAGAGCTTTTGAGAGAGATGGAGAATAGGGGGGTCGAACCCCTGACCTCTGCGGTGCGATCGCAGCACTCTACCAGCTGAGCTAATTCCCCTTTACATTCATTAAACATTAAACGTCGAACATCGATCAATGTTTTGACTGGGTTTAAGTTAGAACTTGTTTGACCCTATCTAGTTCAATTTCGTTAAAATAGTCCACTGTCCAATCTGCTTGACGTTGAAGCATATGCAAAGGATAAGTGTTAGCAATTCCTACTACTTGCATTCCTGCTTTTTTGGCTGCTTCTATCCCTGCGGGAGTATCTTCGATCGCTAAACATGCTGAAGGGTTTAAATTAAGATTGGGCAGAGATTGATTGAATTTGTCTACTGCCAGTAAATAACCGTCGGGTTCGGGTTTGCTAGCTTCTAAATCGTCTCCAGCTACAATTACAGAGAAATAGTCAGCAAGACTAGCTTTTTGTAGTACTAGTTCAATTTCCCCACGCAAAGCACCAGAAACTAAACCAATAGCTAATTCTTGAGTTTTAATTAGGTCTAAAAAGGCTTCTATCCCTGGATAAATAGGCAAAGTCTCTAATTGTTCTAATTTTTGTTGGTAAGCTTGGGTTTTGGCTTCGATCAACTTAGTTAAATAATCATCGGTAACGACTCTACCACGGCGGAAAAGAATATCTTTTAAACAAGCGCGATCGCTTTTTCCCAAACAAAATTCTTTGTATTCTAAAGCTTCTGGACGTAAATTTTCGCCTAAAAGAATCTCATCGATCAGTTCTTCATGAATCGATTCATCGTTGATAATTACGCCGTTGAAATCAAATAAGATTGCTTTTAAGGTCATTTGATAACTAATATTCGTTAAACAGGTGCTGGGATATGCTGATAATCTAGTGTATCTATTTCCGTCTGCACTCGAGCGAAATTATTTTCGCTTGGTATTGGTTTTAATCCACAACTGACTTGATTAGTCCACCACACATCTTCTGTTCTAATTGAGTCAAAACCTGCTGCACCTAGCCAAGCATCAATACTCCCTTCTGCATAATCGTTAATATAAGGTTCTTCAAAAATTTCTGTCAGCCAAGTAGTATGACGCAGCGTTTGTTGATTTCCGTCGAGGATAATAACTTGTCCTCCTGGTACGAGTAGCCGAAAACATTCTTTAAGAATCTGTTGGGTAATGATGGGAGGGGTTTCGTGAAAGAGTAACGAAGCAGTAACTAGATCGAAATCATTATCTGGAAAACCTGTAGCTTCTGCTTTTTTGTGCAACCATTGAATATCTAATCCTGCTTGTTTGGCTTTATATTCTGCCATGACTAGCATATAGGGAGATAAATCTAGTCCGATTACTTCTGCATTAGGAAATGCTTGCTTCAGCAGAAGAGTAGTCGAACCAGTTCCACAACCAAGATCGAGTATTTTTCTCGGTTGTCCGCCAATAGCATTAATTACTTCTTGACGTATCCAAGTTTCGTTGGGAGGTAAAACATATTGAGTAACAGAATCGTAGGTAACGGCAGTACTAGGATTTAAGTAACCCTCTTTAATGCCATGAAAATTCTGGGAACTATAGTAGCGAGGATATACAAGATCGGGATTTTTAAAGCGATCGCTTTCTTTTTCCCAGTCGATACTGTCATAAAGCTGTTTCAAGGGTTTTTCATCTACTAGCAACTGATAAATAGGTCTGAGGAATTGTGACCAAATAGTATTTTGTGTGGCTGTCATATCTTTTTGTATTACGGGATGGTTTTCTATCTGTTAGTTTTTTCTGCTAATTTTGCCCAAAAACTCGGAAAATTTCAAGCTTCTTCTCAGGAAAATTTCATCCTTGCTGAATTAAATGAAATAGTAGATTAAAAATTAAATTTTAACAGTGAGATACTTTTATGAGGGTAAATGAATCTATATTCACTTCCCTCTTATGTAGTGTAATTGATTGAAGTTAAGTAAAGGATTGATTATTTGTGACCTATATTGTTACTTCCCAAGCCAAACAGTCTGCATCGATCGACTATGATATAGAAACTGCCGTAATAGAAAGGTATCAAGCTGGTGCAAGGCAGCAACAACCAAGTTTGTGCTGTCCTACGGAATATGCGGGTAACTATTTAGAAATTTTACCAGAAGAAATTATTGCCAAAGACTATGGTTGTGGGGATCCTACTCGTTATGTTAACGAAGGAGAAACTGTAGTCGATTTGGGTTCTGGTGCGGGAAAAAACTGCTATATCTTGGCACAAAAAGTAGGTGCAGAAGGAAAAATTATTGGTGTGGATTTCAATGATGAAATGCTGTCTTTGGCAAGGAAGTATCAAGAGGAAATCGCCTCTAAGTTAGGTTATCACAACAGTGAGTTTGTGAAAGGTAAAATTCAAGACCTAAAACTGAATCTAGATAAAGTGCAAACTTGGCTACAAAATAATCAGATTACTTCTATTGAGGAAGTAAGCAACTATGAAACAGAATGCGATCGCTTGCGTAACCAAGAACCACTAATTGCCGATAATAGTGTAGATGTGGTTATTTCTAACTGTGTTCTCAATCTAGTTCGTCCTCAAGATAAACAACAGTTATTTGCAGAAATTTTCCGCGTGCTTAAACGGGGTGGTAGGGCGGTTATTTCTGATATAGTCTGTGATGAAGACCCTACACCAGCAATTCTCAATGACCCTGAATTATGGAGTGGTTGTATTTCTGGGGCGTTTCGAGAAGATATGTTCTTGAAAATGTTTGAATCGGCAGGATTTTACGGTATTGAAATTCTCAAGCGAGAAGAACAACCCTGGCAAGTAGTGGATGGGATTGAATTTCTTTCTATGACTGTTCGTGCCTATAAAGGCAAAGAGGGCGAGTGTTGGGAAAGAAAACAATCAGTAATCTATAAAGGACCTTGGAAGCAAGTACAAGACGATGATGGTCATATTTTCTATCGTGGAGAAAGAATGGCTGTTTGCGACAAGACTTATCAAATTATGACTAGCTGTTGCAGTCCTTACTCTAAGGATATTATTCCCGTACCACCCTACGAAAATATTCCTTTAGAAGAAGCTGAAGCATTTAACTGCAAAAATAAAGCGATTCGTCATGCCAGAGAAACTAAAGGTTCTGAGTATAACTTAACTGATACTAGCGGTAGTGATTGTTGTAGTCCGGGAGAGTGTTGTTAAATTTGAGTTCGGAGTTCGGAGTTAGTAGTTCGGAGTTATTAAGTAATCAATAATAAATGGGTTTTGGGTACTTAGTTTAAAAAATTAGTCTAAATACTCATTACTTAGTACCTAAACTAAAAGGTGAAATATTATGTGGGCGATCGCGCTGTTTTGGGTAACAGTTTTTTTGGCTTATGCTAATGGAGCAAATGATAATTTTAAAGGAGTAGCTACTTTATTTGGTAGTGATACTACTAACTATAAGGTGGCAATTTGGTGGGCAACTTTAACTACTTTTGCTGGCTCGATTTGTTCTATTGCTCTCGCTAATGCTTTATTGAAAAATTTCAGTGGTAAAGGATTAGTTCCCGAAGCAATTGCTAATACAGACCAGTTTCATATTGCTGTAGCTTTAGGGGCTGGTTTAGCAGTTATTTTAGCTACTGTAACGGGATTTCCCATTTCTACTACTCATGGCTTAACTGGTGCTTTAACTGGGGCTGGATTAATGGCAATCGGACAGGATATTAATTTTGAAGCATTAGGCAAATCTTTTTTTCTGCCTTTATTGGTTAGTCCTTTTATTGCTATTGTTTTAGGGGCGATCAGGCGCAGCCTGCCGCCTACGGCGATCGCTTACAGTTTTTTCCGCTATTTACGCCTAAATTTAGGCATAGATAAAGCTTGGTGTTTTTGTGTTGGTAATAAACGAGAATTAGTCCCCATTCCTCTTTTTTAGTAATTTTTACCAGTAGGTTGGGCGTACCTGTTTCGACTACTCATGTTTCTGTAGGTTCTATTTTTGGGGTAGGAGTAGTTTCTAAATCTGCCCATATAAATATCTTTTCACAAGTTTTTACGTCTTGGGTATTAACTTTACCTGTAGCTGCAATTTTTAGTGCCTTTACTTACTTGGTATTGCAGTATTACCAATAATTCACTGTAGAAGCGTAAAATTTCGCATCTCTACTTAAAAAATTTAGAGTTATTAATTTAGATAATGATTGAAGCAATAAGCAATCTTAAATTAACACCTTTTAAGCATAAAATTGAGTCACCTTTAGTTAAGGACAAAATTACTGTATTACAAGTTAACTTAGGTAGAAAATGTAACCTTGCTTGTACTCACTGTCATGTAGAAGCAAGCCCGAAAAGAACAGAAGAATTATCTCCAGAAGTTTGTGAGCAGATTATAGCTCTAATTAATCGCTTTCCTCAAATTGAAACTGTAGACTTGACTGGGGGCGCACCAGAAATGAACTATGGTTTTAGACCTATAGTAGAAGCAGCAAAAAGAAAAGGGAAAGAAGTTATTGTCCGTTCTAATTTAACTATCTTTTTCGTGCCTGATTACGAATATTTACCAGAATATTTGGCTCAACATCAGTTAAGAGTGGTTGCTTCTCTGCCTTGCTATTTAGAATCTAATGTAGACAAACAGAGAGGGGCAGGAGTATATAATGATTCGATTCAAGCGATCCAGAAACTAAATAAATTAGGTTACGGTAAAGATCCAAACTTAATTCTCGATCTAGTCTATAATCCTCCTTTACCCACTAATGAAAATTTTTCTCTAACTCCCAATCAACAAAAACTAGAGCAAGATTATAAAACTTATTTACAAGAACATTTTGATATTCAATTCAATCATCTCTTCACTATTACTAATATTCCGATTGGGAGAACCAAACAATATTTACAACGTCGCGAATTACACGATCGCTATTTACAATTTTTAGAAACTAATTTTAATGCGGTTACTTTACCTCATTTAATGTGTCGTAACGAACTATCGATAGACTATTTAGGAAATGTATACGATTGCGATTTCAATCAGATGGAAAATATTCCTGCTACTACAGCTACAGGAGAAAAAATAACCGTGAGTAAACTCTTAGAAATGAATAGTCTGGATGTAATTCAAAATATTAAAACTGCCAACTATTGTTATGGTTGTACGGCAGGAAGCGGTTCTAGTTGTGGCGGTTCTTTAATTTAAATTCGCTCGGTTAAATAACACAAGAAGGTTTTATTATGAATAAATCTATCATTAAATGGATACTTATTGCCGTGGGTGTTTTTGCTTTAATTGTTATTGCCAATTCTTTAGGAATTACCGAAAAAATTAATACTGCTTTGCAAAGTGCCTTGAGTTGGATTGAAAGTCTGGGTTCAACAGGGCTAATCGTATTTATCCTAATTTATATTGTAGCCACTGTTTTTTTAATATCTGGAGCAGTATTAACTTTAGGTGCTGGTCTTATTTTTGGAGTAGTTAAAGGCTCAATTTTAGTTTCTATTGCTTCAGTATTAGGTGCAACTGCTGCATTTTTAGTTGGGCGTTATTTTGCCCGAAAATGGGTAGCCAAACAAATAGAAAGTCAGCCAAAATTTAAAGCGATCGATTCTGCTGTAGCCAGAGAAGGCTGGAAAATTGTTGGTTTAACTCGCTTATCTCCTGTCTTTCCTTTTGTCTTTTTAAATTACGCTTTTGGTGTTACCCAAGTTTCTCTGCGAGACTATGTATTAGCTTCTTGGATTGGTATGATGCCAGGAACAGTTATGTATGTTTATATCGGCTATCTACCTAAAATTGCTGCGGAAGGAAGCGCAGATACTCTTAAATTAATACTGAATATTGTGGGTTTACTAGCTACAGTTGCCGTGACAGTTTATGTAACTAAGATAGCTAAAAAAGCCTTGGATAGTGAATTGAATACAAGTAATGATGCGGATTCGATCGGTGAAGAGCGAGCAATATAAACTTTCTTGTTTGCGTTATAACAAGAAAAAAAATAACAAAATTAATTTAATCAAAAATCCTCGTCTTTGGTTAGCTATCGCCCTGGGTACTACGTTACTTCTTTTAACCGTAAGTCCTTTAAAAATTTTATTCGATCCCCTGTTTTTAGTCGAATATTTAAGAAAAAATCAGTGTTGTGTAATTATTCCTTTTATTATTACTTACACGATCTTAACTGTAGTTGGTATTCCAGGCACTATCTTAACCGTAGCGGGGGGTGTTGTCTTTGGTTTGTGGTGGGGTACGCTCTGGTCGGTGATTGGTGCTACTTTGGGGGCTTTGGGAGCATTTTGGACGGCACGCTATCTATTACGGGACTATATTAAACGGAAATTTGGTAAAAACAAAATTCTTACTAGATTTAATCGAGCTATCGCCGATAAACCAATTCGTTTCGTCTTAGCAGTCCGTTTCGCGCCTATTTCCCCTTTTAATGTCGTTAATTTTGTGTTCGGACTAACTCCCTTAAATTGGTTCACCTATACTATGGCTACTTTTGTGGGTATTATACCTGGTACATTAGCTTACACCTGGCTCGGAACGAGTGGAATGGAGGCTTTAGAGGGAGGCGATCGCTTGCCCCTAATTTTAGCAGTCAGTTTGCTTACTCTTTTATCTATTTTGCCGATGTGTGCTAATCGTATTTCAAAAGTCAAAAATTAAAAATAACACGGGATTAAACAATATTTCAATTTGTACCTCACTAACTATAAAAACCACTACGTAAACAATTATATTACTCTAATAACCAACCAAATAATTCTCCTAAAGTTAACTTAAAAGCCTTGGCAAAATTAGGTACGGGTAAAACATCTGTAGCTTCTTCAAAAAATGCAGGTTGTTGCTTGGGAAAAAATACTAATACAGACTGTTCCCCAGGATCGATTAACCATCCTAATTTTGTACCATTATCTAAACAATGAAGAATATTTCTAGTCACTTTGGTAGAGCTTTGATTAGGAGATAAAATTTCAATCGTCCAGTCTGGTTCTATGTTAAAGACATTTGCTATTCTGCCATTATCTTGACGGGGAATTCTGTCCCAAGTAAATACGGTTACATCAGGTACTGTAGAATGTCCACCAAATGTGCATCTTAACTCTGGAAAAGCCCTGGCGATTTTTCGCGATTTGAGTGCGCCATTAAGAGCAATAATTAGTTCTGCCTGTATTGTGCTATGTTCTCCTTGAGGCATTGGTTTTTGAATAATCTTCCCGTCGATATATTCACTAGCAGGTTTAGTTTCTGGTAGTGCTAAAAACTCTTCTAGGGTAATAGGTTTAGATGGAGTCGTAACCATAGCGTGCTTTGTTGTCAAATCTTATGGCTGTTTTGGTTTTATTGTAATGCGATCGCGAATGCACCAGCGAAGCCGATCGCGCAGTGCTTCAGCTTTGCTGAGATCGCTTTTAATTTAGAGCACTACCCACTTAGATTAGGACATTCATTACTTATTACTCATTACTTATTACTTACGAGCAATCTAATCAACTTGTCCTAACAGATTAACGTACTGCGATATTCCAGACTCTGCTCAGAAATGAGCGAACGGTAAGATCGAGTTACCGAGTTAGCCAAAATCAAATCGACTTCCTTGTCTGTAGGTTTCATTACGATTGACTCACTCTGTATCTCTATTGCAATAACTCTTGGCGGAGGCGATAAATAATAGTATTCGGTTCTACCTGAGAGAGAATATCGGCAATAAGAGTAGAAGGCCCTAAAGAACCCCAAGTGCAACCCTGTTCGAGATATACTTGAGCTACTTTACCGATTACAAAAGTTCCATATCCAGCGATCGCGCCTTGTATACTGGCTGCACTACCATAAGCAAATAAAGCAGCAGGACTTTCAAACATTCCTGTAATTGCTGCCCCACTTTTACCCACGCCAAAAATCACACTACCAGCAATCTCACCAAATAATAAAGCCCCAGAACTAGCTAAAATTCTCCGCCAGAGATTTCCTGCTTCATAACTCGTAATTGGTAGTCCATATAATCTTGCTAAAGCTCTAATTAAAGCCAAATCTGCTACAAATCCTCCTAGCAAATCGAGTAAAGGAACAGGATTAACTGCTACTGCCAAAGCTTTGTATTTTGCATACTGCCAAATGATTTCTCGAGCCTCTTCTTGACGAATTTCGATAGTTTTTTTGGCAATATTAGCTTCTGCATCTCTAGCTTGCACTAAAGCATTTAAAGCCAAGAGCGATCGACCTTCTCGATTTAAAATTTTTAAAATAGTTTCTTGTAATTCCTCAATTTGGGGTGGTGGTGTTTCCCATTGAGTATTAACCGTTCCGTCTGCTGCTTCAATTCTTACCTGAATTTGTTGGGGTTTGGCAGCTATCATTACTATTTGCTCTGTCGAGATAATTTCGTCTAAATCTTCTCCATCACCCGCAGCATTTAGTTGTTGTAATTGCCGATAAATAGTTTCTCGGTCTTTGTCTGGATAGAGATCGATTTTATTAAAGATTAAAATTAGTGGTTTTTGACTTTTTCTGAGGGTACATAAAGCGGAATATTCAGTACGAGTAATATCTCCAGCCACCACAAACAAAATTAAGTCTGACTGCCCGGCCACTTCCCGCGCCATTTTTGCTCGCTCTTCCCCCTCGACTTCATCTAAGCCAGGAGTATCGATCAACTCTACTTGCACCTTACCGCTAGCAGGAGTCCAACGCAGAGATTTAGGCCATTGAGTGATGCCGTGTAAAGGACCCGTTTCTAGGATAGGTTGCCCTAATAAAGCATTGATTACTGATGATTTTCCGCAACTAACTAACCCAAAAGTAGATATTTTAATTACTGTTTGGTCTAATTTATCTAAAGCACCCTTCAAAGATTGTAAATCCTTCCTTACGGCTGCTTGTAAAGTAGGATTAGGAGGATAATTCCAATGACGACGAAAACTAGCATACCAAGAGATTGCTTGTTGTAAGCTAGCGCGGGCTTGATTAAAATGAGTTTCTTGTTGTGATGAGTTTTGAGTCACTTAGTTACTTATTAATTATTACTTATTTTTTACTACCTCTATAGTCCAAAGCTCCTTTAGGGTAAACAATCCGTTTATGATTAAACTGTTGCCAAACCTGTACGAAAACTTCGGCAATAATTGGTAATTCATCATAAGATAAACCACTATCTATCAACTGCTCGTCTTGCCAACGAGCTTTAAATATCTTTTTAATCATAGCTAACGCTTTATCGGGAGTAACATCCTTAAGAGAGCGCAAAGCTGCTTCGCTACCATCAGCTAGCATTAAAATACCTGCTTCTTTTGATTGAGGTACTGGTCCTACATAGCGAAAATCTGACTCAAAAACTTTAATGGTTGGGTCTTCTGCTGCTTTTTGTTTGGCTTGATGATAAAAATAGGCAATCAGAAGCGTTCCCTGGTGTTCGGGAATAAAATCGCGAATTGCTTTGGGCAAGCCATATTTACGCGCCATAACTAACCCTTCACTGACGTGTTTTTTGATAATTTCTGCACTTTTCCAAGGATCGTCAATTTCATCGTGTTTATTGGGACCACCCATTTGATTTTCAATAAATCCAAGGGGATCGTGCATCTTGCCAATATCGTGATATAGAGTACCTGCTCTAATCAATTCCACATTACAGTTTAATTCTCTCGCTGCTGCTTCGGCTAAAGATGAGACAAACATAGTATGTTGAAATGTTCCAGGAGCTTCTGTTACCAATTTTTTCAGCAGAGGCAGATTGGGATTAGACAATTCCGCCAGGCGAATAGGTGTTACGACATCAAAGAGTCTTTCTAAGTAGGGAGAGATTCCTAAAGCAACAATACTCCAAGCTACTCCCGATAAACCATAAATAATTGCCTCAGGCAAAACTGCCGACCAAATACTTACTGCGCTAGAACTAATAACTAAGTGGGTAATAAAATATACTCCTCCTTGGGTTAAACCAACCAAAACTCCTAAGCGTGCTATTGCTTCGCGATAACGTAATTTACCAGCGATCGCAGCAGCAAGTAAACCTCCAGCACTTCCAGCTAGCAAATATTCCCAACTAATGGCTTGAGTATTAAAACTTATCAATCCTGTCAGTATAGCGACAAGAGCAACTGCTAAAGACGGGCTATAAAAACTACTCACTAATAGACCGACGGCAGGTAAATTGGTATAGGGAATATTAAAAATTGTTAGTAAAGGCGCGCTCAGACTCAGCAAACACAACAGTATATAATCTCGACGGCGCATAGAAGTATATACTTGCGTTTGGATTAACCAAAATAGAGCAACTGAAGCAGTAGCGAGAATTGCTGATATTTTTAAGCCTCTCCAGTTAATACTACGACGGCTGAGACCAAAACCATCTAACAGTACAAAATCCGCTTGGGTAATTATTTCTCCTTCATCAACTATTATTTCTCCCTGCTTAATTTCGACAATTACAGGTTCGATCGCCAAAGCTGCTTTTTCTGCCATAGTTTTAGTAGCTTCTCTGTCCTCCTCTAAATTAGGCTGTAAAACTTCTAACAGAATATTTCTAGCTATGTGGGTTGTCTGGGCGGGAACTTCCGGACTGAGTTGAATAGCAACCGCTTCTTCCAATAGATTAGAAGGCATTCCCGGAGAGATTCCCTGAACTAGCATTCTTTCCACAGCTTGGAGAATAGCAGTTTTCGTTTTTTCCCAAGTACTACTTTTGATATCTAGTAGAGTACTTATTTCTTCTTTATTGAGACGAGCGATAGGCTTTTGTTGTAGTTTTTTCCAGACTTGGGAATAGCGATAACGAATTAGAGCAACACGAGCCAGAAAAGCATTGTATTTAGCTGCGGAAACTTTTTGATGATAGGCTTTTAACTCGGCAATAGTTTGCTGTAGTCTCAGATTTAAATTGCTTGCTGGTTTAGTTGTCTCGGGTAAATTTTTAGACTGCTGATGATGAACTATTTCTAAAATAGTTTTTAGTTCCGATTCCGAACAAGAACGGATGTATTGCTGACTTTCTAAAGAAAGAATTTCACTTTCAATAAAAGGGAAAGGTGCAACTAGTTTTCTTAATTGGTCGATGCGGTCGAGAGACTTAGAGATTTGTAGTTTGATTTGGGCTGTAGTCTCGCGATTTTGTTTTAAAATGGGAATAATTCCCGTTTGTACTTGTTTGCGTTTTTCCGTTGTCGTTTGGTAATCTTCAAACTTGCCGTCGCTAGGAGCTTCAATTCTCACGGGGGATATTTTCCCCACTGTTAGCTGTGGTTGATTATAGAAGCGGTAACCAATTACACTGGTTAGAGTAATAATTGCGATCGCCAACACGAATAAAGAATTGCGTTGTCTGTATTTTCTGTGGCGATAAGATACTATTTTTGGTTTGTTTTTTGCTGGCTTTTTTCCGGCTCTTAAGCTTAGAGAAGCTTCAATTCCCCAAAATGTGGTGCTGTATTTACGTTGGCAGTTTTGCCACCACGCTGCGATTTTTTGGGTTAGTGAAGACAAGCTTTTCATAATTTATAAAAATTTTTGAATCATTATTATCGTTGCCTAGACTTAGATAAACGCTATTCATTTAAAAAATATTGACTTGCTTGATTTTAAAAGCAAAAATTATTTATACCTAGTCTATTAGGACTATTCTTGTTGAGAAATAACTAGCACCGAAGAACGAGTTTGAATTGTACCAGGAGCAGCAATGGCTTTTCGCTTGATTCTATCTTCATCTAATTTCTGTCCTTTTGAATATACTCCAGACCAGTTGTCAAACAAAATTTTTCCCTGTCGATCGATTTCTCGATACGAGAGATTTTGATAAGATAGTTTACGCCAAGCCGTAGGTATTCCCATAATACCGTTATGTCCTCCTGCCAACGCTCCAGTAAGCATAGCCGTAGTTTTAGCTCGAGCTCGATCCTGAGTAGCACGACTAATAGACAAATAAAAATTTTCTGGGGTAGAGCGAAAACAATATAGCGATAGAGGAATTGACCATTCCCGATTTTGCGTAGATAATTTCTTCACAACTTGCTCCAAACTTAGGTTTTCAGATAACCATGATTCCAGTTGTCTTAACTGCTGAAATAAAATAGTTTGCTTCGCTCCCACACCTACTAAAAGTTGCTCGATTATGTTTTTCGTATCCAACTTTTCTTTTAAAATTAGAGCAACAATGTAACCCCATATTAATACATCTTCTAGGACTTCGGCCGACCATTGCCAATACCGAGCAATTCTCCCGAGCTGTTGCCGTAATAAACTAGGATTTTCATGATAAAAGAGTATAATTGGCAAAGCTAGATAAGCAGATTCGCCACTACTCCAGGATTTTTGCTGCCAAGTTGGCTGCTCTAACTGGCTCGACTCATTCTCATTCATCATTAAACAAACTCGCTCGAGCTTATCAGTCCATTCCGATGATTGATAATTTATAATGTTATACCAATCTGGCTGCTGAATACCTGGTAATAAAGAAGAACACTGTACCCGTGTAGTCAAAGCATCTCCAAGTACGCTGCCCAGTAATACACCCCGAAACCGACTCAAAAGAGAATAACGCATAATTCTTTGCCTATAAAAATTTCCCCGATCGTTTAATGTAAAAATAATTTACATTAAACGATTGATAATTTTTGGTGGCGATTTATGATTGTTACGACAACCGATACAATTCAAGGCTGGTCGATCGATAATTATTTGGGGATAGTTACGGCGGAAGTGGTCTATGGAACTAATGCTCTGAGAGATTTTTTTGCAGGTATTAGAGACGTGATTGGTGGACGTACTGGGAGTTACGAACGCATATTTGAAAAGGGACAATCAAAAGCAATCGAAGAATTAGAAAAACGAGCTAAAGGATTGGGTGCGGATGGGATTGTAGGGATCGAGATAGATACTGGTACTATTAATGTAGATGAAAAAGGTGTGCTGCTGCTTATCACTGCTACTGGGACAGCCGTTAAGTTAAAACCAACAAAATAAACCACTGAATTTGCTTTTTTAAAATACTCTTTTAATAGACGTTAATACCCATGTTTCAGCTAGATCGAAAACCACCATCCCCCAAAATCTTTACCGTTTTAGATTTACCAGTACATTTGCTTGAAGACTATACTGGTTGGCTAATAGAAAGAATGCATAACCAAATGGGTACTCATGTGGTCACTCTTAATGCAGAAATGGCAATTCTTGCCGAACAAAATCAAATGTTAGCGAAGATTATCAAAAATGCTGAATTAGTTATTCCGGACGGTTCTGGTATTGTCTTTTATATGTTCTTGCGGGGAAAAAGACAAAAACGCTCTCCAGGAATTGAATTAGCAGAATCTTTATTGCAGCAGTTAGGGCAAATACCCCAATCTCCTCTAGTCTGTTTCTACGGAGGTTCTCCTCAAACAGCAGCCAAAGCAGCGGAAATATGGCAAGATAAAATTCCTCATTTATCAATTATGAGTCAACATGGCTATCTTTCTGTAGAGGAGCAAAAACAATGGCAAGAAACCCTTAAACAAAAACAGCCTCAAGTAATTTTGGTAGGCTTAGGAGTTCCTAGACAAGAATTTTGGATTCAACAAAACCGCTTCCTCTGCCCCAATTCTATTTGGATAGGAGTAGGCGGAAGTTTTGATATTTGGTCGGGTAACAAATCTCGCGCTCCTTTATGGTTGAGAAATAACAACTTAGAATGGTCTTATCGTCTTTATCAAGAGCCTTGGCGATGGAAGCGAATGCTTGCCCTACCCAAGTTTTTTTGGCGTTCTTTACTAAAGAGCGAGCGCAAAAATAACAAGTAGTTAAGTTAATTAACGATAAGAATAATCCGATAACAAATTAGAACTAGAGCGAACGGTTTCGATTAAGGGTCGATCTGCTAATTCTCCTAAACCTAGAGCATTTAACAATTCTGTCCATTTAGCTCGGGCAGCACCTCGATTATTAGTAGTTTTTTGCTCTTTTGCTACTACAGATAGAGCATCATGCCAAATGCCCTGCTGCTGGTATAAATTTGCTTGTTCGATAGGATCGGCATTTTGTAATTGTTGACTAACTGTAGGCTCGATTTCTATTCGTTTTAGCCAACCTTCTACCACTATATCGTGAGAGCGTTTTTGCTGATTGCATATCATGGATAGATACCAATGATAATTTTCATTGGTTTTAAGAGATTCTTGTGGTAAATTTTCGGGTAACTCGATCGCAATAACTCCTGCCCGGTCTTTGGTTTCTAAAAGTGTTTCGTAAACTAGTTTATCTTGTCGATCGCGTACGACGAATTCTATCAGATGAGTTTTAGTTGTTTCAGGAATGTAAAAGAAAAGTTGAGGGGTTGTTGATGTGGTTATGCCAACTGAATTTTCAGGTACTAAAGCCACTAGTTGACCTTGATTAGGGATACAGTTACCCCGACTTCCTCCTCCTATCCGATGAACGGGTAAACCACCTCTTTTTTTTGTGGTTCTTCTATCTCTTTTATTGACATTTGCTTTGTTTTCTTGAGAAGTAAAGTTTGCTTCTTCTGCTTTAACCGATATAGGTAAACTTGCCAAACAACAATTAAGGGATATAGTCAAACCTATAACAGTTGCTATTTTGCTAAAATTTTGTTTTCTGAATAACATTTTTAAAGAAAAAACTGAATTTATAAATATCACCAATTATACTAATTGTTTTGGAGTTTACATGTCCAGTAAAATGTTGATAAATATATCTCAAATAATTATGAGGAAAATTACTTAATTTGACTGTTTCAACCAAGTGATTTTACGTAAAACAATTACTATTAATTCAGTAAATATCCTTACATTTCAAGAAAATACTTAAAAAAAAATACTTAATCTATCGTGTTAAATCAAATTTTTCGTAAGTTTTTCTTTAATATTAAATCTAATTCCCAAAATTTTCTTAAGAGTCAGTATTATATTGTTTCTACTTATAATTCATCAATTTTTTGGGCTAGTTTATTAATCACTGGTTTGCTTTTAGGAGTTAAACAACTAGGTAAATTAGAAATCCTCGAATTAGCAGCTTACGATCGATTAGTTAATCTCAATAGTAAAGACTACATAGATCCTCGACTTTTGGTGGTAGAAATAACAGAATCGGATATTCAACAGCAAAATCAATGGCCGATTACCGATGAAGTGTATGCAGAGTTGCTAACTAAATTACAAAAATATCAACCAAAGGTTATTGGTTTAGATATATACCGCGATATTTCCCATCCCCCAGGTAATGAAGCTTTAAGAAAACAGTTACAGGCTAAAAATGTAATTTCTATTCAAGAAATAGACGGTGTTCCTCCACCGAAAGGAGTACCAAAAGAACAAATTGGGTTTAACGATCATATTTTGGATGTAGATAATGTACTGCGACGTTATCTCCTTTACACAGAGTGGGAAGGGCAAGAATTTTATTCTTTTTCTTTGAGATTGAGTTTGATTTATTTACGCGCTCGCAGCGTACCTGCCGCCTACGGCGATCGCCCCCTACAGTTTAAAGTACTAGATAATTCCTTACTGATTGGCGATACTGAGTTTGTTGCCCTCAACAAAAATTCTGGAGGGTACCAAATGATGCCATCAGAAGCTTCAGGATGGCAAGTTTTACTCAATTATAAATCGCCAGATATTACCCACAAAATAACACTAACTGACGCTTTAGCCGAAAACTTTGACCCTAATTTAGTTAAAGACAAAATTGTTTTAATTGGGACTACTGCTCCTAGTATTAAAGACTTCTTTTATACTCCTTACAATTATTCAACCATGCCTGGAGTGATAGTTCATGCTCATATGACCAGTCAAATCCTCAGTGCAGTATTAGATGATTCGCGTCAATTTTGGTTTTGGTCAGAATGGATAGAAGGACTATGGATTTGGAGTTGGTCTATAGCCGGAGCAGTAATAGCTTGGAAAATAAGGCATCCATTGAGGTTGGGTATGGCAGGAATAATTGGGGTTGCTGGTTTGTGGAGTATTTATTTTTTTTCTTTTACTCAAGGAGGATGGATTCCTTTTGTGGCTACGGCGATCGCTTTTATAGTAACTTCTAGCAGTAATATTGCTTATAATTTCTTCTATGCTATTTTTTACGATACTCTGACTGGTTTACCCAACCGTTTTTTATTTACTAAACAATTAAAAAAACTCAAAAATCAAAATAAACAAGATAAATTGATGGTGGTTTTTTGTCTCGATCTAGACCGCTTTAAATTAATCTATGAAGGATTGGGTTACGAAGCTGGCAATCAATTATTAGTTACCACCGCTTACCGACTCAAAGCTCACTTCAATTCCCAGGCTTTGCTCGCCAGAATCGAAGGAGATGAATTTGCGATCGCTATTAAAGATGTCGATAATATTGATACAGCCGTATCGATCGCCAATCAGTTAGAAAAGGAATTGACTTTACCCTTCAGATTAAATGAAAGAGACACATTTACGACTGTAAGTATTGGTATTGCTTGTAATCAAATAGATAGAGATTTTCAGCCCGAATATTTGCTGAGGTCTGCCCAAACTGCCATGCACAAAGCTAAGGTATCGGGAAAGGTACGTCACCAAGTATTTGCAGTGGGAATGCACGCCCAAGCATTAAAACGCTTGCAATTAGAAGCAGATTTGCGAGAAGCGATAGATAATGAAGAATTTGAGCTTTACTATCAACCGATTGTCTGCTTGAACAGTGGTAGAATTGCCGGTTTTGAATCTCTGGTACGTTGGAACTCTCCCAAACGAGGTTTTGTCTCTCCAGGTGCTTTTATTCCTATTGCTGAAGAAACAGGTTTAATTCTTCCTTTAGGAAAATGGATTTTACAAGCAGCTTGTCATCAGATGTCTCAATGGCAAGCAGAGTTTACCCATCACTCTTCTTTACTTATTAGTGTTAACCTTTCAGGTCGTCAATTTTCTCAATCAGATTTAGTAGAGCAAATCGAACAAACGATCGAGATTACTGGATTAAATTCCCATAACTTAAAACTAGAAATTACCGAGAGTATGGTTATGGATGACATAGAAGACGCGATTATCTTACTCAATCGGTTAAAAAGTCGGGGTATATGTTTGAGTATGGACGATTTTGGCACTGGTTTTTCTTCTTTTAGCTATTTACACCGTTTTCCGATGGATACACTCAAGGTAGACCGTTCTTTTGTCAGTAGTATGAATATAGGTAGTAAAAATAGAGAAATTGTCAGTACTATTGTCATGCTCGGTCACAAATTAGGTATGGATGTCATAGCAGAAGGGATAGAAACAGAATCAGAAATAAAAATTCTGCAAAGTTTAAACTGTGAATATGGACAAGGCTACTTTTTTGCCAAACCACTTTCTGCATTAGACGCGACTAAATTGTTAATAGAAAATCCTCAGTGGGAAATAATCATTCAATAGCTCTTTAGTTATTAGCTATCAGCTATCAGACGGGCGATAAACGCCTAAGTACCTGGGCAAATTTAATTGTGTACTTTTTGGAAGCAGAGGGGGCAGGGGCGGGAAGGCTCACAAGGGTAGGTTTTTCACAATTGGATTTCGGTGAAGGTTAGACAAGGGAGACAAGGAAGGAAAGTAGACAAGGAAGTGAGAAATGAAGAGATTAGGAGGTATTCACAGCCAAAGAAGAGGGGACATAAGATGATTGTGGAAATAACCCATTTAAGGAGATACCGTTAACACAAAGTAAATCAGCGATAATGGTTAGTAGTCCGATCATTAAGCGTTAAACAAGACCCCCGCTTTACCAATTTACCGAAAGTTAGTGAGGGGCGCACCCCGCCGAATTTAGAAAAGATTGTCGCCCTCAAATCCGATTTAGTTATTGGTGCTGAAGGATTTAGCGATCGAACTTTAAACAGACTACAAGAATTAGGCATAAAAACTATCTCTACCAAGGTAGATAGTTGGTCAGCACTAGAGGAAGTAACCAAAACTTTAGCCAAGGCGATCGCTGCCGATCCCCAATCATTACTACAACAGTATCAAACTTATCTCCCCAAAGACAATAAGTCTGGTGCTTCTACTCTAGTCTTGGTTAGCCGCCAACCAATACTATCTCCTAACAAAAACAGTTGGGCAGGAGATTTACTCAAGCAATTTCAAGCACAAAATTTAGCAAGTGATTTACAAGGTGGTTCCCAATTTGGTGGTTATGTAACTTTATCTGCCGAAAAAGTCTTGCAAGCTAATCCAGAGATTATTTTACTAGTCGATCTCGGGCAAGAAGGCATTGCCGAACAGTTAAAAGCAGAACCGTTTTGGCAAGAGTTAAAAGCCACTCAGAGTGACAATGTCTATGTATTTGACTATTACGGATTGGTCAACCTCGGTAGTCTTGCTAAAATCCAAGAAGTTTGTCAACAGCTTGCCAAAATTTTTAGTCGTTAATCGCCTTAAACATACTTTATTGATTAGGCAGGTGTTAGGTGTACCGCACTGAACTGAGAAACGCTATATAATGCCAAAATTTTTACTAGTGGGGAATTATTTTAGGATTTGAGCGATCGCAGCTTCTAAATCTATTTGACTCAAAGGTGTAATGATAAATACTTCTTGGACAGTTTTCCCCTGTCGGGCAATAACCTTATAACCACCACGAATAGGCACGGATATTCTCAATCTCAACTTAGGGCAATGCCCTCTAACTCGCCTAATTTCTCCAGGAGTTACTGTGTGGATTCCTTGAAAAGTAATTAATTTTTCCAACAGAGGGATCAAACCAGGAAGATGGGTAGAATGATTCCAAACTAGTCTGCCATGAGAAGAATTACCCATTAATTTATGCTTCCTCTAAAGGAGCCATAGTTAAACCTGCCCTTTTTAATTGTAAATGGTATAATTCTGCTTGTTCTTGAGGCCCTACCCAAACGATCGCCTGTCCTTCAAAATGGACTTGATTGGTGAGTTCCCAAGCGCGATCGCTAGTCATGCCAGGGATATATTTCATCAAACATTCAGCTACGTGCTTAAATGTATTGAAATCATCATCGAGAACAATCACTTTATAGTTAGGATAAAGCTTGGGAAGAACTTTACTTTCTTTTTCTTTTATTACTGTCGGTGAAGTCGTCATAAGCCTAACTCCTGCTCTAAGGATTGTACTAATTTAGAAGTTACTAAGAAGTATATGTTCGATTAATTTGTTAATATTTACTCTCAAGTTTAACTACTTTTAATATTTTCTTCAAAATCGATATTTTAATATATCACCAATTTTTTTTCTTTCAAAATTTAACCTTCAAATTTGCTAATTTTAGGACAAAGATTGTGTCTTCCAAAGATTATTTATCTCTACTGCAACAAGTTGCCATTTCTCCAGAGAATAAGTCAACTTTTCTTCCTGCTACATCTCAAATAGTTGACGCACTGCTAGAAGCAGAAAAAATTGGGAAAAAAGAGAAAATACATTATTCTTTTCACCAATTACTGGGAACTTGGCAGTTACGCTTCATTACAGGTACAAAAAAAACTCGTGCTAAAGCAGGTATTGTTTTAGGAGCAGGACGTTACTTACCTAAATTTATTAAAATTTGTCTGACTTATTCGGAGCGACTTTTAGCAAAACCACCCCAAGATATACAAGCAGGTACAGTAGAAAATTTAGTGAAACTAGGCGGATTAAAACTTGCTTTAGAAGGACCAATAAAATTTGTACCACAGAAAAATATTTTGGCATTCGATTTTACCCGCTTAAATGTCAATTTTTTCGGGATTAAACTTTACCATGGCTATATTCGAGGAGGAAAGACTAAAGAACAAGAATTTTATCGCGAATCAGTTGGTAAACAAGCCTTTTTTGCTTACTTTCTAATTCAAGATAATTTTATTGCTGCCAGGGGAAGAGGTGGTGGTTTAGCCTTATGGATTTTATCGCAATAAGTTAGAGTGCGAATCCGATTGGCTACGGTAGTCGGTGAAATACCCAAAAGGCAGAAATAGTTTCCACCTCTTTAATGACACGACGTAAGCCTATTTAAATGACTCCTTACTATTTAGTTCCTGTTTCCAACTCCACCGCTTGAGGTTTGTTTCCATTAGATGAACTAGAAGGTATTTCTTGTAAGTAATTAATTTGAGTTGGATAAGCAAACTTAATATCGTGTCGGGCAAATTCAGTTTTAATATTTAAGTTAATTTGTTGTTGAGCATTCATATATTGAGTGTAGTCATTACTATCGATAAAATAGACAACTTCAAAATCTAGGCTGAAATCACCATAGCCTGTAAAATGAGCGCGATCGAACCTAGTATGTTCTGTCTCTTTGATAATGCGTTCGATTAGAAAGGGGATCTTTTTTAACTGTTCGACATTAGTGTTATACACGACACCAAATTTAAACACTATGCGTCTTTCTATCATACGCTTAAAGTTGCGAATGCGCGAGCCAGTTAAGTCGGTATTGGCAATAATAATTTCTTCGCCACTAATACTTTTGAGTCTCGTTGTTTTAATCCCTACGTACTCTACTGTACCCAAATAATCACCGACAATAATAAAGTCTCCCAGTTCAAAAGGTCGATCGAGCAAGATAGAAAAATAACTAAACAAATCTTGTAATACTCCTTGAGAAGCTAGAGCGATCGCTACACCACCAATTCCCAAACTAGCAACTACTGCTGAGATATCAAACCCTAAATTATCCAAAATAAAATCTGATTATGGCATCGTCAAAAGGATTAGTAGTTCTAGCAGCCCATTGCTTGAGACCGACTGGCTGCTCGTAGGCAGACCTCTTATAGGAATACATATAGGTGAGCATTATTACGCCAGTTTGGTCGGAGGATATAGACATCCTTTACCGCCTGCCTGTTCGACACTTTTACAGAAGATTCAGATTTACCTTAGCCATAGCACTTTGCCATTAGCGCGTACTAGGTACATTTCGTATCCGTTGTCTATATTTCCCTAGTAACCTTCGCCCTGTTCCCGGCTTCACTTTGGTTGATAAGACCTCTATGCGGTCAGATAGGCTGTCATTCCTGCCTTTCGAGGGTGGGGCTTGCACCCACATCAGAATCGAAGTTATAGAACTTTCTATGTTCAGATGAACTTTGAAGCTCTACTCTAGTTTAGAGTCTTGACCGGCTGAAATCCTTAGATTACAATGGTTTCAAGCCTTTACGCTAGAAACGAGTCGCACTATTCCTCAGGCTCTTCGAGCTAGAAAAGATGAGGCAGTTGAAGATATTAAGCAAAGAACTAACACTCTGAAAGAAAATATTAGTAATGCTCCCGAGCAAGCCAAAAAAGCCTTTGATGAAGCTACCAATACGGCTCAAAATGCAGTAGAAGATGCAGCTCAGGCTACTAAAAACAGAGCAAAAGACCTACAAGAAAATGTTCGAGATTTAACTTAAATCTCGGTTCACCCAGCTATCTGGGTGAGACTTTTTTATCGAGCGATCGAGGATTGGTAAATGCTTGAGTTTGACTATTCTTTAGATTACAAAAGTATAAATTTCCGCGATCGCCCAGACCTTTATCGAGTAGGAAGAGGCGAACAGGGAGTATTATTAGTCGAGCCATACAAGTCAGAAATTTTACCCTACTGGAGATTCAAAACCCCAGAAATAGCGACTGAATCCAGCGAAAAAATCTATCAAATGTTCTTGGAATATTTAGAGCAAAATGATTTTGTTGGTGCAGATATGGCACGAAAATTCTTACAGATGGGTTACACGAGATCGAGACGTTATGCCAATCATAAAAGTGGTAAAAAATACCGCACTAACCCTCAACGAGCAAAAACAAAAGCAGCAGAAAAAGAAGCTCGGAAAGATATATTACCTCTAGAGATAGACCCGATAAAAGCCAAGTCAGCCGAAATTTTTAAAGCTAAATGGCAACTAGCTAAAAATAATCCCAAATATCAACAATTATTACAACAGCATAAACAAAAACACGCACAAAAAAATCATGGGACAAAAACAAATTAGAAAAGGTTCTCCTGTATCTTGGGATTGGGGAAATGGTACCGCAGAAGGTAAAGTGCGAGAAATTCATCGTGAAGAAATAACTAAAAAAATTAAAGGAAATGAAGTTACTCGTAAGGTTACACGAGATAATCCTGCCTATTTAATAGAGCAAGAAGATGGTACGGAAGTTTTAAAGCTTAGAAGCGAATTGAATGAAGGTTGACGCTCGGTCTTAAAGCTAAAAAAGTTGTAGAAAAATGCAAGCATTAGCAGTAGATAAAATAGTCGATCGCCAGACTATTAAAGCTCTAGATTTAGAGCCAAAAGAGTCGGCAAAACTAGCTGGATTAAGATACATTCGTGCCGATAGTTTACAGATTGAAAGAAAAAAAGTCGGTCGTGGTTTTTGCTATCTCGATTCTAATGGCGAGCGTATTACTGACGAGAAAGAGTTAAAACGTTTTAAAGAATTAACCATACCGCCAGCTTTAACTGAAGTTTTCCTGTGTCATTTACCCAACGGACATCTACAGGCTACAGGAAGAGATGCCAAAAGACGCAAACAGTATTTTTATCATCCTGACTGGCGTAAGATTCGTTCTCAGCATAAATTTAATCGGCTGCTTTTATTTGGTGCATCTTTACCTTTAATAAGAAAAACTACAGCTAAACATCTCCGCAAGCACGGCTTACCTAGAGAAAAAGTTTTAGCAGCAGTGGTACGGCTTTTAGAAACCACTTTAATTAGAGTTGGTAATAGTCAATATGCCAAGAAAAATCGTTCTTTTGGCTTAACTACTTTGCGCGATCGTCATGTAGAAATTGAAGGAGCAAAATTAAGGTTTGAATTTCGGGGTAAAAGCGGTATAGAACATGAAATAGAATTAAAAGACCCCAGACTAATTAACGGGACTTTGACAAAAAACTAGGTTCAAAAAGGGGTGAAAGCCTGATATATTAATGGTTTAACCTCAAAATAGCTAAATCCTTAATATATCTGGGTTTCAGGCGAATTTACCTCTTCGAGGTAAATTCGGCGTC
>JASJDJ010000062.1 GCA_030065635.1 Xenococcaceae cyanobacterium MO_188.B32
GTGTTTTGTTAGCTCTTTTTCGTCTTCTGGTGTCATCTGTTTCCTTTCTTTCCTCTTCTGACCACACCTGATTTTAACGTTGTTATCGATCGCTTTGACTCATTTAGTTCATTTGTTCTGACATAATTGACCTGCTCCCTCACGAAGTCCATCACGGTCAACCAGCAATGGTCTTAGATTTAATGGAAGAATTTAGACCTTTAGTAGCCGATAGTTTAGTTATTTCCATTATCAACAATCGAGAAATTAAACTAGAAGATTTTACCGAAAGTTTGGGTGCATATCGTCTATCTGATGAAGGTCGCAAAACTTTTCTTCAGGCTTTTGAACGCAAGATGAATGATGAATTTAAACATCCTGTATTTGGCTATCGCTGTTCCTATCGTCGGGCAATTGAATTACAAGCTCGTCTTTTAGGTCGTCATCTTCAGGAAAAAGTTGCTTACAAACCTTTGGTATTGCGATGAATCAATTACTTTATCTAGTTATCTACGATCTTCCTAATACCAAGCCAGGTAACAAACGCAGGACAAGGTTGCACGATTTATTATGCGGTTATGGCAAATGGACACAGTATAGTGTTTTTGAGTGTTTTCTGACTTCAATGCAGTTTGTGAAGTTGCAACATCAGATTGAGAACTTGATTAAACCCGAAACAGATTCGGTGCGTATATATGTTTTAGATGCTAATGCGATTAAAAAAGCGATCGCTTATGGTTCTCAAAAACCAGAACGGGAGGATACAATCATTTTATAAGCTTTTTCAGTCAACAGTTAAAAGTTAACAGAGATTGGTTTTTGAGCTAAAGTTGTGTTGCGAAGATTCTCGACAAAGCGTAATGTTTGTTTTAGCATCAACCTAGAAAAGCAATTTCTGTCAAGCCTAAGCATGGGCGTAATCCCTGATAGGTTCGACAAAATGCCAGAACCTAGACAATTTAATACTTTCTGTAATTGTTTTTTTTGTATTATGCGTATTTCAATTTCTAATCTGAAGCTCAAAACTGAAGGTTCGACAATGACTGTTTTCAAAAGTCGTGTTTATAATGGTTCTGGATGGCGGAGTCGCTAACCACTAAATCCCGCTCGCGGGACTGAAACACTTAATCGAATACCAGCCCCCAGAGACAACCTCAGTCGCTAACCACTAAATCCCGCTCGCGGGACTGAAACACGACCCCATTGTTATCCGTTACTGTTTCGACTTTAAGTCGCTAACCACTAAATCCCGCTCGCGGGACTGAAACTTTGACTCCCGCTGCGTTCAATGCCTGGGATGCAGGGGTCGCTAACCACTAAATCCCGCTCGCGGGACTGAAACACTGACGGCAAGGGGATCGGCAGGCTAAGAGGACTGAGTCGCTAACCACTAAATCCCCCTCGCGGGACTGAAACCAGCAACAGAGCGCTCGCAAACAGAACAGGGTCGGTCATTAACATACTGTCCTAGGGAAAATCCTTTTCCTGAAAGATTTCTTGCTCCTCTGACCATGTCGATTGGATCGATGTCAAGCAGCAGAGCAACTGTAGTCTTATCCTGGGAACTTTCAGGATAGAAAATATGAGCTTTTCCCATTGATAAATCAACTGATTGGAATTTGTCAGGATGCTTATGTAACAGAAATCCCAAGCCTGTCGCTGGTTTATGGGTCGTTGTTATGGTTAATAACATTCAAATGATACTTAAGTCTTGAAATCTAAAATACTGCCAGCATAACAGTTATCTTATGCTTTAGTTATCTTATGCTTTAAGCCTGATTATTAGGCTTTAATGGCTTATTTAAACTGTTCCAACAGTTGATTAACACTTTGAGCGATAAAAGCGACATAACGGGCATAGGGAAATCCTTCTGGAGCGACGAGAAAGGTCTCTCTTCCCTCAGCAGCAATGGCTACGGCAAATATAAAATACTGAGAAGCACAATACTCTTTCCTGATTTTGGTCATGTTTTCCGAGAAAACGTTCCAGCAATATGGATCCAGATAGTCATAGCCTCCTTTACCTTTAAGCCAGGCATACCTATCCATCAGGTGAGCGCAAAAGTAGTCATAGTCTTGGGGAGAAAGAACAATTCTCTCAACTACTCTAAAGTTTTCCCAGACCCAGCTAGAATCACCCTTCTCGTTCATCTGAATAGTTACTTTATTGCAGTTATCTATATGCTCCTGTAAAGTCTGAAGCTTATTTTCTACCGACATTTTTGCTTTGGTGCAAATATCGACAGGAGTCATTGAGATGGGGACAATATCTTGGTTAAAAGGTTTGCCTCCCCAAAACCCTTCGACCATATCTTCTTCCTGCAATGTGACATCCTCCTAGTTTTTCTTGGAATTAGCTAATAGCTATTTTGATAATTAATCATTCATCGTTCATGATATTACTATTGCTTGAGAGTGGTTGCTGTTGTCTAGCCATTTTCTCAAACTTTAAACCACAATGCTGACATTCTCCTAGTTCCCATTGCGAAGGAATTAAAAAAGAAGTACCGCAGTTAATACATTTCGATAAAAAACGAACCTTATGGTGATCGCATCCTCTTTTATCTTTAAACTGCCACTCAAGCCGATGATAAGGATTTTCCTGATAGCAAGCAGCACATAATAGAGTCGGCTTACATTTCATACCAGTCCCCTTTGGTGGAAACATTAATCTCAGGCGCTCGACATCAACCATCACAATCTCAGCCAAAGCCTCTAATTCTTGTTGAGTCGGAAACGGATTAAAATAAAACTTCTCCCATCTAGCCAACACTGCACCCAATCCCACTACTTGACCCAAACCACTAGCAGCAGAAAATCGATTGCCCCTGGCACGACGAAAACGACCCAAAAAGTGACTGATACTTTCTCCCTCCAATGGTTCTACTTTGGTTAACCAATACTGGTTATTTTCTCTTTCTCTCATAAGACCATTTAGTTGAAGACATCACTTGTTGTAAGATGTCAAGATCGACTTTTTTGTAACCTTGACGTAAAGAGCGAATTGCAGATTTACGTAAAATCATGTCTAATCGACCAATTAACTTGTTGGTAGCTGTTTTTAAAGTCGTAAAAGTTTTACCTTTAGTTAGATTTGAAGGTTCGGGTAATCGCAAAACATCTCGCTCCCAAATACCAACTATTTGTTTAAATTCCTTATCATCTAGGCGATCTAGTTCGTATTCTTCCAAAAAACGATTAACAACTTGCTCATCACGCTGAACTACTGCGTGCAGACGATTAGTTGTTCCTACTAAAAGAACTGCCAAATTAAGCTCATCTTCATCATAAACATGCCTGAGATCGGAAAAAGTTTTTATTTCCAAGTGATTGGCTTCATCCACAATCAACATTTCAACTTGATGAATTGCCAAAGCATCTAAAGTTCTTTCTCGTAAATCGGACACATTACCATTCGTAGGTTTATTTAAAACCTTGAGTATCTTGATAAAAAAATCTCTAGAGCCACAACTTACAGGAATTTGAATATAAACTACAGGCTTAATTCTTTTTCCTTTACCTGACTTAAATTTGTTATATCTTTCCTCAAAAGATTTACAGGTAACTGTTTTTCCCGAACGAGATGCACCTACTAAAAGCCCCGTACTTTTAGACATTAACAATTCATACATCCAGTCATGACAATTTTTAACTCGATTTAATTCCAGATAAGGCTGACGACTGAGACGCTCTATTTCAGCTTGGATTTCAGCAGGGGGTGGTTCAAAGCCACCAAATTGATTCGCAACAGTTTGAGTGTTAGTCATAGTTTTGATTTACTCAGTCGTCTTCAAATAAGTCATCCATATACTGAACTTGAAATGGAGGCGGTAGTTCTTCATCCTCTTCTTCCCAGTCCAAATCCGTTATTTCTGGTTCGGCAATGTCAAGCTTTTCAACAACTGACTTGACTGGATTAACCTTTTCATGAGCAGCTTGACGACGTTGTTGACGATTCTTATTGACAGTTTCTTCAATAAATTCTTCTCGCTCTAACATTGCGAGAATGGTTTGATTATTAACTTCTTCCCCCTCTTCACGAACTTTCTGTTTTATTGCTTGGTGATGTCTTAAAGATAATCTTCTATCCTCTATACCCTGAGCATGAGCATAATCGAGAAACTGTTCTGTAGAGTCGGATAAACGTTCGTAAACTAAGATTGTCGTAATATCTTGAGGGTCATACCGTATTGAGACAATTTCCCCAGCTATCCCTTTTAACTGTTCTGACTTATATACTAGACTTTCAAAATTAATCGTTCCATACTTCTGAACTTTACGCCTTTCCTGCTTCATTAAAGCAATGTCTAAATCCCTCTCTTCATATAAATAAGGATCGAATAACAATCCTGCTTCCCAACGCTCCATCCGACTCTGATTTTGACTACGAGCATCAGTTTTTTGGTTGTATTCGTCAACTATGTAACGCACCAGAATTTGTTCTAAGTCCTCAATATTAAGATGTGCGTTTTTATCTACATCTTTTGGTCTTTCTTGAATATTTCTACCTGTATAACCTGGTAACTCTCGCAAAACGCGATCGTTTAAACTTCTGAAAAAACGTTCGACAATACCGCCGTCTGATGGTCGTCTTCTCAATGCACAACTAAATTCTAGTTCTACAGCTACCTGTTCGGTTATGTGGAGCGAACGAAAGTCTTTTCCTCCGTCGGTGTAAAAGTAGTTTGGTTTACCATAGCTAGTCCATTCATTTTTTAGTTGATATCCCGAACCATAGTATTTGGGCAAGATAGCGTGATGTAAAGCCAAAGCATCGATATTAGAACTGGGAGCTTCAAATCCCAAATAAAACCCCATTGGACATCGAGAATAGGAATCGATAATGATAGTTAACCAAGGACGATCTAATACTCCATATTCATCTATTAATCGAATATCGAGCCTAGTATGGTCACATTGCCAAACATCATTACTCCCCTCTACTTCAAGTTCTCTTCGATCGCGAGTCATGTGGGTTAATCTCGAACCAACATAGCCAGCACTACGAGCCTTCAGTTTTTTCTGTTTGTCTTCAATGAAGCGGTCTAAAATACGATAAACAGTCTGATGAGAAGGGTATTCTTTTTTCTTTAAGCCTTGTTGTAAAGCTCTTCCTTTAACCTTCAGAAATACTTGATTGCGAGTAATTCTTTTACCATTTTTGTTACCTTTTTTATAGGTTTCCAGAATAAAGTTTTCCCAATCTTCTCCAATACGGTATTTCCCCTTATCAGAGCGGGTTTTGGTTAACCCAACTAAGCCTTGCTCTCGATACTTCTTGAGTAGTCTTTCCACTGAGCGAACAGATACACCTAGTTTTTTTGCTGCTGCTTTTTTTCTTTGACTGTAAGTAGAGCGAGCGCATGGTTCGGTAAGACTTTGAACTATCTCCATCTTCAACCTGACATCATCGGTTATTAGCTCGTCAGATGGCAATCGATTTTTGTTATTAGAGTGTAAGTCTTCAGAGTTTTCGGTCAACATAACCAAGAAATGAAATTAATTGATTTTTACACCAATTAATTCAAAATTACTATTTAACTAAAATAATATCGAATTTAATTAGATTTACGACAGCTAATTTATTAAGCTTTACACGGCAAGAAAAACTTGCTTGAAAAAATCTCCGACAGATAAATATTGAAATAATTGTATTTGCGACAAGTAAAATGTGAAGGCAAACCGTGAGACGAAGAGACTAAGAATATGGTATTGATGCGAGTATAATGCTTACACAGATAGCTTTGTAGGATATTTATTGTGCGACACCAATGTGTTAGATACCGACATTTAATTATTGAATGTACACAAGGTTATGATTCTATTTTGTACTCACGGCAATATAATAAGTTAACAAGGGTAAATTGAGGATGAATAGCGATCGCTGGCTTACATTTCCTAGTTGTAATTGCGATCGCTGTTTATCCTATTGAATATCGATTTGGATTGGCTAATTAGGCTAATTAATTGTAAGGTTGGCTAACTGCCTCAATGATCTAACAGCTTGTCTTTAACTCGATCGAGAATCATCAAAGTTCCTTCAATGCTCCCCATAGCAGCTTGACTATCGGAAGGACGAACCCCAATTATGTTATTTTGGTCGTCGAGGCTAACAATTAAATGAGGATATTCTTCTTGTTGTCCTTGATTGCGAACCCAAATCGAGTTTTTGTTTACTAATTTAGCTTCCAGATTGTAACCAATTTCTTGCCATTGACTCATCTTTCTATCTCCTAGATATTATTGCTTTAAAAAAGGGAAAATTTACGAGTTAAAGTTGCTAGTTGTTCGCTGTTGCCAAAAAGAACGACACCGAAATAAGTTAATTTTTCTGGGTTAGTAGTTTTGGTTTGCTCCATTTGAGTCATGGCAGAATCGGCTAACATACTGTCAGTAAAGACGTTATGGAGAATTCCTTTTTCATTAGCTGCTTGATGTAGGGTTTTAAGTTGGTTGTTATTTTTGGCTTTCAGGATAATGAAAGGATAAAAACTAAGAGATGTAGGTGCGCTCCAATCTGCTTTAAACTGGTATTGTAAGAATTTCATTCGATCGAGACTATCGGTTTTAGAGACTAATCCAGCAGCGATATGACCTAAAGCATTCATGAGTTTGGGAGTTTCGATTTTAGGATTGAGTACGGCGACAAATTTGAATTCGTTATTTGCATACATAGTTTTTGTTCTTTGTGGAGTTTATTCTGAGGGCAAAATGCCCCCAGGTGAATAGATTTATTTGTTGTTAATCAGACGTTTAATTTCTGCATCAGAAAGAGCAGGTTGTTCGGATAGATTTTGGAAAACAGCTTCCATCGCATTGTGTAATCCCCAGTACTCTTGATACTCTGCACCTGTATCTACTTGTTGTTGGCGGTTGTAGATGGCATTTGCCCAGTTTTTGTCATCTTTGGGATAGTGATGGTGATGATCGTGAGCACAGATTTCGGGATCGCAGAGTACAAAAATTCTGACTGGGAGATGATAAAACACCATTCTCAATGTCCAACCAAACCAATCTTTGAAAGTACCCTTAAGAGGAGGAGTTTCACCGCCAAATCTGCCATGACTTTTACTTTGAATACTTCCTGTCGCACCCCATAAATGTTCGCTACAAATTTGGCAAAGAGCGGAAATGTGATAAAGGATGATTAAAGGAAATACCCAAGCGACGAGAAAAGTAGCCCAAGAGTTTGTTAATGTGACGATCGTGATCGCGAATAAGGTAAAGACTAATGACATCAGACGACGATACAGTGGTGCGTCAACCCAATTAGCTTGGAGTCGAGATTTAATAAAAAACCAGTGGAATCGAGGCGAGACGACAGTTTGGCGAAAGTTGCGCCAGTAGAGTTTAGTATTTTTCATGTTTAATGGCTGTAATGAATTTTTTTGTTGCTTCGAGCGCGAATTGAATTAGTAAGATTCGGCTCGAAGTTTTTTTATTTGTCAGGGAAAAATCTAGTTGTTGTCATCCTTTAAGCCAGAATGAAAGCCAAGGATTAACATAAACTTGGCATCAGGATCGTCTTCAAAAGTGGCAAACTTATCGACATGGTGATGGCATTTCACGTGGTCATGTCGATATCCATCAAATCCTTGAACCAAAATAAAAGTAGATAGAATTTCAGCAAGAATGCGATCGCGTTTATCTCCCCAAAATTGGTAATGTACGCAACGATGGATGATACAAGTGAGAGTTTTTCTTGCACCACCCACTGTCACTATCCAAGAGATTAGTAATAGGGGGAATAGTAGGGGAGAAGAATGATAAATAACAGAGCTTGCCACCGCACCTCCTAGCAAAGAAGCCATCGCTGTTGTTAGTTCGTATTCTTTGCAGGACTTGAATAACAATTGTTGTCCTTGGTAGGGTTTCCCAGTGAGCCAAGTCAAAAAAGTTTGAATGAGCTTATATACCAAAGGTGAGAAGTTTTTTCCTAATTCAGCTAGCTGCTCTCTAGTTTCGGTTTTGATTGATTTATTGTTGGAAATTGTCAGTGCTTTCATCGTTCTTTTTCGTAACTCTGAAAGCAAATTTATTTGTTTAATAAATAAAAGTAAATTCTCTAAAAATAGCCGCAAATATTAGCAATTAAATTCTAATAATTTTAAATTAGATTAAATATAAAATAGACTAGATAAATATTTTTATATCTATCTAAATATAATTGAATATTGGTAAATAGTTACAAATAGTTGATTAGGGCTTGAACTGCCTGAAAGCTATTTTTACGCTATAGTGAATGATGATTACTCTTAAAGTGATTAATAACAAGAGGAGCAAGCTATTCATGAACACAGACCAATTTCTAGAAAAATTTCTAGAAGAAATTAATAAAAGTTGCTTTCCTGTTAATGGTGGAGGAAATAAAAAATATTATTTACTGTTAATTAATAGGGGTCAAACCTGCCAAGGGGAAGAAACAAAGTACTTGGTTTGCCCTTCTCCAGCCTTTGCTCCTAGTTTGCAACCCGTAGAGGTTAAATTTATCTTACCCCAACCAGGATCGGAATTCGATGTAATTAATTTTGATGAACCAGGAAAAGAAGAATATCTTGGCATTTTGGTTAAAGAGCGACCAAATCTACTGGCTTGGATGACAGAGACAGAAGAAGAAGTTTTACCGACTTGGGATGAGCTTCGTATGTATGAATTATGGCAGGAAATAAACAAGCAAGGAGATTATTTAGTTTTTTATCAATCTTTTAACGTAATAAATAATTAAGTCCCTTTTTTTGAATTAAGCAAAATCCTAGAAGTGAGTTTAGGAGCAAGATGGAAGAACGTTTTGAGCTTTATTCCCAGCTAATACAACAGTTATTAGCTTGTCCTGAAGGAGAAAAAATAAAGCTATTACAAGCTAATTCGGACTTGGTAGACTTGGGATTATTGTTTGCGATGCAGTCGCTAGCAAATGATTTTGCTGAAAACGATAACTCTAATACTGCGGAACGGTTGCAAAGCCTTGCCCAATTGCTAGTTCAACAGATGGGTTTTAACTCTGTTGATGAAATGTATCAGGAGTATCTTAATTGCTTGATGAAAATATTAAGCGCAGTAGAAGAAAACCCAACTGCGGAGGTAATTTATCCCCGACTCAAGAATCATCTAGAGCAATTAAATCTCAACTTGGGCTTTGTTTTATCTGTTTGGGGACAAGAAACTTTCTTAACAGTAAAATCAGAACAAGCTCAAGCAAATGCTAAGGCAATCTTTTACTTTGGTTATCTAATTGCACAATTTCCTTTAGGTAATATTGCTCACAATTTAGAGCTAGCTATTGTTGCTTATCAAGTAGCTTTTAATCTCTACACAGAAACTGACTTCCCTTGTAAATGGGCAGCAACTCAAAATAACCTGGCTCTTGCCTACACGAACAGAATTAGAGGCGATAAAGCACAGAATTTAGAAAGAGCAATTGCGGGATATAAAAAAGCCTTACGCATCCGCACTCAAACCGACTTTCCCGTAGATTGGGCAAGGACTCAAAACAATCTAGCAAATGCCTACCGTAACAGAATTAAAGGCGATAAAGCTGAGAACTCAGAGAAGACGATCGAGTGTTATGAAAAAGCCCTCCGCATCTACACCCAAACCAAGTTTCCCGTACAATGGGCAAGAACTCAAAACAACCTAGCTGTTGCCTACAGTAACAGAATTAGAGGGGATCAAGCACAGAATTTAGAAACGGCGATCGAGTGTTATGAAAAAGCCCTCCGCATCTACACCCAAACCAAGTTTCCCGTACAATGGGCAGCAACTCAAAACAACCTAGCTGCTGCCTACAGTAACAGAATTAGAGGGGATCAAGCACAGAATTTAGAAACGGCGATCGAGTGTTATGAAAAAGCCCTCCGCATCTACACCCAAACCAACTTCCCCATAGATTGGGCAAGGACTCAATATAACCTAGCTAATGCCTACAAACACAGAATTAGAGGGGATAGGGCGGAGAATTTAGAGAAGGCGATCTCAGCTTATGAAAATGCCTTACGCATCCGCACAGAAATCGACTTTCCCGTACAATGGGCAGCAACTCAAAATAACCTGGCTCTTGCCTACAGAGACAGAATAAGAGGGGATAGGGCGGAGAATCTAGAACTAGCGATCGCAGCTCATGAAAATGCTCTCCGCATCTACACTGAAACCGACTTTCCCGTACAATGGGCAGCAACTCAAAATAACCTGGCTCTTGCCTACAGAGACAGAATTAAAGAGGATCGAGCCGACAATTTAGAAAGAGCGATTGAGTATTGTCAAAATGCCCTACGCATCCGTACCGAAACCAAGTTTCCAGAAGATTGGGCAAATACTCAAAATAACCTAGCTCTTGCCTACAGTCACAGAATTAAAGAGGATAAAGCTAAGAACTTAGAGAAGGCGATCGAGTATTTTGAAAATGCACTCTACATCTTCACCGAAACCAAGTTTCCAGAAGATTGGGCAAATACTCAAAATAACCTAGCTCTTGCCTACAGTCGCAGAATTAAAGGGGATAAAGCACAGAATTTAGAAACGGCGATCGAGTGTTATGAAAAAGCCTTAAGCATCTACACCAAAACCGACTTCCCCGTTAATTGTTTCCACCCCGCGAGAAATTTAGGTAATCTTCACTTTAACCAAGGTAATTGGGAATTAGCCATCCAAGCCTATCAACAAGCAATTTTAGCTATAGAAATCATCCGCAATTGGGCAAATAAAGATCTACGCCGTCAAGAAATTATAGCCAACTCGATAGGTGTCTACGAACAAATGATTCAAGCTTGTATCAATAACGGCCAACTGGAATTAGCAATTGAAACTACCGAACGTTCCCGCGCCAGACATTTAGTAGATTTGATGGCAAGTAACGATCTCTATCAGGGTGGAAATATCCCTGAAGAAGTTCAAGAATATCTAAAACAATACGAAGATCTCCAAGAGAGAATTAATCTTTTACGTTCCTCAGTGCAAGCTAGCGACGATCGGGAATTAGCTACATTAGGAACGCGCTGGCGGAGTTCAGAAGTGTTATCAGCAGAAATTGAGGAAATAAACCAATTAGAAGTAAAAAGACAACATATTTGGCAACAAATGCGTCGTTTAGACCCTATTTTAGCAGGACAGCAACAAGTCGATCCCATTAGTTTTACTCAAATACAACAACTAATTGACAATAGCTCTACTGCGATTCTTTGTTGCTACAGCACTCGTCGGCAAGATACTTATATCTTTATCTTGTATCAGGATCGCGATCCTCAAGTACATACTTGTGAAGGACAGAATATTGGTACTTTGTATAATGAATTTCTAAAAAATAACTGGTTAACACCTTATCGGCAAGATTTCGGCACATGGCGAGGAAATATACCAACAGTTCTAGAGAAATTAGCACAACGCCTACAATTAGACCAATTAATCAAAGAGTATCTACAGGGAATTGAAGAGTTAATTATTATTCCCCATCTTTTGTTGCATCAGATTCCCTTTGCTGCTTTACCAGTTAATTCGATTCCCCTAACCTCCTTACAAAAGAAAAATACCTCGGAAACAAATTCAATCCCCCTGGCATCCCCCTTAGAAAGGGGGACAGATAGTCGCGGAATGGGAGGAAGAACTATAACTAGAAACAATCCGACATTTATTCCTGAAGATCGACAATATTTAGGGGATTTATTCCGCTTACGAATTCTGCCTAGCTGTCAAATCCTTGACTATTGTCATCAACGCCCCAATCTTCCCCGACAAAACACTATGGGTATAGTTGAAGATGCTTCAGAAGACTTACCATATACTACCTACGAGTGCGAAACCCTCGCTAGCAAATATAACATTGACCCTAGCCAAAGACTGCAACGCCGTCAAGCAACTGTTAATGAATACCGAAGACTAGCTAGTCAAGTTCCCATTCTTCATTCGAGTCATCACGGCAGTGCCAACCCTAGCAATCCTTTAGAATCAGCTTTAATTCTCAGCGATGCTAATTTAACTCTCGGCGAATTATTAACACCTGGTTGGCGTAAAGATTTACAAAATCTCAGCGATGTTTACCTCAACAATTGCGAAACCAACTTTAGCGTTAACAAAATTACCGACGATCTTTTATCCATTGCCACAGGTTTTTTATGTGCGGGGGCGCGGAGTGTAGTTAGTACTCTGTGGTCAGTAGATGACTGTGCTAGTGCTTTACTGGCTATTTTTTACTATGAATTTCGTAATTTTGGTTCGAGTCGCCCTCGAGCCTTACAACAAGCCCAACAAAAACTACGCACTCTAACAGGAAAACAGCTACAAGATGAGTATTATGAGGAATTAAAACTTCATTTACAACAGCAATATCAACAAGCACTTGCTAATTCTGAAGCTACTCAAAATCGGGAAAAATCTGAGAAATATCAGCAACTAGCCAAGAAAATTAAGCGACAAATCGAACATACCTTACCAGAACACTGTAAAAGTTCTTATCCCTTTGCCAGTCCATTTTATTGGGCTGGATTTATCTCTCAAGGTTTAGCTTGATTAAGATAATGGCTTCTATGAGTCTTATCTATTATGGGTAAAGTCACAAGCGGGAAGACTCCCGTTAGAAAATTATAGCTAAGGAAATACACACCGACTTTTTTTACAGGGAATTCTGGGAGAAAATAGTCTCAATCATCGCTATCATAACTATTGTTTCCATAATTTTGAGCTTATAAGGATATTTTCCTCCATGACTATTGCTCCCCTAAACTGGTCAGAACTAGAAGCCCTCACAGACTTTCACATTGATACCGTTAATGGGTCTACCAACGCTCAAGCTACGTTACGCTTATTCGGTCAGACAGAATCCGAGGTACGAGTAACTCTATATCGTGATAATCACGCCTGGTGTCCCTACTGCCAGAAAGTTTGGCTGTGGCTAGAGGAAAAACAAATTCCTTACCGCATCAAAAAAGTGACCATGTTTTGCTACGGGAAAAAAGAGAGTTGGTACAAGCGTAAAGTACCATCAGGAATGTTACCCGCTATTGAGTTGGACGGTCGTATTATTACAGAAAGTGATGATATTTTAATTGCTCTAGAAAAGGTTTTCAGCGTTTTGGGTTGGGGTATGCAAGACCCTCAAGTATTACCCCTGCGAAGATTAGAACGGCTTTTGTTTAGAGCTTGGTGTAGTTGGCTATGCTATAGAACGCGATCGCCAAGAGAGGAACAATACAACCGAGAACAATTTATTAAAGTTGTCGCGATGGTAGAGGATGCCTTGGGTAGTACTCCAGGAGATTACTTTTTATCAGACTTTAGTACTGTAGATGTAATCTTTACGCCCTACGTAGAAAGAATGAACGCCAGTCTTTACTACTACAAAGGTTACTCCTTACGAGAAGAAAACCCTCGTTTACAAGCCTGGTTTGCAGCCATGGAAAGCCGATCTACCTATCGTGGTACGCAAAGCGACTTTCATACTCATGTCCACGATCTACCGCCTCAAATGGGTGGCTGTTGGGAAAACGGCGAACCGCAAATGTTACTTAATAAAGCAAGAGTAGATAATGGTCCTTGGTTCGGACTACCCGATGTAACTTATCCCGAACCCGAAACATCTCGTGCTGAAGCCCTGCAAAGAGTAATTAAGCACCGTGCTAATATTATTCGGGTCAACCCTGCCGACGATAAATTATTTGATGAAGCTTTGCGTTGTGCCTTAACACACATGATGACAGGAGAATTATGTACGCCTCCATCGGGTTCTGATGCTGCCCTGCGATATTTGCGCGATCGCATTAATGTACCGCGAGATATGTCCATCTACGCAGCCAAACGTTTGAGAGAGTCTTTAGAGAAAACTGCTTCCCTGGTAGGAGATAGTCAGGGTATTCCTATTCCTTTCAACCATCGACGCGATCAGGACCCCGCTAACTTTGTCAGGACTTAAACAATTACTCAGATCGCGATCGCTTTTATCTGTAACTTAAGAGAGACAATTTTTAAAATACCAATAGCAATAAATTTATTAAACTTCATGACACTTTTTATATTTCTCACCGCTACCACACCAACAAGATTCGTTACGTTTCGGGATTGTTCCAGGTAAAATATCACCTTCTACATAAAACCATTTACCATCTGTTTTGATAAACTTAGAGCGTTCGTGGAGTTGTCCTAGTTCATTTACTCGATAAACTGCTTCAAATTCGACATAACCAACAGAATCATTTTTTTTGCCTTTACTCGTATTAATTACAGTTAAACTCAACCATTGGGTATTGTTAATAGTTTTAGTTAATTCTGCGCGATCGCTTGGGGTTCTTTTATCGGGATGAAGGGTAGTAATTAGATAATCGATATTGCCTTTACAAAAAGCCGTGTAGCGCGATCGCATTAATTTTTCTGCTGTTTCTGCTGTTGCTTTACCCGCTAAATATTTACCACAACAGTATTGATATGGTTTCTTACTTCCACAAGGACAAATTTCTTTAGACATCAGCCAAAGCGAGCGAACATTTACATATCTCTGTTAAATCTAAAACAAAACCAGCTAATTTTAATAATTCTGCTAGTTTTCAATCGAGCGTCGAGCGACTGTCGCTGGAGTCCATTGCCAAAAACAGCGATTCTCTTGTTGTCGAATAATCTCTGCACCCAAACGGTGATAGAATTTTAGTCCGCGAATATTCCGAGCATCCGCAGTCCAAGCTAAATGAGTGCAATTATTTTCTATTTTTTCTCTAGTCTTTGCATGCGTTCTTCAACAGACATCGCTCTTTCAATTAAGGGTACGCCACGTACTGCATTTTGTGGTGCATTCAATGGGGCGGGTAAGTGCAATGAACGTAGGAATCCCGCCAAGAGCTTTACCTGGTTAGCATGAGGTTCTTCTTTGTCAGCAGTCACACCAGCTAACCACGGCAGAACACTCCATCGCCAAGGGTAGTTTTGTGTTGGGAAGCCAATTCTATAGGGAGTTGGAATCGGGATAGGAAGACGATCTGCTAGTTGTGGAAGCCAGGTTTGCTCGTGTTCGATGAGTGTGGCTGCTACTTGGCGACGAGGAAGCCTTATAGATAATCGTTCGCCTAGTCGAAATATGACATTATCCCAACCAGTATCGACGAGATAAATTGGTAAGTGGATCAGATCTGGGTGTTGTTCTGCCAACAAACTGTAAACTAAGGCTACATCTATTTCGAGTTCTGAGCTTGGAGTTCCCATCGCACTCGATTTCTCATCCGATGTCAAATTTTTATAACCAATGATAATGTGATGAAGTGTAATATTTCACAAATAGATATTTGGTTAATATCTGAAATTGATTTGTAAGCTAGATATTAAAGAAAAGCGAAAGTTTGTGGGACTATTATATTCTAGTTTTTTGCTCTTAAAATCATTAATAAAAACCAAACTGAATATCAATTGCTTCTTTGATTGATTCCCAATAAGATTCTTCTAATTTACCTATCATGGAAATAATTCTAGAGCGATCGACACTACGGATTTGATTGAAATGTAGTCCTCTCTCTTTGTCTAGTCCATTATCATCAGTTGGCAAAACGTTAACGACAAATGCGTAGTCTTTCTTAGACAGAAAAGGAACGACTGTTGTAATTTTGCTGGCTTTATTACCCAAATTATTTTGTAGAATTAAACAGGCTCTTGTCTTAGCAGCTTCTACTCCAACAGTGGGGTCGAGTTTTACCCACCATATTTCTCCTCTTCTATAATTGGGAGTTTCATTACTCATTTAATTTTTCTCTAAACGTATCATTCCTTCGACAGAATCATCCAAACCATCGGCTGCTGTGGAGTCCCAAAGTTCTACCTCTGCTTGCCAATCAGGATCGCTGCTTTGCTCTCGATAATCCGCTTCCAGTTTTGCTTCAAAAGCTTTTCTTTTTTCTTGTTGAATTAAATTATTAATGTAACTACTACGGTTATCTGTTACTTCATCCAAAAATTTAAGCGAAGAGTCATCCAAATTAATCGATATTTTGCCCATGACAACTATATATGACAATTGCTACTTATATATAATACCATTGAGTAGGAATATCTGGTACTATTTTTACATAGAGTGTTTCTTTGTAACTATTTTGCTCATTATTCAGATTGAAGAAATTCTTGTAGTTCAGCGATCGCTTCATCAGCAGTTTGCGCCTTTAGCTTATCTTCTCTAAATTCAGCGAGAGAAAAGGCAGCATCTCGAGCAATTTCATCTCTACGTCGCTCTATCATCCGACGTTGTAATATTTGAATCAGCATTTCCTGTTGTTCTAGAGGCAAATCCATTGCCCGATCTAAAACTTCATCTAGGTTTGCCATTACATTTACTCAAAACTCTACCTGCTATTGATGATAACAATCTTGGTACTAACGTTATCAAGTAATAGAGATCGCCATTCAGAGAGGATATAGAAAATGATTAACTACGAACACTAGCTAGACTCTATCCCAATTGCTTCACTGAGGATTGCCCCACTGAGGTCTGCCCCACTGAGGTTTGCCCCACTGAGGTTTGCCCCACTGAGGTTTGCCCCACTGAGGTTTACCCCACTGAGGTTTGCCCTACTGAGGATTGCCCTACTGAGGATTGCCCTACTGAGGATTGCCCTACTGAGGATTGCCTCTCTGAGGATTGCCCAACTGAGGTTTGCCCAACTGAGGTTTGCCTCTCTGAGGATTGCCCAACTGAGGTTTGCCCCACTGAGGTTTGCCCCACTGAGGTTTGCCCCACTGAGGTCTGCGTTTCTGAGGTTTGCGTCACTGAGGTCTGCGTTTCTGAGGTTTGCGTCACTGAGGTCTGCGTTTCTGAGGTTTGCCCCTCTGAGGTTTGCCTTACTGAGGTTTGCGTCACTGAGGTTTGCCTTACTGAGGTTTGCGTCACTGAGGTCTGCCTTACTGAGATCTGCCTCACTAAGCCATTGCCCTAATTGGGTATTAAAGGTACGAGCAGCAAGACATTCGCTATAGCCAATTATTCTTAATAATCTTGTCTCATCAGTATTTTCTGTTTTTGGTTGACCACAGGGATGAAAAGTAAGGTTATCTTTTAAGTGTTCGTTTTCTTCTCTTTGACCATAACGATGTAATTCTAATAACAAAATTAACAGGTTCAAACCTGTAAAAATATCTACTTCTCGCTGTCCCCGTGAAATGGTATTGTCTTGTAACTGTTTGGCTTTTTTTTGGGGTAGAGTATCTGCTGTAGCTTCGATAAACTCTCCCTTACTCCAACGAAGATAAACATTATTGATTTGTTCTGATAAAATTCCTAAATCTATTTTCTTATCACTATAGGCTTGTCCTAATAATGCCATCACATATTCCATAATTTCTGGGGTCAGATGACCGTAGCCTAACAAATCGTAAATTTCGTAATGTAATGTTTCTAATTTTTCGGTTGTTTTCTGGTTTGTTCCCATTCGTTTTGTCCACTCAACAAAACTCTTTACTATTCTTTCTGCACAAAAGAACTCACCAAAACTTTTATGGACAAATTCCACATAATTATCTGCACCAGGTACGGACTTAATATAAAATACCGCCAAAGGAATTTTTAAAACTTTATCTTCAGAATCTTTATCTTCAGACTGTTTTCTTGCCTTAGCAATAATGGCTTTTGCTCCTTGATCTCCCTTCGCATTCAGACGATTTTCGATATGAGCAAGAGAAGTATATTCTCCTTCCGACTGCACTACACATAACCCCGCTTCAGCTAAAAGGCTGCGTAAACCTGGAATTTCTCCGATATTCTGATTCAGAGTACGCCCATCTTCCGACCTCTGTTTAGTCAGCACCCAATCAATAGCTTGTTGGTAAATTAAAATCTTTGCTCCTCCTTTTTTGGTAGCTTGAGGCATATCTGACTTTAATTTCTCTAATTTGTCTTTATTGTCTCGGTGCATTCCCGCCAGCATATAAAGTAAAAGAGGCTCTTTAGCCAATTCTTGTACTTCTGGCGGACACTTGTGCAAAAATGCTTTAAAGGCTTCAGTTTTTGCTTTTCCTAATTCTGGATTTTCGTCTGCTAACTTGTGCCATTTCTCAAACCATTGTTCCTGGATAGAAGCTTTCATCGGTATAATGCCTACCCTGGCTAAGTTGGTTGGCATACGTTGTTCAATACCATACAAAGTCAAAGGTCTACCCGTAATTAGTACTCGATGACCTCGATGCTCATTTTGCTGACACTGTTTTTGAAATAGACTCACCTGGTCTAAAAATTGCTTTAAATTGTTGTTTACCCCTCGTTCTAAAAGCAATTCATCAAAACCATCTAGTAGGAATAGAAACCTTGTATTAGGCTCGTTCAACCAAGAAGGATTTTTGCTGAAATTCCAAGCGTTCAGAGCATTTTTCAATGTATTATCGAGATTGTCCGCAAAAGTTTGAAGATCTCGCAAACGAATTAAAATTGGAGTCCAAGCAGGATGTAAATTTTCTCTTACCCAATCAGCAAACATCCGACAAAAGACACTTTTTCCTCTTCCTGGACCCCCTTGAATAAACAATACTTGGTTTTGTCGTTCGTTATATAATAAAAGCCTTTTAGCCCAATATTCGATATTTTCTGCTTGGGCATTAAAATTTACCTCATTACTATCTTGTTCGACTGGTTTTACTTCTAAAGGAACGTAAATATCTTTAAAAGTAAAGTCTTCCTCAAAAACTTTTTCTGAGCGTTTTTGTTCTATGGTGTTTTTTAAATATCGATCCTCAATCTCTTCATAACTTTCGACTTCTGAAGCTAATCTACTTCCATAAATATCCTCTAATTGCGGAACATCATTTCTATATTCATAAATATTTTGTTTCAGATGCCAGGCAGTACGATAGGTAATTTTGTCTGTAATAATCTTTACCTGTTCTTCTTCTATACTTAACTGCTGTAAACTTTTACGTACAACTTTATTAAATTTCTCAGCCAGAGAAGATTGAGGAAAATTTTTCAGAGTATTTTTAGCCTTCTTTTCCGATTCAGCCTTCTTTTCCGATTCAGTCTTCTCTTTCGATTTAGCCTTCTCTTCTGATGATTCTAGTATTTCTGTTACTTCCTCAATTTGCTTGTTTAAAGTTCTTTGTAAACCACTATTCCATTTTGACTTGATAGTAGAAATATTTCTCAAATCTTGCTTAGAAATATCCCAATAAGCAGTTTTACACACTAAAACTATCGTGTCTTCTAAGCTTTTTTCCTCTGTTACTATAATCTGAAAACCTGCTTCATTTAGTTTTGGAATATATAGATAATCTTGCTTTCGACCAGGAGGCTCAATATTTTTTGCTTCTAATAACTCATTTAAATCTTTGCGAATCTTAGTTTTGGTATTAGAAATAGTTTGTTTAGTAAAATCTAAATTCTCAGCAAGAGTCAAATCATCAACATTATTTAATAATCCGCGCAAGACACCCAGATAGTTATCATCTATTTTGCACCCTCGTTGGCGTAATGCTTCTTCTAACTGCGTCAAATTCAACCCATCCGCACTACTTGACTGTGAGGCTAAATCACGCAAAACATCTTTCAGAGATTTATCTGCCATTAAAACTATTCCCTTGATATGAGCCAGTCAGACTAAATCCTTTTCGTATAGTTTACTAAAGAATCGAGTAATGAGTAATAAGTAATGAGTAATGAGTAATGAGTACTAGGTCATTTTAATTTCATTCCACGATGACTTCTAAGAAGAAATTAAACACTACTTTTACCAAGCGTATTTATTATTAAATCTGTTGAAGTAAAAAAAAGTAAAAAATCGGTAATTTAAAACATACTCCACTTAGTCGATCGATATCAAGATGACGATCGAGGTGATTTATTAAAATTTTCTAGGTTTTATATTATTTTTTTAGGCTGAATTTTTTTGAAAAAATATTTTCTTTATAAATAGGTTTTTATAACAAAGTAAAACCTGGTAAAACCTCAGTAATTTAGCACTAAAGATAGAAACTAAATTAATAATATAAATCAATTAAATTGAAATTAAATCAATGAATATCGAGCTACTCATACGAATTCTACTGGCAATTTTATCTGGAATCGTTTCTGGCATCATTAGACATCTACTAGAGCGTTTCTGGAGAAACCTAAAGTTCTAAAAGTATCTAGTAGGGGCGGTTCGCGAACCGCCCCTACTAAGAAATTTCTAATTCTGTGACGGCATCTTGCATAAAACCCAACCATTCAATTAAATTTTCTAATTGCCTTTGAGGTTTAACTATCCCCAAACCTATAACAATTAACTTTTTCGGTGCATAGATAAAACGCGATCGCTATAATAGTCTTATTTTGGAGAGTATTTCCCCGATCTATTTAGCTTTTAGGCGAAAAATTATTATCGAGGATTTTGTCTAAAGGGATTTGCTCATGCTCTGGAATATCAAATTCTATTTGCCAAGACTCGATCGCGTCTTGATAAATTTCATCATATATTTCAGTCAGATAAACTTTTAGACTTGGACTTCTTTTGAGCAATCTTTGTATACGCTTACGAAAATTGCTTACTTCTACTTTCCAATGTTTATGATTATATTCATACTCGGCTTTCCAATATTGTAGTTTGAGGATATGTTCGATCGATCGCTCTAGGTAACTTTCGCATAGGAGCTTTTCCGATCTCCCCATATCTTCTATTTCTTCAATTAGGTTGTCATAATCCAATTTGGCAAATTGTCTTGCTCTCAAAGCTGATGCTTGTTCCTGTACCCACAAATTAAAATCGCGCTCGTATTCTTGTAACATCTATCTTACTAATTTTATAAATTTATAAATTCGATCGAACTTTATTTAATAAGCTTGAAAGTATTTTTTATTCAACTCCTACACCAATTCTAATTCTGTAACGGCATCTTGCATAAAACCTAACCATTCAATTAAATTCTCTAATTGCCTTTGAGGCTTAACAATTCCTAAACCTCTAACAATTACCTTCTTCGGCGCATAGATAAAACGCGATCGCAGGTGAGAGGGTATTTTCTCTTTAATCATGTTCCAGGCTGGTTCAGCCATAGGCGTTTCTAAGACTAGATGCTGTTTCCCTTCTGGTTTGATGCGGGAAAAGCCGATCGATTTGGCAATTTGTTTTAATTCCATTACCTGTAATAATTGTTGGGCAGCAGCAGGAATATCCCCATAGCGATCGCACCATTCCGCAGCTATTTGGGTTAGTTCTTTTTTGGAGTGGGCAGCAGCAACAGCCCGATAAGCATCCATTTTTTGTTCGAGATCGGGGATATAATCGGCAGGAATAAAAGCTGTGTGGTTTAAGTCGATTTGAGTATCTTCTACTTGGGGTATTTCTTGTCCTTGTATTTCGCCGATCGCTTCTTTTAACATTTCCATATACAAGTCAAAACCAATGGCTGTCATTTGCCCCGATTGTTCCGCACCTAAAAGATTGCCTACCCCGCGAATTTCCATATCTCTGGTGGCGAGTTGATAACCAGAACCTAATTGACTGAATTCTTGTAATGCCCGTAACCGTTTTCTGGCAGTATCGGTGAGGGTTTTTTTATTGGGATAAAATAACCAAGCGTGTGCTTGTATACCCGATCGCCCTACTCTTCCTCTAAGTTGATATAGTTGGGATAAGCCGAATTTTTGGGAATCTTCGACGATAATGGTATTAACACGGGGAATATCTAACCCAGACTCGATAATAGTGGTACAAACAAGGATATCTCCCTCCCCATTACTAAAAGCAATCATGGTAGCTTCCAATTCACTTTCAGGCATTTGTCCGTGGGCGATCGCAATTTTGGCACTAGGGATCATTTCCCGTAATTGCCCCCCTAATTCTTCGATACCTTCTACTCTGGGAACAACATAAAATATCTGTCCACCGCGATCGAGTTCATTACGAATGGCTGTTCTGACAGCTTCAGAATTATAGGGAGATAAATGGGTTTTAATGGGGCGACGGGAAGGGGGTGGAGTAGTAATTAGACTCATTTCCCGAATACCTGAGAGGGACATATAGAGAGTACGGGGAATAGGTGTAGCAGAAAGGGTTAACACATCTACCTGGGATTTAAAACTTTTGATTTTTTCTTTTTGATTAACTCCGAAACGTTGTTCTTCGTCTACCACTAACATTCCCAGCTCTTTGAATTTTACATCTTTACCTAATAACTGTTGCGTGCCGACAACTACATCTAGTTCCCCCGTAGCCAAACGTTGCATAATGTCTTTTCTTTCGGAAGGAGTACGGAAACGATTGAGTAGCCCCACATTAATTGGGTAGGGAGCAAATCTTTCTTTGAGGGTATGATAATGTTGTTGCGTCAAAATAGTAGTAGGGGCAAGTAAAGCAACTTGTTTATTGCCACTGGTAACTACTTTAAAAATTGCCCGAATCGCTACCTCAGTTTTACCAAAGCCTACATCTCCACAAACCAAACGATCCATTGGGCGATCGCTTTCTAAATCCATTTTGACATCTTGAACGGCTTTGAGTTGATCTGGTGTAGGCTGATAGGGAAAAGAGTCTTCTAATTCCTTTTGCCAGGGGGAATCTAGAGGATAAGCATAACCAGAAAGATTGGCTCGTTTGGCGTAAAGTTTGAGTAAATCAACAGCTAATTTTTTAACTGTTTTGCGGACTTGATTCTTAGTTTTTGTCCAAGCTTTGTCCGACATCTTATTTAATTGAGGCGGACGTTTTCCTACTTGGCGAAAACGAGATAGCATATCTAAACCATCTGCTGGTACGCGCAAAAGTCCATCGGCGTATTTAATGGCTAGATATTCTCGATGGGAAAGGTTTTCTAATTTAATAAATCTACCAATGCCGTGATGTTTATGGACTACATAATCTCCTGGACGCAGTTTATCTAAATCGACTTTCTTGGAAGTAGCGCGACGGCGTTTGCGAATATATCCTGCGGTGGCTAAAGTCTGTTGTCCAAAAAATTCTCTGTCGGTAACAACAACGATGCGATAGGTAGGTAAAATAAATCCTTCTAACTCGGCTAAACCAGAATACTTAACCCCAACAGCAGTATTTTGAAGATGAGATTTGGCTATAGCCGTATAGTCATGGGGATTAGGAATAAATTGGGCAGGGCAATCATGTTCTTGTAAGAGAGAAACCGAACGAGTCGGTTGCGCGGAAACTAGCCAAGCAGAGTACTTATCTAGAGTAATCCCACTATAGATTTCGCGCTTGCCTCGGAGTATCTCTGCGAGTTTGGCAAATTGATGGGGCGTAGTCGGGACAGGGCGACTAGAAAGATTAACACTAGGTATTCCCCCTTGGGGATTATATTCAGCTATTTCTGATAAAAACAATAACTGTCTATCTTCCATCCCATCTAAAATATTATCCCAGGAACAGTGAAGCGGTGGTAATTCTCCCCCAGTTACAGACTCCCATTGTTCTTCCGCGTGTTCTACCCAGCGATCGCTGTGCGCCTCACATTGTTCTAATTCATCGATGGCAATTAAAGTATTATCTGGTAAATAATCTAATAAAGAAGCTGGTTGCGGAAATGCCACCCCCAGAAAACGGCGCATTCCTTCAGGAATATTTTCTGCTTCGATGCTTTCTATTTCTTCTGCGGAGAGATAATCATCTAAACTTTTCTCACTCTCTAAAATACTATTAACAATAATGGGGGAAAAAGAAGTAGGAGTAAGCAAAAATTGGTCGATTGGGTCTAAAGAACGTTGCGTAGCGGGGTCTAACTCCCTAATTTGCTCTAATTCATCCCCAAACCATTCCAAGCGTAAGGGTAATTCTGCCGAGACAGGAAAGATATCCACAATATCCCCCCGACGACTCCATTGTCCTTCCGTTTCAACTAAAGGAACTCTTTCATAACCCAACCTAGCCAGAGATCGATCGAGTTCCTTAGAATCTAAAGTCATCTCCTTTTGCAGCGTCAGACAATAGGATTGAAATACCTCTGGTGATGGTAGATGGGGTTGCAGCGATCTTTCCGTGGCAATAATTGCAATATTTGTTGATTGTTGCTTATCTCCCCTGCTCCCCTGCTCCCCTGCTCCCCTGCTCCTCTGCTCTCCTATAACCGATAATACTTGCATCTGTCCCCAAATCATCTCGGATTCTTGGTCAAAAGGCTCGTAGGGGGATGCTTCCGAGGTAGGATAAAAATTTACTGTCTGCCATCCCATCGCCTCTAATTGGGTTGCCCAACGTCCAGCTTCTTCGAGAGTAGGACAGATTACTAACAGATTTTTTCCTTCTGCCTGTGCCATAGCAGAAGCAACGATTCCTTTAGGTAAACGGGCGATACCATTTAGTAAAAGCGATCGCTCTTTGTTTAATTTAGTTAGTAATTCTTTAGTTAAAGTAGATTGTTCGATTGTACGGACAACAGACGCAAAAGCCATATACGATCTTGATAGTATGAAATTTAGAGGCGTTACAACGCAAGGAAAAGCACACCGAAGGAGCTAGAAATATCATGACACAAGATGCAATTTTCAGTCCCTTCTTGGTAATATGGATTGCTGCTAACGGCTAGGAGAAATAATGACCAACCCAACCATACAAGTTGACATTGCCGAAATCCTTAAAGATTTGCAATCAGGACAAAAAGAGATATTAAAAGAAATTTCAGACATCAAAGTAAGCTTGGAAACTGTGAAAGGAGATATTAAAGCTTTAGACACTAAAGTAGAGCAATTAGACAAAAGAGTAGCTAACCAGGAATTCTTGAATCGAGGAGTGTTTATCGGTTTGCTTCTAGCTTTATTAGGTGGAGTTGTTAATTTTTTTGGCTGGATACCCAAAAGTTAAGCTAGGACAAATTATTTATTTGAGTGTAAGAGCGATCGCTCTTGATGCAACTTTATGGATAGTCATCCAAATCTGGCTCAAAATCTGGATTAATATAATCTAAATCGATATCCTCATCCTCAAATGTTGCACTTTCAAATTCAATGTTATGAACTTCAATTTTTCCACCGACATTATTTAAATCTCCGATGAAGGAAATCAATATATTGATTTCCATATTTGTTGTAATCGTTCTACTTTGAGAACCCACTGGAACGTAGTCTTTATCTATGTAGTCATGTACATAGAATGAAAAACTAGAATTTGCCCAGCCTATCTAAGATAGGTTATTTCATCTAAGGAATTTAGGGTAATCGCTATCATGATTTTCGTAACATGAAGTAAAACCCAACTGAGAAATATTGTGATAGAGAGCAATCAGCGTAGCTGACACTAAGCGATCGCACTTGGTAAAATAACCAAAACAAAAACATCTCAGTCAAATTGACCTAATCTACAAGAAAGCGCGATAGGGTAAAACCTGGCAATTCGCGATCGCTCTTTGTCTATTTGAAATTTTACCTACTCTACAAAAAGCATCGACATAGATAATATTATAACTTATAAGTTATAATTAGAGTATCCATGAACTGGAGCGTTGAAACTTTAAACGAAACCGTAGATGCAGAACTGGCAGCACTACCAGCAGATATGCGTGCGAGGTTTGTGTGGATCGCTAACCTGATTACGGAACATGGGTTAGAAAATGTAGGCGAACCCTATGTCAAACACATAGAGAAAGCCTTGTGGGAAATTCGTCTTAAAGGAAGGGATGGTATTTCTCGTGCTTTATATATAACTGTCAAACCAAAACGAGTTGTTGTTCTACGAGTTTTCATTAAGAAAACTCAGAAGACACCAAGAAAAGAAATTAAACTGGCTTTCAAAAGAGCCGAAGAAATTGAATCATGACCAAAATTGACCAACTACATCAGCAATGGCTGAAAGAACCAGAATATAAAACTGCTTATGAAGAGATGGCAAAAGAGTTTGAAATTGCCTCGGCTATTATTGCTGCTAGAACCCAAGCAGGATTGACCCAGGAAGAACTAGCTCGACGAATGTCTGCGAAACAGTCTCAAGTGGCACGATGGGAAAGTGGAGAACAAAACGCTACCATCAAAACATTAAGAAGAATTGCTGAAGCCACAGGAACACATCTCAAAATTTCCTTTGAAAAGTCAAATTAGAAAATTCTTTTTGACAATTAATCCTCAAGTTTAACGTCTCACCAAGGAAATTTACTTACACTTCTCACCTTACCAGAACTTTAAAAAATAATTTATTTGTTTGTTCTAGGGTATTAAAAGGCTCGATAGTTATAAATCCTCGCGTCTTACCAGATGCTGAATCGACTGTATTGATAGCTGACCATAATGTCTCTGCCTTAACCCAAACAGGAGAATATCTATAACGGGCAACGTCTAAAATCAAAAACCGATCTGATTGTTCATCATAAGCAGCAATAGGAGAGATATGTCCTCCTCCTTTTTGTCCGAGAGTTCGTCGCAAATAGTTAACTACCACAAAGTTTCCTTCCTGCTGAAGATTTTGAACAGTCAGTTTACGGAACTGAGCCAAATCAACCTCCTCTCCATGAACAGTTTGCACTCTTAATCGATAGCTTTTAAATAGTTCTCCCAATTGCTCCAAGGTCATACCTTTTCTGGCAATTAACTCGGGTTCGATCGCTTCACGGGTCAGTTTATTCTCGAATACATTTTCTTGGGTAAAGAATCGATAGGAAACTAAACCAGGAATGGTATGGCTAGAAGCTACTGGAGCCTCAATGTCTAGAGCATTAAGCACCATCACTAGGGTGGCAACTCCACAGTAAGCCAGATTATCTTGTGTAACAAACTCTAATGACAGAGGTAAGTAATCACTGCGGGCTTGACTGGTAAATAAAAGTTGCTCACCAGCTTTTGAATTTAGAAAGATTAATTCTTCAGTTTTAGATTGTACTGGAGCAGCACGGCAGCTAGAAAAAGCTGTTATCCCAGCAAGCAACAACAAGGAAAAACCCACCTTGAGCGAATCAGGAATACGATAGATATTATTCACTTGTATCACCTTGCAACGAAATTCCTTATATCTTATTTTAGGCTTTGCTCGATCGGGACATGAAATATAAAAGTCTTTTTTTAAAGTGCATTCTCAAGAAGTTAATAGCTAATAGCTATTAGCTACGAACAGTATTACTCGCAGTTTCATACTTTAAATCAGCAACGTCTTGTTTTATTTTTCCATATCTCCTACTGACTTGGGTACCGCAGCAGTTAAAATATCATGTCCAGTTTCCGTAACTAAAAGATCGTCTTCAATACGAATACCAATTCCCTTCCAGCGATCGGGAATTTCTGGTTGTCCCTCGGCTGGTTGAATATAAGGAGAAATATAAATTCCTGGTTCTACAGTTAAGATATGACCTGGTTGCAGGATTTGCCAACTTTCTTGGTTATGCATATAAACTCCTACATCATGGACATCTAAACCTAACCAATGTCCAGTTCGGTGCATATAAAAGGGTTTATATTTTTCTTCTTGAATAATTTCTTCTAAATCTCCTTTGAGTAAACCTAGATCGATTAATCCTTGTACCAAAACACATACAGCCATATCGTGAAACTCATTATATGGTTTTCCTGGTTGTACTTCTGCGATCGCTTTTAGTTGGGCTTCTAACACCAATTCGTAGAGCGTTTTTTGTTCGGCAGTAAATTTACCACCGACAGGAAATGTACGGGTAATATCGCCGTTGTAGTAACCATAGGAACAACCAGCATCAATTAGTAATAATTCATTGTCTTGCATAGCGCGATCGTTTTCAATATAGTGCAGAATACAAGCATTGGCACTAGAAGCAACGATCGAAGGATAAGCAGGACCGATGCCCCCTTCTAACCGAAAGGTATGCTCGATTTCTGCTTGAACCTGATATTCATATACTCCAGGCCGAGCAAATTCAAAGGCGCGGTTGTGGGCTTTAGCAGATATCTCTGTAGCTTTCCGCATCATGGCTATTTCTGCTGGACTTTTGTGCAACCGCATGGGAAAGGTAACAGGTCTAGTATCTTCTATTGCCAGAGGCACTGTTCCCTGTTTTTGATATCGCGCCATTAATCTCTGCCAATGAGAGATAATCACATTATTAAAATTCTTATCGCGTCCTAAACAATAGTAAATGCGATCGGCATTAAGCAAATACTGGGGTAGTTTCTCATCTAATTCGGCAATGGGATAAGCCTCATCTGCACCATAAATTTCTTTGGCTGCATCTACACCACAGCGATAACCAGTCCAAGTTTCTTTTTTGGGGTCTTTTGGTTGTACAAAGAGAATATAGCGATGTTCTTCATGATGGGGAGCAAATACCGCTACTGCTTCTGGTTCATTAAATCCTGTTAGATAATAAAAGTCACTATCCTGACGATACACATACTCGACATCGTTGTGCATAACCGCCATGGGTGCGCTACGAAAGATAGCTGTCCCATTACCAATTTTGGTCATTAATTGCTCTCGGCGTTGCTGGTATTCTCTTTTGTCAATTCCCATCACTTTTTATGTTTTAGTATTACTATTTATTGTGACTTCTTTTTCAGGCGTTGGTGATTTAATGTATGAAACTGCTAAGTCATCATATCCAGATTGATTCACCAACGCCCTTTTTCAGAGTATCTTGAATCAGAATAAAATAGCCTGGAAGATGTTCCACAGAATGCGATCGCTCTAACCTTCCAAGTCGTGTATTTAGCCCACTAGTAGCCAAGATTTTTTTGATGAAAACTCTACTGATTAGTTCTCTTATATTATTATGTGGTTTTACTACCGCAGCCTATGCGGATTGTTCTTGCATGGAAGAGAATACCCAACAGGTAGTCAAATTGGTCCATATGTTTGTCAACCTGATGGAACATGGGAGAGAACTTCATAATTCTCAAATTAATTTTTAATTTCTAATTTTCTCAGAGCAGCGATCGCGTGTAATCTTACACTTTCTTCGCTATCTTCAGATAGTTGCCGAAGAGATACTATAGCTTCTTTTTGACCTAAAATACTAAAAGCCATAGCTAAATTTTGTTTGAGTATGGGTTTACTAATTTTTCCTTTTGCTGAGTGCCAAAAATCAACTAGTATATGAGTTGCCCGTGCTTTTAATTTATTTTCTGTCAGTCTTCCTAAAACTGCAATTATTTCTTGACAGATTTCCTCTTCTTCTATTAATAATGCTTGCTGGAGATAATTTAAAGCTAGTTCTGAACTCTTCCAACTTAAAGCTCGAACTATACCCAGTTTTAAATTGAGGGGAGTAAGAGGAGATTTAAGTACTTTAAATAGAGCATTCATAGATTGTTCATTACCAATTCTGCCTAAAGAAATGGCAGCTTGGCAACAAACTTCTAAATTGAGGTCGTATAACAAAGGTTCGATCTTTTCAACTAAATTCAATTTTGTGGCAATATCGAGACGGAATCCTAAAGCAATTACTGCTTCTTTTCTTACTTTAGCCTCTGTATCTTTGAGTGCCTGTAATAAGATAGGAATAATGCGTTCATCTCGGAAACTACCAAGGGTTTCGATCGCGACCGCCCGAATTTCTGGCTGAGGGTCGTCAACTACTGTCAGTAAAGGATTGATCGTTTCGACTGAGCGAATATGAGCTAATGCCCGTACAGATAAAAGACGATATTCTTCTTCTACTAATAACTTAGATAAAGCATCAACAGCAGCAGTGCCAATGTTAGCTAAAGTTTGAGCAGCAACTAAGGCAAGTTCTTCTTGTTCGGTTTGCTGAAGTAATTTAACTAAAGCAATTACAATAGCAGGTTCATTAAATTGTCCTAAAATGCGACTGATGAACCAACGAACTTCTATGTCAACTTCTTCATCTTCCAAAAGAGCAATTAGAGGATGAATTACTTTTTTTCCCAGTCGAGGTATGATTTTGGCTATTTCCCAACGCTGTTGAAAATCTCCATAAAAGAGAACAGATAGAGCTAGTTGAAATCCTTTTTCCCAGATAGTTGGGGCTAATTTTATTGATGTTGGTTGTTGGTTGTTTAAGGGTAATTGCTGTAAATAACGAGTAACTAGCAACCAATTTTGTTGTCGTGCAGCTTTAAGTCCCTGTTCAATAGTTTTAGTATTTTCCCAGGTTTGACGATCTGTTTTAGTTTCGCGATGGGGAAAGGTCACGCTAACTCCACTTGATTAATTAATTTGAGATTTATCTCCGCTCGTGTTAGACATTTACAGAGAAAAAATAGCTTTTATGTTTATTTTTGCTTAATACAAGATCCAGTTTTGCTCATAAATGTATTCTTCTTACAATTTTTATGCAATAAAAGAATTGAATTAATGCAATAAAAGAATTAAGTGCTAATTTTTATAAGTAGCTAGATCTATTTACATACCGAAGGGCTAATTGCTAATTGCTCCCTTTTCCCCTTTCCCTTTTATCTGAACTTCCCCCCATACAAAAATACTATTTACAAACCGAAAGCCCATGTAGCAAGCACTATAGCGGTTTTTTCTTTTGACTCTATACATGGACACAAAAAAGATATATTGACCCCAACGATCGCGATCGCGCAGTGCCTGCCTTCGGCAGATCGCAATATAATAAAATTACATAGGTGCAATTCCCTCAAACCCCCTTCACGTCTAGCTTCAGAGAAATTGTAGCCAGTAACAGGTAGTTAAAAAATAGCTACAACTACCTTAAATGAAGGCTTTCGTCATTTTTCTCAATCGGAAGTTCAGTTTTATAGCAGTCGAAGCAAAGGTTAAGACAAATAAACCCTGTAAGGGCGTTTCGCGAAACGCCCCTACGTTAAATCTACTGTCCTAACCTATAGTTCGGTTGCTATACCTTTTCCCGGACCATACCCATCAAAAAAAAGCTTAAACGAGAATTATTGGGGAGGATGGGGAAGATGGGCAAGTTTTTAGCTCAAAACTCTCCATTGAGACAAAATTTAGAACTCACCGTTCGCTTATTTTTAAATGGAGTTGGTTAATAAATGAGAGCAATAAGCCTCGGTACAAAGCTTTCAGCCGTTTAACAGGAGATAGAGAGACAATTTTAGGCCCTCGCTATGACCACGAAGTGATCGG
>JASJDJ010000063.1 GCA_030065635.1 Xenococcaceae cyanobacterium MO_188.B32
CGACGATCGACAAGGAGAAAAACATCCCAAGTACTAAGAGGAATATCTCTAACTCTATAGGGATGAGATTGATGGACTTTATCGGTTATTTTATGACAATGAGGACAAGTTGCTCGACCAGATTTATTTTCTACTTGAATAAGCAATTCATTCTCGGTAATAAAATGATAATTAGTGGCTCTGAAACCTTCAAATTTAATTATTTTAGTTATAAAATGGAGTAGAGAATTGGAAGGCATTCTATTAAAAACTTATTTTTATAATTTAAGAACCAAGCTGATTAATATCATTAAAAATAGCCTTTAGTCAATATGCAGCAGGGATTATAACTCGCTCGAGTTTCAAAATTCTTTGAGCTTGCAACTCTTTTTTATTATTAAATTGTCATACTTAGTCTGAAAGAGCCAAAACTTTTTAAGGGATTTACTGATTCAATGAATTTTTTTGAATAATGTAGGATTAATACATGATCCCAACAGGCAAAGTTAGTTAGAGACTCAGGAAAATCATGAATATTCAATTGAAACCCGAACACGAAAAGTTTATTCAAGCACAAATAGCTAGTGGAAATTATAATTCTGAAGAAGAAGTAGTGGATATCGCCTTTAAATTATTGGAGAAATTACAGTCTGAATATATTGAATGGATAGAAGAAACTCGTCAAAAAGTGAATGTTGCCATAGCAGAGATTGAAAGAGGAGAAGGATTAGATGGTGAAACTGTTGTAAACGATATACTTGAGAGATTTAAAAAAGCGCGTGAGGCACAGTAATGAGTGTTTATATTGTCTCACCATCTGCCAGTAAAGACTTAAATCAGATTGCTGATTATTTTCTAGTACGAAATTTGGAAGCAGGAGAAAATCTGGTTCGAGAATTTAATAAAAAATGCCAATATCTAGTTAATTTTCCCAAGATGGGACGTAGCTATGCCCATATTAAACCTAGTTTACGAGGCTTACCGCTAGATGGATATATTATTTTATATGAGATAATTGATGATGGAATTATAATTTTGAGAGTAGTTAATGGTCGCCAAGATTTAGAGTCGTTATTATTGTAATCAATTAATTAATTCGTCTGTTTTGACTTCATTATCTGTCAGAATTGTTTGGGGTACAAAACACATAATTAAAATCAAAATTAGCTGCTTAATTAAGATATAAGTCTCAATATCTACTTCATTAGCTAGGAGCATTTTTTTAAACTGTTGTTCTACTTGATTGATTTGTTGCAAGCCTACTTGTGGTTCTTTTCTGAGCATGACTTGCCATTCATCAATTAGTTTGAGGGTATTTTGCGAAAATTTGCGGTCTTGTCTTTTTTGCCAAGTACGACATTGATCTGCCAAAACCCTAGTCATTCTTTCTAGTTGTTCGTAAACTTCTGGAGTAACAGCGTTATCTATTAGCATGAGGCGGTGTTGTTGACGGAGTTGTTCGACGCTTTCTAATGCTTGTTGGGGAGATTTTTCCATTAAAGAGCGTAACTCAACAATACTTTGACGACTATTTTTTACTATTTCCGCAGACTTCCGCTTGCGCCACCACCTTAAGATAAACCCAATGGTAGTAGTACTAATTAACATAATTGATGCTGCTTGCAGAGGTTTATTATTTTGAAGATAACGAAGCCAAGCATCACGAGGATCGCCATATTCCAACGCTTGTACAGTTCCTGGATGAATATGGAGTAAACCTTTGGAAAGGTAAACACGGGGGTCTTCTGCGTGAGCCAATTCGGGGTAGAATTGGGCATATTGACGAGCAGTAGAAATAATTGACCAAGACAGTAGAGCAACTGTCTTACGATCGACATCAGGACGAGTAACTAAAGCAGTAGCAGTAGAAATTGTGGGTAAATCTTGGCTAGGTTCGGCAGGAAAAATTCTGTAACCACCTTGGGAAATGGTTGCTTTTTGATAAGATTCAGGAAAATTAAGAGTTAGATAGTTAGTGACATTCTCTTTTAATCCTCTTAGTTCTAGCTGATTATCTTTAGCTAACTCAGTTTTCATTTTTTGATTAGCTGCCAAAGGGCCAACATAAACTAATGCCTCTACGTCTCCATTGCGCAGTTGGGTGAAAGCTTGGTCTAAAGACGATCGCACTTCCTTGATTTCTAGATCGATCGCGCTTAGTATACGCTTAGAAGTAAAATATACTCCACTCCTTTCCAAACCCATAGCTATAGGTTTTCCTGCTAAATTAGCAATACTTTTTTCCGCAGCATCATTACGAGTCACAATATGAATATATTCATTAGCTAAAACCATGACTGCTTGTACTTTACCTTCTTTCATTGCTTTGCTAGCTACATCTAATTGCAGCAAGGCAAAGTCTGATTCTCCCTTAAGTAAGCGATCGAGATTTTCTAATGAACCTTGAGAATTATAGTTGTCTTGTAAATTCAGAATTCCTACTTCTCGGGCAGATTCTCTAATCTGTTCGCTGATTTTCTGATAACCACTACCATGTGAACCACTAGTAAGGGTAATACTTTTGGTTTGTGTGCCACAGCTAGTTAGGGTTATACATAGGCAACTTAAACTAATCAAGCTTGCGGGTATTGTTTTAAATTGAGAATGAAAAAAGCTGAAGTTATATACGGATTTATTATTCATTGCTACTCGCTACTTGCTACTCATAAAGGCGATACTATTTGCCCCTACCTAATAACTGATTGAGATTGTGTGCCAAACCACTTTTCTTCGATCTGTTTGTAAATACCATCTTCTATCAGGGTTAGTAAAGCAGAATTAATAGACTTGCGATAAGGACTTTTAATAGATAAAGCAATGCCGTAATTTTGTAATTTAAAAGGAGAACCAACTACCTTGGCTTTATTTTTACCTTGATGACTGGCATAATACTGGAGGGCTGGAGCATCGTAAACCACTGCATCTACTTCTCGGTCATGAAGAGCAAGATAGGCTTCTTCTTTAGTATCGTATTGAATTGATTCAATATTCTGTTCCTTCAGGTACTCAACAGCAGTTGTACCAGCAATTGTGCCTACTTGTTTTCCTGGTAAATCTTGAGGACTATTAATCACTGCCTGCATTTCTTCTAGGGTAAAGCTGGTAGTTACCGTAGCAGTAAAATAAGCAAAAATAAAGTAACCAGCACACATCCAAAACAGTCCAAATAGTTTGCCAGCAATTTTTTTAGGGGTTTTATCTCCATAGCCTACCGTAGTCACAGTTACGGCTGCCCACCAAAAAGATTCCCAAATACCTTGAACATAGTTACTCGGAAACTCTGGGTTATGTTTTCTTTCTACTAACCAAATAACATGAGCAGCTACGAGTAAAATGAGGATAAAAATGGCAATGCCGTAGTAAAGTTGAGGACGAAAAAAGACAGAAAAGATTCTTTCCCACATAGTTTGAGATAAAACTTTATTGCCATTATTAACTAGAATTTGCAATCCAGATTCGTAATAGGGATGGGAAAAGTCTACTGTTTCTTCTCGTTGGGAAGTAATTGTAATTCCTGCGATCGCGACATCAGCAGCCTTACTCTCTACTTCCTGTAATAAAGCTTCAATGGAATCTACTCCATATAAATCATACTTGGTATTCATTTGTCGGGCGATCGCATCCCATAAATCGATACTAAAGCCTGTATATTCATTATTTTTATAGTTAACAAATGGTTCAAACCGCTTAGTGACTACTTTTAAGTTTGGGGTAATTATTTGTTTATCTATTACTGGAGTAACTTGCGACGCTGAGGCTCTATTCTCTCGATTATTAGCCAGTTTGACATCATTGGCAGCAGCTAACCATAAGTCTACAAGGTCGCGATTATTTTGAATCCATTGACTAGCATAAATTTGAATTGCTTCTAGTTTATAGTTTCTGCTTACCAAGACAGCATTTTGCTCGTTAATATCTTCTAAAGGAATTTGTACTAATTCCAGTAATTTTTTTATCGAAGGGTTGGCTCGTAAAAATTCTCGATTAGCTACGGCTTGAATATTGTTAGGTGGAAAACCTAGATTGCATGGTTCTGAGTTACATCCTTTAACATCAGGAATTTTAGTATTATTGGCTAATTGTTTTTTACCCTCAGGTAAGCTGGAGAAAGGAACTTCGAGCCAAATTACATCTTTTTTCGGCACAAAAGTACCTAGAGTCCAGTTAGGTGTCCAAGTATAAAATAAGATTGGTTTGTCTTTTTGGTAACGAGTAACTGTTTCTCGCATCAAATCCACATAATTTCCCTGGACTTGTTCTACTGTTTCCTGTAAATCATAAGCCTTAAGATGATGCTCGATTATTTCGGCGCAACCCCAATCGACATTACAACCAATCAAATCTGCTTTGCCGTTGTTATCTCGATCGAATATCTCAGCAATTTCTGGTTTTTCTAGATCGGCAATGGTTTTAATATTAAATTTATCGGCAGTCTTTTTATCAATTAGATAACCTTCGATCGCACCTTGTTTTACTTGTGTACCAACAGTAGTCAAGTTATTGCTAATTTCCTCATTTTGCCAAAAAGATCGATCGAGAGGAAACCAGCCATTAATCCAAAAATCTACTTCTCCTTGGGCTGCACCTAGATAAAAATCTTGGTTGTTCAGGGTTTGTGGTTCATTAACTTCATAGCCAATCTCTTCTAGTAATTGCTTGACTACTTCTGCTTGAAACCAACCCGTTTCCCAAGTAGGACGAGCCATTTTAATGGTATTAGTATACTGGCTGACAACTTGGCTCTGAGCAGCCAATAATATTAATAGAGTAATACTACATACAATTACCCAGAACTGAACTCTTTTTTTGATTGACCTAAATATCTCGAACCGAGAGTTGAATTGACGAGCGATCGACAACATAGATCTGCAAATACCTAATTGTTTTAAATGGCTTGGGCAAATTAGTAATTTTCTAATGATATATCTTCTAATTAATTAGAAAGTTTTTAGGTCTAAACACCTAAATAAAAATATTCAATACTAACTTAAAGAAAATCTCGGTTAGAGGCAAGATATTTAGCAGAATCTTACTTAAATAGAGTAAAAATTTCTGTTATTCTGAACTCCAGCACCTTCAGCAACGTTAGTCATGTTATTCAGCCTAATTCTCATTCTCTTGCTAGGCTTTTTTGCCGGTCAAATTGCTCGCAGAATTGGCGCACCACCTTTGATTGGCATGATTTTAGTGGGGATTGTCCTAAGCCCAGAATTGACTGGGGCGATCGATCCTGCTTTTCTAGATTTGGCTGACGATCTGCGTACTATTGCAGTAATGATAATCTTAATGAGGGCAGGATTGGGATTAGATCGAGAGAAATTAGTACAGCAGGGCAGTGTAGCAATACGCTTGGGTTTTCTTCCTGCCCTAACAGAAGCTATTGTTGTAGCGATCGCAGCTATATTTTTATTTAAGTTCGATTTTCTGACAGGATTACTTTTAGGCTGTGTCGTCGGTGCAGAATCACCAGCCGTAATTGTGCCAGGAATGTTAAGACTTAAGAGTTTGGGTTGGGGAGTTAAAAAGGGTATCCCTGACGTAATTCTGACGGGAAGTGCTTTATCTGATGTTCTGGTTTTACTTTTATTTAGTCTTCTGCTAAATTTTTTAGCCCGAGGAGTAATTACTAGTAGTGCTATTTGGTTACTTCCCTTGCAAGTGATTATGCAAGTTATTCTGGGAGTAGCTATTGGTTATGTCATAGCCAAATCAATTATTTGGTTGGTAGTCAAGCAAAACTGGACACAAAATACAGTCCAAAATACTTTGATTACCGCGGTTTTAGCTTTATTTGTAGTAGTTTTAGCCCAAAAATTCCCTTATTTTTCTAGTTATTTGGCAGCTATGGCGATGGGTTTTTTCTTAATCGAATTAGATCCGCCTCTAGCCCGCAGATTGCGAATTGAATTCAATCATCTCTGGGTAGTAGCGGAGATAGTTTTGTTTGTGTTGATGGGGGCTAGTATTCAATTACAAGTTTTAGAAAATAATCTTTTATCAGGACTTTTATTACTAATCGTCGGGTTATTATTTGGTCGTACTATTGGTTGGTATCTTGCTACTGTTGGTAGCAATTGGAATTGGCGCGAAAAACTGTTTCTCTTACCAGGTAATTCAGCTAAAGCAACGGTACAGGCTGCTATTGGCACAATTCCTCTCAGTCAAGGTATAGAAGGAGGAGAAATTATTTTAGCGATCGCAGCTTTATCTATTTTAGTTACTGCCCCTTTGGGTGCATGGGCTATTCCTACTTTTGCTCCCAAACTCCTAAGTAAAGATTCTGTCGATCCTACTAAAGTAAGTATCTCTTCTAATACCTTACTTCTAGCAGCAATAGATACTTCTAATTTAGCTAAACCAGTATTAATTAAAGTGGCTGACTTAGCCAGACGCAGTAATGGGGAAGTAATTGTCTTGCATATTAGTAATACTTCTTCAGAAGCAGACGTTAACCGACTTAAAGAACTTACCTCTCGCTTACTTTTAGATATTCGCTATCAATTTATCACTACAACTGGTTCGATTCCTGAAGAAATTGTCCGTATTGCTAAGCAATATCAAGTAAACGATATCATCATGGGTAAAAGAGGACATCAACCCTGGTCAAAAGTTTTAATTGGTTCGGTTTCTCAAGCTGTAATCGAAACCAGTACTATTCCTACTATTGTAGTCGAACAGCGCGACCGCTAATAATACCGATGTTTTGGTTAGTAAAACTCAAGTCAATGTCAAATTGTTTTTAAATTTATAAGTAATTCTACGAATAGAAAAAATACTATTTATACTTATCGATTTTGTTAATTTTATATCAGTATTATGATACTCATAGTCAGAAAAAATAAGAAATTAACTGGATCGGTAAAATCGTCAATCATATAAGTTATTATGCTCGAGAATAACAAAATTTTTGTAGATTATAAACAAGAAGAACAACAATTAGCTGATGTTCAAAAGCAGATAGAAGAGCAATTGTTGTGGACAGAGTATTTGCCTGATGTGATTCAACAGATTCGTCAATCTCTTAAGACAAAGGATATTCTCAGAACTAGTGTTCGGGAAGTACGGAGAATTTTAAATTGCGATCGCGTTGTAGTCTATAGTTTAGACCGAAATAACTATGGCACGATTGTTGCCGAATCCGTAGCCCATGGTTGGACAAGAGCGGAAGGGAGAGTCATCATAGATCCTTGTTTTGAAGCCAAATATCTCGATAATTATCGCGACGGTAGAGTTAGAGCCTGGAGCAACATTTACGAAGCGGGAATGAGCAGATGTTATATCAAACAATTAGAAAAATTAGAAGTTAAGGCGAATCTAGTAGTCCCCATTATCAATGAAGGAAAAGTCAAGCGTTTATTGGTGGCTCACCAATGTTCCGATACCCGTCAATGGCTGCAATCTGAAATTAGTTGGATAGCTCAAATTGCCACACAAGTGAGTTTTGCCCTCGAAAATGCTCGACTATTGGCTGATGCCCGACAACTACGTCAGCAAGCAGAAGAAGAAATGATGTGGGCAGAGTGGGCCACTGATTCGATTCAACAGATTCGTCAATCTCTTAAGACAAAGGATATTCTTAGAACTAGCGTTCGGGAAGTACGGAGAATTTTAAATTGCGATCGCGTTGTGGTCTATAGTTTAGAACGAAATAATTATGGCACGATTGTCGCCGAATCCGTAGCCCATGGTTGGACAAGAGCGGAAGGGATAGTCATCAAAGATCCTTGTTTTGAAGCCAAATATCTCGATAATTATCGCGACGGTAGAGTTAGAGCCTGGAGCAACATTTACGAAGCGGGAATGAGTAGATGTTATATCGAACAATTGGAAAAATTAGAAGTTAAGGCGAATTTAGTAGTTCCCATTATCAATAAAGGAAAAGTCAAAAGTTTATTGGTGGCTCACCAATGTTCCGATACCCGTCAATGGCTACAACCCGAAATCCGTTGGATAGCTCAAATTGCCACGCAAGTGTGGGTTTTGCCCTCGAAAATGCCAATCTGCTCGAGCAAATAGAGCAATTGACTAAAGATACTCAAGAAATTTTAGCTCGTGCTGTAAATAGCAGTTCAAATATTCAACGCACGGTTCGAGATGTTGCACTGGTATTGAATAATCTTAGCAATTCTTGCTATAAGCTGTCTGAGACAATCAATCTGCTCAAATTGTTGAGCAAGCATATAGCACAGCAATCGATGAGCTTAACTAGATCTCTAAATCTCAGTCGGATTGAACAGGGCAATCAAAAACCTATTCTTGACTTGTCTGATAGAATTTTTGCTTTGATCCAAAAGCTATTTGAAACTACAGCGAAAATTGAACCCTTATTTGCGAATATCCAAACAGAAATAAGAGAGAAAGAAATTCCTCTCGAATCAGAAATCCAACAGTCGCTCGGTGGAGTTGAAGAATTGCAAACAGCCAGTCAAAAGCTAGAGCGAATTGTCGATCTAAATCACGAAATGAGTAACTTCATTGAAAATATTTCTAATTCCTTAGAAACTCAAATACAAAGTTCAAACTTCACTAAATATTCAGTTCGAGAAGTGGAAGCTATTGCCGAGCGCATTTCCGAACAGTCAATAAGCGTAACTCAATTTTTTAATCAATTAATGACATTGGTTAAATCTGATGTAAATTGATGTCAATTAATTGGTTTGCTAATTGCTAATTGCTAATTGTGAAGCAGCGCGGTCTTGGGGAGCCAGTCCGTTGCGGAGGTGTCCTCCGTTGTAGGAACTGGCGTGGTCTCCCCCATGAGCGACTGCTGAACCCGAAGGGCTAATTGCTAATTGTTACTTGGTCTTGAGATGTCCTAACTTTCGTTGGTATTGCTATAAAATTGGCGATCGCTCTTATTTTGGTGCAATTCCCCTCTGAAGAGTTACGACATCTTGTCTTTTGATTGACCCTTGTGATCATGGGTTTCAAGCCCTGCCCAAAAGGCGCGTAATTGGAGATTGTCGATTGAAGATTGGAGATTATTACCTTTCAAGCCTCTTCGATTATCGGAGAGGTAAATCTAAAATCTATACAATCTAACCCTTGTCAGAAGTAAGTTTTGGCAAACTCAACGCGCGAATCTTTGAAAGGCAGATTACATAAAGATCATAAAAGTTTTGCCAGTCAATCAGCCTTAGTAGTTAGGCCAATAATTCTCCTGTTTCTTGAAGAGAATGAAGACGATGATAAATACCACCACGATCTAACAATTCCTGATGACTACCTACCTCGACAATTCTTCCTCCATCTAACACGACAATTCGATCGGCTTCGCGGACAGTACTGAGACGATGAGCAATAATTATAGTGGTACGAGTACCTAAAATCGATCGCATTGCTAATTGGATCGATCGCTCTGATTCATAGTCTAAACTGGAAGTCGCTTCATCAAAAACCAGAATATCGGGATCGACAATTAAAGCCCTAGCAATACCCAAACGCTGTCTTTGTCCGCCAGAAAGACGTACTCCTCTTTCACCCACAACGGTTTTATAGCCTTTTGGCAATTCGTGGATAAATTCTTCCACTCTGGCTATATCACAAGCTTCTTTCACTTTAGACAAACTAATTTGAGGATTACCGTAGGTGAGATTATCCAAGACAGTACCATTAAAGATATCTACATCTTGATGTACGATCGCTAAGCGACGGCGATATCTGGCAATATCTAAAGTGCCAATATCCTCGCCATCTACTAGAATTTTGCCTCTATCTGGTTCAAAATAACGAAATAGCAATTTAACCAGGGTAGATTTACCCGAACCCGAACGTCCCACCAAAGCTACCGTTTGATAGGGCTGGACTAATAAATTGATATCCTGCAAAATAGGACGACTGGCATCGTAGCCAAAAGTAAGATGTTGAAATTCCAGTTTTCCTGTAAATTTATAAGGATTATTAGCCAAATATTTCGGTGCTAAACTAGCAGCATCTTTTCCTCTTGGCAATTCCATGAATTCGTGCAAACGCTGCATAGAAGCATAGCGACGGGCGAAGACTTCTGCTAATTGAGTGATGGGTTCTAGTTCTGCATAAGCCATACTAGAGATTGTCAGGGTAGTAATAAAATGCCCCAAAGAAATTGTCCCTCTCACTGTAGCCACAAGAGTAAACAGCAGAATTAAGAAAACACAAGCCTGAATCATGGTTCGCTCCCAGGTTTGTAAAACAACGTAACCTTTATGGATGCGAAAAGTAATGACTTTGTATTCTCTGGCAAATCTTTGTTTTTGTCTGGCTAATTCTTGGGCTTCAGTAGCAAAAGCTTTGACAGTTTTGATATTAGTAATGATTTCTGAAGTACGACTTTCCGTATTTTCTATATGTTTATCGATCGCTTCTTCTTGCTTAATTAGAGTCCGCAAATTTTTGAGACTAAACGCCAAGATAACGATAAAGGAAAATAAGAAAGCGATCGCAATCCATCGCTCAATTAACCAGATGATCGCAAATATTCCAAGTATTCTGGCTAGTTTAGGTAATAACTGTCCGGCAATCTCTGGATATGTCCAAGTATGATTTTCAATCCCTCTGGTGATTCTACCGGCAATTCGACCTGGGTTATTTTCGTCGTAATATCCTAAAGGTAGAGTCAGAATTTTAGCGATTACTTTCCGTAGATGATCTCTTCTCGCTCTTAAAGAGATTTCCCAGTGAAACCACGAACCAATCCAAGGCTGAATAGGTGCTCTAATTACAGTAGTCACAAAAATGATGCCCAGTAATACACCTAAAGATAAAAATCTCTCTTCTTCTAGATTAGTAAGATCGGCTATTTGAGTAGTAATGACTTGAATGGGTTTGTCTACGGGTTGATAAGATAAAACATTGAGAATTTGTCCGATAATATAGGGAACAACTAGATCGATTATTTCAAATAAACTAGATGCAACAATACTAAAAAACGCGATCGCTCTATATTTGCGATAGTAACCGAGAATATTCCGCAAAGAAGTCATGATTCTACTTTTGATTTGACGCAGTTTAGATCTTGTAGCGACGAAAATACCTTCGCTTCTACAACAGTGATATTCAGAGTTGCTGTTTTGATAAATTGTTTAGGTCTTCTGTTTTATAGCACAAAAAAATACAACAATGCTATAAAATGTGGCGATTACCGATGATTGCTTTACTGAGCTAGAAGTTACAGCGTTAAATCAATAAAGTTTGATAGGGAGAAAAGGTAGACTAATACTACCTTTAGAGAAAAAACTAAAAGTTCGATCGCTTATCAGTCATCAGCGATCGAGTCTGTCGATGGGAACCCGTTTCCAACCGAGACTTTTAGCTTACGGAATGGAGGAGAATTAAACCCGAAAAACAAGTAAACTTATAACTGGTAACTGTTAAAAAGTCCATTGGCAACTATTCCAATACTCAAGTAAAAATAGAAGCCTTGGACTTGAACAAACTAGACTAATACTAATATTTAGTTACCGGCATCAGGCTCAGCACCAGCACAGGGGTTAGCACCAGCACAAGGATTAGCTTCGTTCACTTCTCCACTATCAACATCAGTTTTACCAGCACAGGGACTAGCACAAGCAGTCACTAAGCCCAAACTGAGCAGGGAAACAGCAGCTAGGGTAGTTAAATATTTAGCCTTCATAATTGACTCTCCTGTAATTTTAAAGAGTTTATTTTTAGATAGTTTCCAGGTTTTTTATCTTGAATAAATTAATAATTCAGTTTTATACAGACTATTATACCTAGAAGTGAATTTAGAGTTAAAAATTATAATTTTCCACGCAATAATAAGGGTTTTAGGAACTTGAAGATAAGCTAAAAAATCAGGAAATTTCCGAGCTTTTAGCTTTATAAAAGCATATTTGACTAAAATTATTCGCGAATAAAAAAAGGGTAAACTCATGCTTACCCTCAATAAATCGATAAATGCAAAATAAATCAACTTAACTTTGCCCAACTGTTTCTTGCTCTTTTGCCAAGAATTTTTCTAACTCAGTCAGCGCATCTGCATCAACTTTGGTTTGCATGGGACAGAATTTAGGGCCACACATAGAGCAGAATTCCGCGGTTTTATAGATATCTGCGGGTAGGGTTTCATCATGATATTCTCTGGCTCTTTCGGGATCGAGGGATAACTCAAATTGACGTTCCCAATCGAAGTTATAACGAGCATGAGACAGTTCATCATCCCTATCTCTAGCACCAGGACGATGGCGAGCAATATCCGCAGCATGAGCAGCAATTTTATAGGCAATTAAGCCATTGCGGACATCTTCGGCATTGGGTAAACCTAAATGTTCTTTAGGAGTTACATAACAAAGCATGGCCGTACCATACCAACCAGCCATAGCTGCCCCGATCGCCGAAGTAATATGATCGTAACCAGGAGCAATATCCGTGACTAAAGGGCCAAGGACATAGAAAGGTGCCTCGCTACACTCCTCCATCTGTTTTTTGACATTAAACTCAATCCGATCCATGGGTACATGACCGGGGCCTTCTACCATTACTTGGACATCATGGGACCAAGCACGACGAGTCAATTGTCCGAGAGTTTTCAATTCTGCCAGTTGTGCTTCATCAGAGGCATCATGAGTACAGCCCGGACGGAGAGAATCCCCCAAGCTAAAAGAAACATCATATTTTTTGAAGATTTCAATAATGTCATCAAAGTGAGTATAGAGAGGATTTTGTTTGTGATGATGAAGCATCCAACGGGCAATAATACCGCCACCGCGAGAAACAATTCCTGTAATTCGATTTCTGACTAGAGGCAAGTATTCGATCAAAATACCTGCATGGATAGTCATATAGTCTACGCCCTGCTGGGCGTGTTTTTCGATAATGTGCAGAAAGTCATCAGGGGTCAAGTTTTCTATTTTGCCACGAACACTTTCTAAAGCTTGATAGATAGGTACAGTACCGATAGGGACAGGAGAATCATTGATAATTGCCGTCCGAATTCGATCTAAGTTACCGCCTCCTGTAGATAAGTCCATGACTGTATCAGCACCGTATCTAACTGCTAGTCTGAGCTTGTCTAACTCTTCATTAATATCTGAAGAATTAGGAGAAGCACCAATATTAGCATTGACTTTACACTTAGAAGCAATGCCAATAGCCATTGGCTCTAAATTAATGTGATTGATATTGGCGGGAATAATCATTCTACCTCTGGCTACTTCGTCACGAATTAGCTCTACTGGTAGATTTTCTCGTTTGGCAACATAGTGCATTTCTTCGGTAATTAATTCTTGACGAGCATAGTACATTTGAGATACATTGCTCTGTCCCCGTCGTTTAGCAACCCATTCTGCTCTCATAACTTAATTTTCCTCAATAAACAGCTTCCCTCCGCTGGTATTACCCAGTCTCAGGTTCCAAGGGACTATCTCAGTCTAAGTTTTTAGACACCCCTAGCTATGGTGATAGATTGTAGCACTATCAGAGAAAAGAGTTTCGGTCTAGAGAGGAAAATATAGCTTTTATTAATTAAGTATTGGTATAAATGCTAAATAAGAAAGAACAATACTGCTTAAAAGTATTAAAGGGACAATAAAAGCAGCTTTCGCTTCGCTCAGGTTTAATACTTGAGTATAATTAACATAAAGAGTAAGAATAGTGTAAGAACAACCAAAAACAATAAAAGGCAAGACAAAAATATTTAAAGATAGGGAAATAAACCCCATAATTCCAGTCATTAAACCCAAAGGCAAAAGAGTAGTTCCTGCAATAAAAACGTCTGTGTCAATAGTGCCAGAACTATGAGAAAAAAAGCGGATTAAATGACTAGAAATAATTAAACTCATGAAAGGAATAATGCCTACAAAACAAAGTGCTACAAAAGGAAAATCATTATTATTCCAAGTTGTCCAATTGAGATAGACACTAGCAACAAACATTAAATCGGCAATTATTCCATAAATAATTCCTACTTCTAAAGCTTCTTGTTTTTCTAAGCTAGAGAAAGCAGGTAATAATCCTCCTCCTGGATTAAATAAATAGGCAATCAAAACCAAAGCTGAATTTTGCCACAAACGATTAAAACAACCTGACAATTTACCTATTTTCCAAATTCCCGGAGTTAAGTCGTGAATAGTTTTTTGGGTTAAGCGATAGGCACTTAAATTTCCTTGTTCGTGAAATAATTTGGCAGCAGCATTTAAATCTTCTATAGCTGGAACGGTATCCTTTTGTTCTCGATAGGCTAAAGCGCGATAATAATATGCCTGAGCATAGTTTTGGTCTTGATAAATAGCCTGAGTATAGGAATCTATCGCAGATTGTCCATAGCCAAGACGATAACGAGCTCTTCCTTGATAATAATGAGCTTTAGCCATACAGGGGTCTATTCTCAAAACTTGGGCACAATCTTCTAAAACACCCTTATTATCTCCCAGTTTATAGCGCATTTCACACCGCTTTAAATAAGCATCGATAAAATTGGCATCTAGTTCGATCGCTTTAGTATAGTCTTCAATTGCCTTTTGAAAATTTTTGCGTTGAGATTTATTGAGACCTCGGTTATAAAAGTCTTGAGCCGTTTTAGGTCGGTTAACAGATTCATTGCTTGGGGGAGTAGACCTATATTTTAATTCTCGATCGTAACGACGACGTTTGTTGGGGTCAGATAAGGTTTCATAGGCTTGAGAAATATGTTTGAATTTTTCCGCCGATTCCGGATCGCCAGGGTTCAAGTCAGGATGATACAAACGAGCAAGACGACGAAAAGCTGCTTTGATATCTGCGACAGGTGCATGGGGAGAAACTTGAAGAATGGAATAATAATCCTCAACTTTTGCCATTGACATTGACTTTCCTTCTAATTACCCGTATCGGCTGATTGTCCAACACTATAATAATTCCTAATTTATGCTTTGGTTAGCACAAAATAAACAGCTTTTATTTTCTCATACTCATTAAATTTAGAGAATTAAATATCAAAACCGAAAATAGATGTTTGCTTGTGATGATAAGTATAATGCGGATAAAATGGATAATATTTGACAAATATTCTTTATTTAGGTATTTATACTGACAAAGTATACTTAATTTAAGGAAAATTTACTATATGATGCACATATACATGAATTATTCATGATTTTTGCTCAACCTCATTCAGATTGTGCATACTAGTTTATCCAACTTAAATTTATCTCTTAACAAATTTTATTTAAATCTACTACATGCGAATTTTTTTTATCGTTTGGATTGGTCAAGTTGTTTCTCTGTTTGGTTCTAAGCTAACAGAGTTTGCTCTAGGATTTTGGATTTTAGAACAAACTTATAAAGAAACTGGTACCATCACTCAGTTTGCTCTAACTATTCTGTTCATCTATCTACCTAAAGTAATTGTTTCTCCTATCGCTGGGGTTTTGATAGACCGTTGGAATCGTCGCCATGCCATGATTTTGAGCGATTTAGTGGCAGGAATAGTCACCTTGACAATCATGTTAATTGTGTTATTCGGTCGGTTAGAAATTTGGCATATTTATCTAGCTATTATTGTTACTTCTAGTTTTAATGCTTTCCAGGTACCTGCTTACACGGCAGCGATCGCCCAACTGGTACCAAAAGCAAATTTGAGTCAGGCTAATGGTATGGTACAGGCTTCTAGCGCGATCGCTAAAATTGCTGCTCCTTTCACCGCAGGACTATTACTCCAAGTTGTTGACCTAAATGGCATTTTGCTCATTGACTTTATCACTTTCTTGGTGGCTTTGACTACTCTTAGTTGTGTCAAATTTCCTTATCTTAAACGGAGGAAAAGGAGACAAACGCAAATTTTTGGTCAGCTTTTAACGGAAACTAAGTCTAGTTGGCATTATGTGGCTGTCAGACTGGGTTTACGCAATCTTTTATGTTTTGTGGCTATTAGTTATTTTACTACGGGAATGCTAGAAGTAGTACTCTGGCCTTTGCTTTATCAACCTGATGCTACCGAAGAATTAGGCATAATCTTGTCTATTGGTGGTTGTGGTATGTTGCTTGGCAGTATCACTATTAGTCTGTGGAAAGGAATTGAAAATCGGGTCAAAACAATTCTCGCTTTTGTGGCTTTCCAAGGCATGATTGTTTTCTTAGCGGGTACCAGAATTTCTTCAGTAGTACTGGCAGCAGGAATTTTTGGTTATCTCTTTTCTATGCCGATAATTATTAGTTGCAACCAGGCAATTTGGCAAAGTAAAGTACCACCTCGTCTCCAAGGAAGAATATTTGCCCTGCAACAAACTATGGAACGTTCCTTATCTATTGGGGCATATTTACTCGCAGGCCCTTTAGTCGATCGGGTTTTAAATCCTTTAATGGCAGAAAATGGTTTGTTAGCAGATAGTATTGGTAAATTTATTGGGGTCGGCTTTGGACAGGGAATCGCTTTATTATTAATTTTAATGGGAATTATCAATCTAATTGTAGTGGCAGTCGCCTATCGAGAACCTCGTTTACGTAATTTAGAAAAAGAATTACCCGATCGCAGTCAATCTATGGCGATTATTCAATAAACTGTAGCTCGTATCTAGTTTTTTGTTAATTGTTAATTGTTGATTGTTAATTGATGAAAATTGCGATTATTACTTCTGGCTTTCTTCCTGTTATTGATGGTGTTACGGTTACTGGATTTTATCGGTTACAAAGACTGAGTAAAAGAGGACATCAAGTCTTATTGTTTTGCCCAGACTATAGTGATTTAGAGTCTATCTATCCTAACTGGCGCGAATATACTGGTAATATTTTGCCTGGAGTTAGAGTAGTCAGTCTGAAAAGTCAGCCTTTTTTTGTGGATTTTGAGCGCAATGTAACTCGAAGTTCATATAAAACAGTTTTACAAGAGTTAGAACAGTTTCAACCAGAGATTATTCATGTCGATGAACCAGAAAGATTATTTTTAGTAGGGTTTTGGCGTGTTGCTGGTGTAGATTTTGCCAAACGCAAAGGTATTCCCTGTGTTAGTTTTTTCAGAACTAATTTTTTAGAATATTTAGAAGACTTTTTTCCTTTACCCCGCCCAGCGATCGCTGCTCTGCAATTTCTAGTTAAAAAACTAATTATCTATGTTTATAATTCTTACGATGTCACTCTGGTAGCGAGTAAGGTTACCCTACCTAAAGTTAAAAATCTAGGTATTAAGAATGCTGTTTATGGTAATCTACTCGGTCTAGATGGAACTAATTTTAACCCCAAGTTACGACAAGAGAATTTTTTTGCTGAGACTTACAACTTGCCCCAAGTAGATGGACAGGTTAAGTTGATTTTTATTGGTCGATTAACCCCAGATAAAGGTTGGAATTTTACCCTTGATGCTTTCCCTGCTGTATTCAAGGCGATCGATCCAGATAAAATAGCTATCTTAGTTGCTGGAGATGGATCGAGTAAAGAAGAAATTATTAATAGGCTAGGCAAGCTAACGCAGAATGTTCATATGTTGGGTAGGGTATTGCCCGAAAATGTTCCTGCATTAATAGCCAATAGTGATATTCATGTAACCACTTCAGAGAAAGAAACTAAAGGATTAACAGTATTAGAAGCTTTTGCTGCTGGTATTCCTGTGTTGGCACCCCGCGCTGGTGGAGTTATCGAAAATATAGAAGAAGGAATTAATGGATTTCTTTTTAATTCTCAAGATATCAACGATTTTACAGCCAAGCTTAAAATATTAGTTGAAAATCCAGTTTTAAGACAAGAAATGGGAAAAAGAGGTCGAAAATTAGTTATCTCAAATTATACTTGGGAACAAACAGTACAAAATTTAACTGAGATTTGGCAAGAGAGAATTGCCCAAAAAAGGCAAAATACAGAAAGCAAAAATTGATTGTAAAGATTGATTAAAGAAAAAAAGTATTTGCGTAAAAGTTAATTTACAAAACAGAGTGATCTATAGAAAGGCAAATATTTTCAAGGTTTTGGCTACACCGATCTTAAAAGCAGTGTAGCCATTTATTTTATTTAGAGGGGTAACAGGGCAGCAATTAGATGATGAGTTATGGGTAAACTATCTACCACCATGGCCGTACACAACAACATCATGTAGAGAATAGAATACTTGAATAAAGAGCGAGCCAACTGTTTATCAGTAGGAGCTTGTTTTAGTTGCCAAGCTTTACTTAAGAAGAGAAAATTCAGATAAACAGCGATCGCACCGTAAACCATTCCCAAGCTGCCGAAGGGATAAATTAGTAGCAAAGTGAACGGTACTGTTAGCCAAGTATAAATCCAAATTTGTTTGACTGTAGATTCCTCTCCTGCTATTACAGGTAACATGGGTATTTCTACTTGAGCATAGTCATCTTTGATCATCAGGGCTAAAGACCAAAAATGGGGAGGAGTCCACAAGAAAATAATCGTAAAGAGTAACCAAGGTATCCAACTCAATTCTCCCGTTACTGCTGCCCAACCAACTAGGGGAGGAATAGCACCAGCAGCCCCACCAATAACAATATTTTGGGTGGTATGACGTTTGAGGAAATGTGTATAAACCAGCATATAAAAGACTATGCCAGACATCGCCAAACCCGCAGCCAAAAGATTGACAAAGACAGCTAAAAGAGTAAAAGATAATATACCCAAAATGAGGGCAAAGATAAGGGCATGGAGAGATTGAACTTTCCCCGCAGGAATAGGACGTTTGCGCGTCCGTAACATACTGTAGTCGATATCTCGGTCGTAAATACAGTTCATTACTTGGGCTGAAGCAGCAGCCAAAGTTCCTCCTAATAAGGTTATCAAAAGCAAAAATGGGTCTACTTTACCTTCTGAAGCTATCCACATCGATGCTGCTGTGGTAATTAGCAATAAAGGAATAATGCGAGGCTTAGTTAATTGATAGTAACTTTTAATTACTTCTAAAAAATTTTCATTGCGACGGACTACACTTGTCCCAATCATATTCATTCCCAAATTAATTTAATAAGCCAAATTGAGGCTTTTATTGACATTAAAGCTTACTTTTTTCAGTTTTATGGATAGTTTTAAGCTTTAGTTATGAATTGAATTGTTCATTTTTTGTTGCTTTTCGATCGATTTGGCTGCTTTCCTTAGGGATATCTCGTAACGCCAAAACTGTAAAAGCAACCAGTACACCTAACAAACTAGCACCTATTGCTTGGTGAGCAACTGTTAATACTTCAACCTGTAAATGTAGTTTAAAGGTGGCAATTCCCAAGATAATTTGTAATCCCACTAAAATAGCAGCAGAGGTAGCTAGTTTTCTCAGGGTATCGTGCAGGGCGGGAGTGCGTCTGGCAAACCAAACCAGCGTAAGAGTAGCTATGGTAGGAGGAAAAACCCCAAATATGTGACTATTCATTACCGTACAAAGCTGAGACACTCCAAAACACTGATGCAATGCCCAACGGGAAGCGACTAAACCTCCTAATAAACTTTGTCCATAAACCAGGAGGGCAGTTGTTAAACCCAACCAAGATAGCTTCTGGGCTTCACCAGTCCCCTGATAGGGCAGAAGGGCTGTACCAATGACAATCAAAGTACTAAAAAATAATAATGCCGTACCCAAATGGGCGGTAACAATATCAAATCTCAGTAATTCGGTTACAGTCAATCCTCCTAAAACACCTTGAAAAACAATTAAACTTAAAGCAAAAGTAGCAGCCCAAGGTAACCAAACGGGAAGACGACGACGATACCACCAAGATAAACCAGCTAGAGCGATCGCGCTAAAGCCGATTAAGGCTGCATCTAAACGATGAAACCATTCGAGAAATACCTGAAGATTCATTTGTTTGGTAGGTACTAATTGACCATAACACAAGGGCCAATCTGGACAAGCCAAACCAGCATTCATTACTCTGGTAGCACTACCTACTGCCATTAACAGTAGAGTGGCGATCGCTATTTTCCATACTAAACGACGAATCCAAATTTGTGGGTTTGATTCTGCTTTCCCGTTCGCAATTTGAGACTGTAATACTGATTCTGCCATAAAAAAAAGTTTAGTAGAGGTTATTATTAAAGTTCGGTAACCAATGTCCTGCTCAATCTAGCAAGAATTTTTGGGTATAAATACTTCTCTCTAATACTCTAACTACCTTTTTTTGCTATTTATATTCTTTTCGATATTCTTCAGATTAATTTTCGATTCTTAGTTAATAAAAATTTAGATTTTATGAAAAAACAATTAAAATTTATTGATATCAATAATTTATCAATTAATTCTCGTATCTTACTTTTCATCGATCCCAAAAAAAATACAAAGACTTTCTATATATTCCTTTATAGCCCTACATGAATCTTGTTGTTTGAATTAACCTAGTAGACAGAAAGAATAATTATTTTAATTAGTAGTTCAACTTAATAGATTGAGAAAAATCCGTGAACATTCCTAGTAATATCCTTACTCTCATCGCTGGTATCATCTTAACTTTAGTCAGTCTTTGGTATGGTCAAAATCATGGCTTACTACCAATAGCTGCTTCTAAAGACGCAACTCAAGTTGATGAATTATTTAATTTCATGATGACTATTGCCACAGGTCTCTTCCTCTTGGTTGAAGGAGTACTTGTTTATTCAGTCATCAAGTTTAGAAGACGCAAAGGCGATACTACCGATGGGCCTCCCATAGAAGGTAACGTACCTTTAGAAATTTTCTGGACAGCTATCCCTACAGTGATTGTATTTATTCTGGCGATTTATAGTTTTGAAGTTTACAATACTATGGGTGGACTAGATCCCATGGCATCCCATGATATGGGGCCCAAACAACAGATTGCGATGAATTCAGAAGGGCAAGAAGTAGCATTAGGACTTGGTGTATCACCAGAATCCGAACAAGGCAATAATCCTCTAATTGTTAATGTTAATGGTATTCAATACGCTTGGATTTTTACTTACCCAGATACAGGAGTAGTTTCAGGTGAATTACACGTTCCTGTCGATCGACCCGTACAGTTAAACATTAGTGCTGGTGATGTACTTCATGCTTTCTGGCTGCCAGAATTTCGGATTAAGCAAGATGCGATTCCTGGTAGAGATGCGCAACTAACCTTTACTCCTAATAAAATCGGTCAATATCCCGTTATCTGTGCCGAACTTTGTGGAGCTTATCATGGTGGAATGAAAACTAGTCTCACAGTACATACAGCAGAAGACTATGAACAATGGGTACAAGATAACACCTTCGCCCAAGCCGACGCTCCCAGTGAATCCGTTGCCCTCAATACTACTAAATCTTCAGACGAAGAGTTTTTGGCACCTTATGCGGAAGACTTGGACATAGAAGCAGAAGCGATCGCTCAATTAAATCATGCTCACCATCATTAAAACTTAAAAATCTACACTGATATCTGCGTAGATATACATAGGTGCAAAGCAATAATTTTCCAATATATGACTACATCAACAGAACCTAAAACAAATCCAATTCAAGACGGACATAGTTCCGAACATCGAGAACGAAAATGGCAGGACTATTTTACTTTTAGTACCGATCACAAAGTAATTGGTATTCAATATCTAGTAACTGCTTTCTTCTTTTATTTTGTTGGTGGCGCATTAGCAGAAGTGATGCGTACCGAACTGGCAACCCCCGATCCCGATTTCGTGCAGCCAGAATTCTACAACCAGTTAATGACTATGCACGGAACAATTATGCTCTTTTTGTGGATTATTCCTGCAGGGGCTGCTTTTGCCAACTATCTAATTCCCTTGATGATTGGGGCAGAAGATATGGCATTCCCTAGACTCAATGCCGTAGCATTCTGGATGATACCACCAGGGGGGATTTTATTACTGAGTAGTTTTTTCAATGGCGCACCCCAAGCAGGATGGACTTCTTACCCACCATTGAGTATAGTTAGCGGTAAATCGGGAGAAGAAATCTGGATTCTGAGTATCCTGCTTCTGGGTACATCTTCGATTTTGGGGGCGATGAACTTTGTCACCACTATCTTTAAAATGCGGATACCCGATATGGATATCCACAGTATGCCCTTGTTTTGTTGGTCGATGCTGGCTACTTCTGCCCTAATTTTATTAGGTACCCCAGTATTGGCAGCAGCCCTAATTTTACTTTCCTTTGACCTAATTGCTGGAACTTCCTTTTTTAACCCCGCAGGAGGAGGCGACCCCATTGTTTACCAGCATATGTTCTGGTTTTATTCTCATCCCGCAGTATATATTATGATTTTGCCCTTTTTTGGGGTTATTTCGGAAGTATTGCCAGTTCATGCCCGTAAACCAATCTTTGGCTACAGGGCGATCGCCTATTCTAGTTTGGCAATTAGCTTTTTAGGCTTGATTGTTTGGGCACACCATATGTTTACTAGTGGTACTCCTGGTTGGTTGCGGATGTTCTTTATGGCTACCACCATGATTATCGCCGTACCAACAGGAATTAAAGTATTTAGTTGGTGTGCTACCCTTTGGGGCGGAAAACTCAATCTCAATAGTGCCTTATTGTTTGGTATCGGCTTTCTTTCTTCTTTCCTTATTGGCGGTTTGAGTGGCGTAATGCTGGCTGCTGTGCCTTTTGACATTCACGTCCACGATACTTATTTTATTGTCGGTCACTTCCACTACGTTCTCTTTGGCGGTTCTGTATTTGGTCTATTTGCTGGTGTTTATCACTGGTTTCCCAAAATGTCAGGCAAAATGGTCAATGAAACTTTAGGAAGACTTCACTTCATCCTTACTTTTATTGGCTTCAATCTGACATTTTTGCCCATGCACCAGTTAGGTTTGCAGGGAATGAACCGTCGGATTGCTTTGTACGATCCCCAATTTCAGACCATTAACATGATCTGTACTATTGGTTCGTACATTCTGGCAGTTTCTACCTTTCCTTTTATTATCAATATTGTTTGGAGTGTATTTAAAGGCAAGAAAGCACCACGCAATCCTTGGTCTGCCCTAACTCTAGAATGGCAAACTGCTTCACCTCCTATCATTGAAAACTTTGAAGAAGAACCCGTACTCTGGGCGGGTCCTTATGAATATGGCATTGATACCGAAAGTATTGATGGTAATGAATCTGTCGAAGAAATGCTAGCAGAAGTCGGTGCCGAATCTTAATTTCAGTAGTAGGGGTGAACGGCTGTTCATCCCTACTGTTAAACAAAAAATAATAATTGACAATCAACAAAATTATTTATGCAAAGTTCAACTTTAGACGAGTCAAAAGTAGCTCTCAATTACCATCAAGCAATAGAAACAGCTCATCATGGACATCCAGACCATCGTATGTTTGGCGTTTTTCTGTTTCTGATCTCAGACAGTATGACCTTTCTGGGTTTCTTTGCTGCCTTTTTAATCTATCGCAGCATTATGCCAGCTTGGCCCCCAGAAGGCACACCAGAATTAGAACTATTAGTACCGATAATTAACACAGCTATTCTGGTATCTAGTAGTTTTGTCATGCACAAAGGACAGGCTGCACTTAAGAAAGATGATGTATCTGGTTTGCAATTTTGGTTTGGTCTAACTGCATTAATGGGAATAGCCTTTCTGTTAGGGCAAGGATATGAGTATTTCCACGCAGAGTTTGGCTTGACTACTAATCTATTCACCAGTTGTTTCTTTGCTGTCACTGGATTTCATGGCTTGCACGTAACAGTCGGTGTTCTGTTAATCCTGTCTGTCTTGTGGCGATCGCGCCAGGAAGGAAAATATTCTAGTACTAGTCATTTTGGTGTAGAAGCAGCCGAAATTTATTGGCACTTCGTCGATGTCATCTGGTTAGTATTATTTGTTCTAGTTTATTTGATTAATTAAAACTAATAATTACTTTTCATTTTACTAAAGGGGCTTTTTATAGAAAGCTCCTATTTTTTATGAAAAATACTTCTAATACTAAGTATAATTAGTTAGGTACTAATAACCTTTATTTAGTAACCATGGAACAGCAACAAGACCGAGCAGAATCTAAACCATCAGCTATACAGACTTATCTTTGCTGTTTTGGTCATAATGTATCGATAGTGTGCGAACGAGAATCCGATTGTCAAATTTCTCCAAAAGATGCCTACTTGCACATTAAAAGTCTGTGGCTAGAGTTAAAAGATTCTCAACCAGAAATAGCAACTTATTTGGAAACAATAAACCAAAATTAAATGGGCGAACAGGAGCAAGTAAAAACTTTTGGTGATTGGGCAACAATTGCGATCGCCAAACATTATAAAAAAATACTCAAGCACGAACCCAAAGTATTACAAGATAAAGATCCAGAAGAATTGCATCAAATGCGGGTAGGTATGCGCCGTTTACGCAGTACCATAACCGGTTTTGCTCCTGCTTTAGATCTACCTGAGGAAGTAGGTGAAAAACAAATAGGTAAAATAGCTAAAATTCTGGGTAAGCTTAGAGACTTAGATGTCTTACTAGATACGTTAAAAACAGGCTATGCCTCTGTTTTACCTAGCAAAGAACAAAAAATTCTAGATAAAGCTATTCAAGTTCTCGGCAAAAAGCGGACAAAAGTCTTCAAACAAGTTAAATCTACTCTAAAAAACCAAAATTATCAGCATTTTCAGCAAAAGATCGATAATTGGCTAAAAAATCCTCAATATAAGCAAATTGCTGCTTTAGAAATTAGAGAAGTACTCCCAGACTTATTATCACCCCAAATTAGTAGATTCTTGTTACATCCCGGTTGGCTGGTAGGAGTAAATATTGAAGCAGGAAAAGTAAAATTGTCCGATCGACCCGCTCCAGAAATAGTAGAACAAATTTTAATCGATCGAGGAGAAGACTTACACGACTTACGTAAAGAAGCCAAGCGATCGCGCTACAATATGGAGCTTTTTACTGACTTTTATTGTGATACTTACGCTCATTATTTAAAACAAATAAAAGAACTACAATCGGTTTTAGGAGAAATACAAGATAGTTTTGTATTAAGAGAGGTTTTGGAACAAGTTTTACAAGCAAATATCGCCGATAAAATGCCTACTTTAGATAGTAAGCTACAAGTAAATCGCTATCAAAAATGGCAAGAATGGGAAATGTTACAGCAGCAATTTTTAGACCCCAAAAATCGAAAAGATTTAAGGCTTACGGTACAGTATCCTCAATAAACCTGTCTTGAAAGTCAAAAGTCAAAAATCAAAAGTTTGACTTTCATTGCTGGGTTATGAACGCTAGTTCATGGCATCTCTTGCATAAGTCCGATAAACCTCGGTTAAGTTTAGGTCAGAGGGCAAAGAGAAAAGGAATACAATATTAATTATCAGTTGTAGTATCAATTAAATTCATTGCCTTTGCTTTTATTTCGTCTACATCGATCTTATTTAAAATTTCCCGTTCATTGTAAGCACCGCCAAAAGCTTCTATTGCTGCTCTTTCTAAAGCGAGATCGAAAGCATCATTAATTATGTCAACCAAATCTTCTTTTTTGGCGTAATATTCTCCAGACTTACGTCTTTTATTAGTTCTGTTAATTTGCTTAACTGAGTTGTTAATAGAAAACTTCCAAGATTTAGTAAGTCTTTTTTCAGCATTTTCTTTAATTAAATGTAGAAGTAAAACCACCATGTAACTATAGATTTTGTTGAGTTTGTCTTCTACTGACATTTCTTCTAGTTCATTGACAATTTGCAATGCTTTGACATAATCCTGTTTTTCTATACTTTCTCGTAATAGTATTAGTTCTTCCATGTTCTTAATCTTGACTATTTCTGTCATGTAGAAGCCTTTTAGAAATTAGAAAGTATCTATCGATAGACTTTAATATAATATTTATTGTAATGGATTGATGTTGTCTAATTTTGACGATCGCCCGACTATAAAAAGAGCGATCGCTCCAGGCGCGATCGTCAATCAATAAATCTTAAGTTAGACAAAACTTGCTATTTTTTTTTAATCAGCATAATTTGGTATATAGGGATTGTTTCCTGAGTTTCCTGAGTTTCCTGAGTTTCCTGAGCTTCCCGAGCTTCCCGAGTTCTCTTCGAGGTCAGTTAAACCATCACCATCGCTATCATCGTCTAAATAGTTGAAAATACCGTCTCCATCAACATCATCAATAGTTGCACCACTAGGTAAATCATTTAGGCTAACATCGGATTGACCATCTCCATCGGCATCGGCAATCTTTTCTTGACCATCATTTAAGCCATCCCCATCAGTATCGGGATTGTTAGGATCGGTACCCAGACTGCTTTCCTCGCCATCGTTTAAACCGTCCCCATCAGTATCGGTATTATGAGGATTAGTACCTAAATTGCTTTCTTGACCATCATTTAAATTATCGCCATCAGTATCGGGGTTGTTAGGATCGGTATCTAGATTTATTTCTTGACTTTCTGTTAAGCCATCACCATCAGTATCGGGATCTGTTGTAGGATTGGGGTCTTGACTATCATCTAGACCATCACCATCAGTATCGACATTATTAGGATCGGTACCTAGATTTATTTCTTCACTATCGAGTAAACCATCGCCATCGGTATCGATATCTGATGCAACGTCTTGTACAGCGTCTTCAATCTCCCGTTTAATCTTATCTATAGCAGCTTCAGTAAAATTACTAAAGTTATTAGCTTCTCTTACAAAAGAATCAGTTCCGCCCTGTACGTGATTTGTATAATATGTATCAAGAGTGCTAATATCTTGGGTGATAGGTAGACCATTAATCTTGACACCTCTTTCAACTGCTTTCTGGCTAGCAGTTTTTACGGCATCACAACTAGAATTGCCATAACCATCTCCACAATAAGGGTAGTTGTTAGGATGTGAGCTACCTCTATACTGTGTACCGCTTGCCTTACCATCACCAGATACATCGATAATTAAAACATCTCCATCGTAGTCATTGGAATGAATCAAATCTGTCGCAGCAGCGATCGCACCTGTAATATTAGTAGCCCGACCTATTTTTCCTGAATCATATAAACTACCCGATTGATTATAACGAGGCCAGATACTTACATTATTACTGGAAGGTCTCGATAAATTTTCTAGTTCGTTAGCAAATTGTTCTGCTTGTGCTTGAGTTCTAATGACGCGCCATCCCAGAGCTGGAGCTGGTTTAGATGCCCAGAATTGTAGGTTGACAGCTAAACCATTAGGGAGAGCTTTAATTTGGTCAATTACACCACCCGCACTCGTATCCCTAAAAGCTGCAACGTAGCCGTCCATTTGCAGAGCATATTCATTATCATCAACACTTCCAGATATATCAACAGATAATACTAACTCCGCGCTTACTGGAATTTTAGTTGTGGGACAAAGAGGATAATCTCGAAGTGGCTTGAAGTCAAACCATCGTAAAGCATTGTTAACGTTTAAAGCTTCATTAGGAGAAAAGCCATGGTTAGCAATTAAATTATTTTCCAATAGAGCTCTATTAATACCATTGCTATCTTGCTCTCCAATAACTTCTAAAGTTTGACCACCATGATTGAGAGATACAAGAAATTTTGTATTGCTACTATCGCTTTGTCTACATACATTAATTACTGATGCGCTTTGAGCAGGTTTTGTCATCAAAGTTCCTGTCATCAAGACACCTAAAAGACTAGTCGTTGTAATTTTTTTTAAATTAATAGAATTAAACATTAAATATATTCCTTAAAAATTTTCTGATTTGATGGTTAGTGTTTTATGTAAAATAATTAATTTAATAAGCTTTATTCTGCTTGCTTGTCCAAATATAACCAAGCAAATCCTGAATAGTAAATTCTTAAAAATACTGAATTCTTGTATGAAGATGAGCAAAAGAAACTTAAATTTTTTATCAGTTGACTGGTCTTATTCAAGTTACGAACTATAAAAATAATTTTGTATTTGTAATTGATTATAAAAATCGAAATGCAGAGACTGAGAGTCGATAATAATAGTTTGGATAGGAACTATTTCAACAACACAATTACTATAGGCGATTGACTTTAGCCCCCGAACAAAATCGGGAGTCCAGACATTTTCTCGTACAGGAATACATTTACTCTTTAGCCAATTGAGAATATTCGCTCTTACAATTCCTGGCAAAATTCCTACCTCTAAAGACGGAGTATACCAACAACCATCTTTCCATCCCCAGAGATTTCCCGTGCTAGTTTCTAGCCAATTGCCATTAGTATCTATTAATATGGCTTCTTTAGCTCCTAGTTGATGGGCTTTCTGTAAAGCCAAATACGCACCTAAGTAATTACCCGTTTTATACGCAGCTAGATCGCGACGAAAAAGAGTGTCATTAGCAACCCAAGCAGTAATACCTTGTTGTTGTCTTTCTGGTAAATCTGGTGGTAAATTACGCCCTGTAATCCATTCTCTACCATCCGCAAAAACCACTAAACGCAGAACAGGAAAGTGAGATGATAATGTTTCTGCACCCTTTTTTAAGCGTTGCCAATCTGGTTGCTGCCAATTAAAAGCTTTAATACTATTTTTCAGGCGATGACAATGAGCTTGCCAATTAGTTAGAGAATGAGTCAAAGATCGATCGTAGACTCGCATAGTACTAAAGACTGTTGTACCATAAAGCAAACCAGGGTCATTTATATTCAACTCTAGCTGATTTTGTTCGATTAACCTACCTTCATACCAATACATACAACAGTTTGCGTTAAATGTAGTAAATAGCAAGTAGCAAGTTACTGACTCCTAAACTCCTAAACTTCCGATCTATACTCTATTCTTACCTGCTTAAAACGTTCTAACCAATCTTGTAGATAAGGATGAGGAGAATTTTTTGCCCACGGAACTTGACTAGAATCGCGATCGGCTTCAGCATACAATGTTTCGTTTCAAACCATTCTGATGGGTTTTCTTGATTTTCAGATTCTGTAGCTAGTCGTTTAATTTTTTCTCTTATTGTGTCTGGTTGTTCTTCAAACATAATCTAATTTGGCTTGGAATCTAGCACGTTTCGATTTCAATTTCTGAAATGACGTTGGTAATTCAATTGTTCTATTGAGAAAGCTAATTAAGACAAAAAGCTCAAAATGGTTATTTCTGTCCCGAATTGGTCACTATTTTAGATTATCTTGAAATTCATAGTTAAACAGTCAAGAGAGATGAAAGTGAATAAAGCTTTAAGCTTCAACTATTTAATTTAGTTATGAGCGCGATAGCTTTTTTACAAAATTCACAAACACCAACTGAGTTTTAATTTTCATTCTCATTGCTCTCTAATCCTTTCTTAATCGGCTTACTGCTAATCAACTGACTTCCCTTAACACAAGGGAAGTTTTTTTGACACTCTGCTCGATACATTTGATTTCGCTTTCGCGCTCGTCAAATTAAATCCAGCAGATTCTTAGTTCACCGACAGAGCTTACCACTACCGTGTCCTCTGAAATGGAAAACAAAAAAGAACGCTACAACCCACTTTCCGCACGTCAGTTTGTAATATGCAAGGTAGTATGTTATGAGGGGATTTTAGCGCTCGCGCCTCTCCCGATTTCTTGACTAATGCGATCGCGGTTTACGGTGAAAGGCGATCGCCAATTAAGGATTTGGCGGTCTCGCTGCGCGAGTGCGAAGCAACGCTAATTCCAGAAAAATACGTAATCTTTTGGTGCTACATTTTGACGATAGAAGGTGGGCTACAAATAAAGGAGAGGAAATAATAGATTGAGAAGCTGATGAGTGGAGTAATGAGGAATTAAAAGAACTACTCAAATCAACTGAAAATCAAGGGGTTAAAGAAAGAGTACAGGCATTGTACATCTGGGATAAAAGCTAATAGCTAATAGCTAACGGCTAAAAGCTACTAACTAGAAATTCTGACTTGATTTGTGACGCAGAATAGTCCAAATTAAGCAGTTTGCAAAGGAAATCCCAAATTTTCTCGTTGTTGCAAATATAAATGAGCTACTTGTCTGGCTAAATGGCGAATCCTACCTATATAAAGAGTCCTTTCTGTAACTGCAATTACTCCTCTCGCATCCAATAGATTAAAGGCATGAGAACACTTTAAGACATAATCTAAACTAGGAAGAACTAACTCTCGTTCGATTAGTTGTTTTGCCTCCTGCTCGTAAAGATTAAAGAGATCGAACAATAAATCTGGACTAGAAGCTTCAAAGTTATAGGTACATTGTTCTATTTCTCCTTGTAAAAAAATATCACCATAACTAATGCGATCGTTCCAGTTAATTTTGTTTATGGCATCTACATCTTGAAGATACATAGCCAATCGCTCTAAGCCATAGGTTATTTCGAGCGAAACAGGACGACAATCAATACCGCCACACTGTTGAAAATAAGTAAACTGAGTAATTTCCATCCCATCCAACCAAACTTCCCACCCAGTACCCCAAGCACCTACGGCTGCATCTTCCCAGTTATCTTCCACAAACCGAATATCATGATCTTCTGGGTGAATGCCTAAAGCTTTAAGAGAGTCTAAATAGATGTCTTGGATATCGCTAGGAGAAGGTTTGATCAATACCTGGTACTGGTAATAGTGTTGAAAGCGATTGGGATTTTCGCCATATCGTCCATCTGTTGGTCGGCGACAGGGTTCTGTATAAGCAACAGACCAGGGTTCTGGTCCTAAAGCTCTTAAAAAGGTATTGGGGTTTTTAGTTCCCGCACCCTTTTCCGTATCGTAAGCCTGAACGATCAAACAACCGCGATCGCTCCAAAACTGATTCAGCGTAGCCACAATTTCCTGGAAGTTTAGAGACACTTCAAACCTCAACAAAAACTCTAAAACCAGATCATAAAGGAAGAAGAGGGCAGAAAAAATAAATTTTAGCTTTCAGGAAAATTTTTTTTAGCTATAACCCCTTGACAGCAAAGCTTTCAGCAATATGGTCATAAATAAGAAGAGACTTTCCCCAAAAAAAGGGTTGACAGGTCTAGATAGATAGAGTACATTGGTAAATGCGCGGTTGAGGGGGAAGCCCCCAAGACAACGCCCCGAACCTAGAAAAATCAATAGTTTGAAGGCTATCACAACTTTTTGATACCTGGTTAGAAAAAAATTATAAACCATCCTTGTTAGCA
>JASJDJ010000064.1 GCA_030065635.1 Xenococcaceae cyanobacterium MO_188.B32
GCGATCGCCTTATCAAGGAACGCGATCGCCATAAGAAGGAAAATCTCAAAAGCCTGAATTAGCAAGAGCTTTGACACTTAGTAACAAAATGTTACCAAGTAATTGACAAATGGTGCACAACCTTAACTTGTGACGAATGAACGAAACCGAACAAGAAAAACTAAAAGAAGTTAAAAAACTAGCTCCTGTCCTAACTGAAATGCATAGGTTAAAAGAGGAATTTAGAGATATTTATGAAACCCAGGAAAATTGGCTTCATCTAAAACAATGTGGCGTAAGTTTGAGCCGATAGTATCCAAAATCTATTACAAGAAGAGGGTATTTTGGACAGGGGCTTATTTCGTTGCTAGCTGCGGGGGAGTTACTATAGATGTACTTAAGAAATATGTTCAAGAGCAGGATTGTCCATCCGCAATACCCTGACTATCATTCATCCCTTCACGGGACGTGAGGGTCTTCTGCCAGAAGAAAAGATAAACCAGGTTTGTCCAAGATGCTTGTAGCGATCGTTTACTGCCTTAACTGCGCATAGATGCAATAGTAAATATAATTTACTCAAAAGTAGATCGATCTAACCAAGCAGATAAATTTTGTTGCTGTGCTAGTGAAGCATTTTCTATCTGAATAATTTCGTAATTGCTAGGTTGAGGTTTGGCTAATTGAACGGGTAGAGTTTTTAGTTCGTCTTGATGAAAAACTGTAACTTGAATGGTATCTCCAACTTGATAATCTTTAAGACGATCGCTCAAAGATTCGGAGGTTACACGAAATCCATTTATAGCAAGTAGTGTATCTCCTGGATCGATGCCGGCGATCGCGCTAGGAGAATTAGCTTCTACAAATTTAATTACTTCTTGACTATTTTCTGCTTGCACTTTTATCCCCAGATGAGGGACTGGTTCGTCTTCGGCGATCGCTCTTAATTTTAGACCAAAAGGTTCTAGATATTCATCAAAAGGTAATTCTGCGGTGGTGTATATATATCTATGGAAAAAGTCACTCAAATCTTCTGCTGCCACAGATTCAATTACTGCTTGTAGTTGTTCGGGAGAAAAGCCTATTTCCTGACTGCCAAAATCTGACCACATACGATACATTACATCATCGAGCGATCGCTTATTATTATGTTTTGCTCTAATAAATAAATCTAGTAATAAAGAAACTAGTTCTCCTTTTAAATAATAAGAAATTTGGTTATTATCACTATTCGCATCACGACGATAGAGTTTAATCCAAGCATCAAAACTAGATTCGCCTAATGGCTGTATATTTCTACCTGGTATATTCAAGTATTTAGTAATATCTTTACTAAAATTCTCTAAACAAGTTTTACGGTTGTAAATTTTGGCTCGCAGGGGTATTAAAATATCGTAGTAGCTTGTCGTTCCTTCCGAAAACCAAAGAGATGTAGTGTAGTTTTCTTGTTCGTAATCAAACTTTTCTAATGCTTGAGGGCGAATTCTTTTGACATTCCATAAATGAAAGAATTCGTGAGCAACTAATTGCATAAAACGATTATATTTATCTTTATTCCTAAATCCAAATCGAGGATAATTTAAACTACAAGAATCTTTGTGTTCCAAACCTCCATAACCACTACCAGATAAGTGCAAAAGAAATAAATACTTTTCATAAGGTAAACCACCAAACAAATCTGCTTCTACTTCAATAATCTTTTGAGTATCGGCAATAATTCGTTTGGCATTAGCATTCCCTTGTCCCCAAATTGCTAATTGATGGGGTTTATCTAGCACTTCAAATTCATATAGTTGATGAATGCCAATTTCTACTGGAGTATCTACTAAAGTATCAAAATCTTCGGCTATAAAAGTATTTTCTTCATCCCTCAGAGAATCTAAAGTAGTAATAACTTGCCAATCTGGTTGTGGTGGTACTATTTTTATTTTAATTGCTTGTTCTTCTAATCCTGGGATAAAAAAGAACAAAGCTGCACCATTGAAATAACCATGAGTTGCATCTAAATGATTAGTTCGTACAGTCAATTCATTAGCAAATACTCGGTAACTTACTGTAATATCCGAACAATTTTCTGTACTTATTTGCCAGTGATTTTTACTTTTTTTTTGGCTAAATAAAGGCTTCTTGCTACTGCTATTTTCTGCTATAAAATCTTGAACTTGTTTGGCATATTCTCTAACTAAATAAGAGCCTGGAGTCCAGACTGGCATCTTTAGATCTAGTTTGTCTTTATGCCAATTACTCACTCTTAAACTAACTTCAAACAAGTGAGAATTGGGTTGGGACATAGCCACTTGATAGAATATTTGGGTTTTGTTATTCTTCAGAAAAGATTGTTGAATAGCAGCAGTAGTTTCTGTCATTATACTTTTCCTGATAAATTAATTAGCTGTTTGATATTTATAAGACATAAACAATGGTTATCTCGATCTATCTCAATCCAACCATTATTTTGTAGATTGTCTATAATTTTTTCAGTTTCTTCAACATCAATATTCGTAATATCGGCTAAATCTATGGCGGGAATTTGGACTATAGAGATTCCTCTTTCCTGGAACTCACCATAATTTTCTGCTAAAAAAACAAGTATTTTAACTAGTCTAACTACAGGGGGTTGTTGACATAGTTGTCTATAACTACCTAATATTTTCAATCGCTTGACCATCAATTGTAACAACCGATGCTGCAATTTACTGTCTTGAAACAATGCTTGAATAAATCTTTGGGCAGAAATAGTAAATAAATGGACTTCGCTTAATGCTACTACTTCCATATTTTCCGAATATTCTTCTAAAATTGCCCCTTCTCCAAAAAAGTCTCCCCTACCCACAATTGTTTGCGTAATTTTTCTCTCGGTAGATGAATACTGCAATTTAACCCAGCCCGAAACAATAAAATAGGCAGCCTTGCCCCAATTATCTGTCGTTAAAATTACTTCATCTCGATGATATGTTTCTGGTGTAGCGATCTCTATAATCCAGTTTAAAGTATCGGGACTAGCCGTGTTAAATAGAGGGAAAATTTGGCTAAGAGCCTGAGTCTCCATAAAAGTAGAAGAAATAGGTTTCTAAGTTAAAAAACTCAAACCTATTTATTAGTGATAAATTAAAAAGCTTAATGGCATCAGTCTAACTCAATAAGCCTTCAACAATCAATATATAGTTTTCCTGACGACTTCTAAATTAATGTTGTCTTTTTTTACTGCCAATAAGTAAATTTAGCAAAGCTACTGTCAAGGATTTGTGTTATACATATTAAAGTTTTGTAAATATAAGGATTTAGCTAAATTTTAGGAATTTATCCTTTTTAGCTACATTTGTGTTGCAAAGCAGCTTAATTAAACCTTATTACACTCTGCTACTTAATGTAGTGCAGCTAGAAGGGTTTTTATATGTCTGAATGATTAAGTTCAAGTGTCAAACTAATTGGGTTATTTAATGACAATATCAACGATCGAGTCTCCATCAACAGTATCTTGGCAACTAGATTCCAATTTAAAACTTAGAGAGATTATCAATACGTTACCAAAGGAAGTTTTTGTTAAAGATGCTCGGAAAGCTTGGTTTAAAGTAATTATTAATGTCTTATGCGTTAGCTTGGGCTATTGGGGATTAATAGTTTCTCCTTGGTTTCTCTTACCAATTTTATGGATTTTCACCGGTACCGCACTACAAGGTTTGTTTGTAATCGCTCACGATTGTGGTCATCGCTCTTTTTCCAACCGTAACTGGGTTAACGACTTAGTAGGACACGCAATGACCCTACCTTTAATGTACCCCTTTCATGCTTGGCGTATTCTGCACAATCACCATCACAAACATACTAATAATCTAGAAGTAGATAATACTTGGAGTCCTTTCACTACCGAGTTTTATGATGAGTCATCTTTCTTGTTGAGATGGGGTTACAGAAGGCTGCGTGGTCGATTTTGGTGGTTAGGTTCGATTCTTCATTGGGCAATGCTGCATTTCAACTGGCAGCAGTTTGAAGGTAAACAAAGACAACAAGTACGCTTTTCTGTCTTACTCGTTTTAATTACTGGAGCGATCGCTTTTCCTGCTTTAATTATTACTACTGGTATTTGGGGCTTTCTTAAATTCTGGCTTATACCTTGGATGGTTTATCACTTCTGGATGAGTACTTTCACTATGGTTCATCACACTATGCCAGAAATACCCTTTAAACCTCAATCTACATGGAATGAAGCCCAAGCTCAATTAAGTGGGACAGTTCACTGCAAATATCCTTGGTGGGTAGAGTTTCTCTGTCATGATATCAACGTTCATATCCCCCATCATGTTTGTTCGGCAATTCCCTGGTACAATCTCCGTCCAGCTTACGAAAGCTTAAAAGAAAACTGGGGAGAATATCTCTATCCAGAATGTGAATTTTCTTGGTCATTGATGGAAAAAGTTGCCGATCGATGTCATCTATATGATGTAGAGAATAACTATTTGAGCTTTAAAGAACATAAAGCAAAAACAAGTTAATTTAGTTACTTCCATTTTAATTACAAACTACCCCGTCCAATCAGGAATTGACGGGGTAGCTTCTTATTGGTAGTTAACAATACGAGCAAAACTACTAGGTTCTAAACTAGCACCACCTACTAGTACGCCATCAATCTCTGACTGCGCCATAATTTCATCAATATTATCGGGCTTGACAGAACCACCATATTGAATGGTCACATTCTTATTGTCTAATTGTTGGCGAATAACGCCAATCACGCGATTGGCTTCTTGAGATTCGCAAGTATCTCCTGTGCCGATCGCCCAAATTGGTTCGTAAGCAATGACTAAATTACGCCGATCTATATCAACTAAGCCTTGTTTTAGTTGGTTGATAATTATATTTTCTGTTTCCTGGGCATCTCTTTGGGCTTTAGTTTCTCCTACACAGAGAATTGGCGTAATGCCATATTTTTGAGCAGCTTTAAGACGCAAATTAACGGTTTCATCAGTTTCGCCAAAATATTGACGACGTTCACTATGACCGACAATAGCGTAGTTAACACCAATTTCGGTTAACATCGAACCAGAGATTTCTCCAGTGTATGCGCCTCTATCCTCCCAATGAATATTTTGCGCTCCCAATCGTATCCTACTGCCATGCAAATTTTTAGACATTGTGGTTAAAGAAGTGAAAGGAACGCATAGTACTATCTCCCTATCCTCTCGTGTCTTATCGATTTGAGATTTAAACGCTTGCACAAATTCTAAGGACTCTGCCTGATTTTTGTGCATTTTCCAATTACCAGCAAGAATAATTTTTCGCACAACTTGACCAACTTATAATTCAATTTCAACTGCATGATTAAGTGTAAGTCTTTAGGGAGGTTAAGGCTAGGTTATCGGCAAATTTTTGGTATGGATAGTTAATCGCCTTACTTATCTTAAGTGAGAAAGGTAGTCATTATTTCCCAGCAAATATACAATACCGATACAAAATCTTTAGATAAACATCTAAAAAGATAAGCTTCAAATATCAGATGATTATATTATGTTGACTCTTGGTAGTACTATTGTATGATTTGAGAGACAAGACAGACTTATAGCAGAAACTTAAATCTTTGCCCAAATGGATTTTTGAGTTTTTTGATTATGCTGCTGTTATTTTTGAACTCTCAGCCTTTATTGCTCTTTTAAATTCAAGAAAATGGTGGCTTTTTTGGTTATTTATTGCTTGTTTATTTCACTTATCAAATACTCTATTACTTAATATTCCTTTTATGAGCCATTGTTTGGTTTATCTTGTTTTTGTCGATTTTTCTCGATTAATAGAACCAAGGATTAAAAATATCGGCTTTTCTCTTCGTAGGAAAATTAATTACTTTTTAATTGGCTTAGTAACTTGTCTTTCTTTACCTTATTTATTAGGAATACTAAATGGAAAAAGTTTTAATTTTTTTCCTAATTTGATTTTATATAATAGTGTCATTATCTGGACATTTGTAGCTATTATAATTTTTATTAATTTGCTTATAGTAACAAAAAAAAGTGCGATCGAGCTTGTGAAATTAACAGAAAATGAACAAACCTCAAGAGGAGTCTAATTATTATAGTGAGGGTAAGGCTAAGTTTTATGTAGGTAAGGCTTTTTACAATCCTGAAAGTAAGGTAGTCAGAGATTTGGGAATTTTAGCTGCAAATATTTATCGACAAGACTTTGGCAGACTGAAAATATTAGATGCCATGAGTGGTTGTGGGGTACGTAGTTTACGTTATTGGCTCGAAAGTGGTGCTGATTGGATTTCGGTGAATGAAGGTAATCCCGAATTAAACTCTCTTTTACATCATAATCTGCGAGAAGCGATCGCCCAAAATTGCTGTCACATTACCCATCAAGATGCTCATCGCCTTTTTTTTGATTGTTACCATCGTCGTGATTATTACGATCTGGTGGATGTAGATTGTTTTGGTAGTGCTGCGGGCTATCTCAGTACTATGTTGTGGGCGACTAAAATTAATGGACTGATGTATCTTACCAGTACAGACGGAAGAACAGCGACGGGACATTCTACCCAAAATAGTTTGCAAGCTTATGGTGCTTATGCTCGTTCTCATCCTGCTGCTCAAGAACAAGCTTTACGGTTATTAATTGGTAGTGTACAACAGCAAGCAGCAACTAAAGGTTTGGGGATAGAACCTATTTTTTCGTTGTTTACGGGTAAAACCTATCGAGTAATGCTCAGATTGGTTAAACAGATACAATTAACAGAGCATAATTATGGATTTCTCGGCTACTGTCATCACTGTGGTAATTATCAAACTGTATCTTGGCGTAAATTAGGTAAAGTTGCTTGTGTCCATGACGAGCGCCCTTTGACTATTAGTGGGGCGATGTGGCTAGGAGAATTACACGATTTAAATAATCTCAGAAGAATGCGATCGTTAGCAAAACTATGGAAGTGGCAGCAAGTAGCGGGTTTAATCGATATTATGACTAATGAAGTCAATTTTCCTCCTTATTTCTATACTTTGGCTGAAATAGGACGAAGAGGAAAGTTAGATATACCCAAGCGCTCGCAGCTTATTCAAGCTTTACAAGCAAATGGCTACCCGGCAGGTGTTACTCATATTAACGCTCAAGCGATTAAAACAGATGCCAATATAAATACTTGCATTACTCTGGCACACAAATTGAAATGCCAAAATTAAAAAACGATCGCTTTTATTTTTAAAAAGTTACATTTCTTAAATAAACTTACTATAATCTACATATAAGTAATACCAATCATATAAAGTTGCCTAATTTTAGGCCACTTAGCTCAAAGGCTGATTTTATTTCAAACCACGCAGCCGTTTTTGTAATCATTTACTTAATTTTTCGTGAATTTGTTTAATAAAAATTCACCAATGCATTAATTTATTGAGGATTTTTCATGTCTATCAACAAAGTACTAACAACCGTATTCAAACCAAATTACACTCCTAACTTTTGGAGTCAGACAACTACTCTTAAGAATGAAAGTTATTTGACTCAATCGATCGATAAAAATCGAATAAATTTGATTCGACCCGCTCCTCAAATCAGTATTGATAGGTATATTGAATAGTTTATACTGATGGGGCCAATACGCAGGATCTAACTTAGATGAGCCATAGCGACCTGAGAAAATTTCAGCTAAATTATGCTCTCTTGAGAGAAGATCCAATAAATGAGGATACATGAAATGGTATTTTCTCTTGCTCCATCTAATACTATTGGTTAAGAATCGGTGCGAGCAATCGAGCGTAATTTTGCTCTAAATCTTTTACTTTAGCTGTGGCTCCCCAACGAGCATAACTATAGTAAGCCTCAGTTAAATATAATCGAGCAATATCTTTTTTGCCCCAGGTTAAGTAAAATTTAGCCGTTAGTTCTTGAGCTAAAGCCAGCTCGTTAGAATACTCGTTTATTTTAGCTAATTTAATAGCTTGTTCGTAATTATCGATCGCCTGAAGATATTGAGCGAGAACTCTTTGTTTTTCTGCTTCCACTAAATAATATTTATGGAGATAATTCATAGGAGCAGACTCGGCCCAAGTTTTAATTTTTCTTTGATTGGCTTTAACTTGGCTAATTATGCGTTTTTGCTCTGCTAAGGAAACCTTATCGTATACTGCTAATCGAATTAGGGAATCGTAAAAATGAAATAGAGGTATAATTAGAGTCGCTTTAACACCCTGTAGATATTGTTTGGTCTTCTCGGCGTTGGTTAAGGCTTCAGAATATTTTTCAAACAGGTAGCATAAGCTCATTTTGTGGCAATATAAATGACAAATTGCCGAAAGATGATTGGCTTCTATCAGTAGGGGTAAAGTTAGATCTTCGTCATAGCTTTCTCCCTTTAAACAAGTGGGATTTTTTACTGTGGTTGTTAAGTTAAGAACTACCTGATGGTATAGTTTGACAAAAATTAGGGCGGTTTCTTGTTTGAATTGACTAATAGATTCTAAATATTTAAATATTTCTCGTTCGAGTTCTGTTAATTCTCTACCAATAAGATAGGAATGGTAACTATAGACAAAAACAGCATAAGAAGCAAATTCTAAATCTCCTGTTTCTAATCCACTACAGTAAGCTTCCTTGAGAGATTCCAATCCTGCTTGAGGATGTTCTTGCCAATGTCGGATAAAGTTATTAAAAACCATCAAGGTTCTGGCTTTTAATTCCTGAGAATCGAACTTCTCTAATAAATTCAAAGCTAATTGACCAAATTGATACCCAGCATCAATTTGTCCCAACGAGCCACACAAAGCCACTCCATAGCTAGCATATCCATAAATAGACATGGCCGTATTACCATGTTGAATCGATAAGCTAACTGCTTTTAAAGCCAGTAAAGGAACGAGATTAGGGGTAGCAATATAAGCAGGAGAACCGACAAGACCAATAATCCTAATTGCGGCTATTAAACGAGGAGCGGACATTTTGGGCAAATCGATTAAACTGTGAATATCTTTGCGCCTTAGATGTAATTTGGTCTGAATTAAGGCCCATAAAAGTTGCAATTTATTCGGGTTGAGGGGAAAACGAACGCCCAAAAGTGCTAAAGCTACCACCGCAACTTTAACAGCTTGGAGTGGTTCTCCCTGAGCTATGTAGCCATGGATTTTGACTTCGTGAGCTTTAATCCGATCTAACAGCGAACGACCTTGCTTTAAGACAATTACTACTAACGATTCCATTTGCTCTAAATTGCCACAAAGATAAGCTGCTTCAGCAGCAGCTAGAGACAAAGTGAGAGTCAAATCGTATTGGGTTTGCCAGCTATCTGTAGCTAGTAATTTTAATCCTGTTGAGAAGTATTTCCAGGCATTATGGTAAGCATTTGCCGTTTTAGCTTGAGAGCCAGCCTGGAGATTTAACTTGGCTAGACGATCTCGTTCGGCCTGGTTGGGAATTAACTCAACTGCCCTATTTAAATGGTCGACAATGTCAAAAATCTTCTCTTCTCTAGCAGTAGCTGAAGTTTGATTTAAGAGTAATTGTCCGATGTGAAAATGAGTTGCTACTTTTTCTGCTTCTGGAATTAAACTATAGGCTGCTTGTTGAACTCGATCGTGTAAAAAGCGATAGGGAACAGTCAGGTTAAGCTCGTCCTTTACTGTAGATTGCTCCCTCAAGACAAACTGGTAAATCTCGCTAATAGGTAAAATTGCTCCTTCTCGTAAAGCTGGACGCAGTTCGAGTGCTGTATCTAACTCTGACTCGCCATAAACACTCGCTAGGATATCTAAAGTGAATTCATTGCCGAGACAAGCAGCTATTTTTAATAAATTTTGAGTGCTTACTGGTAACTGCTGTAACCTCCGAGCCATAAACTCAACAATATCATCACTAACTGCGACTACTTTGACTTTAGCCATGTCGCACTGCCAACAACCCTGCTCGCGATCGAAACTAATTAGTTCTTTTTGGTGTAAAAAGGATAGTAGTTCGAGCGTAAAAAAGGGATTACCTTTAGTTTTTTGCCAAATTAATTCGGTTAAGGGAAATGCTAAAGCTTCGGAACAATGAAGAGTATCCGCAACTAAGCTATTAAGAGTCAGGCGATTAAGAGAAGATAGCTCGAGATGATTTACCTTGACCAAAGTAGAATCGAGCTCACTTATATTTTGTTCTATCTCTTCTAATTTTAGAATCAGAGGGTGTGCTGGACTAACTTCATTATCTCTGTAAGTACCAATGAGCAATAAGTGTCGGATATCTCGAGCGCTCATCAATAGCTGAATAAAGTTTAGCGAGGCTAAATCTGCCCACTGTAAATCATCGAGAAAAATAATTAAAGGACTCTTTGCGGTAGCAAATACGCGAATAAATTGACTAAAAACAAGATTAAATCGATTTTGGGCTGCGCTGGATTCTAAGGGCGCAACAGGAGGCTGTTTACCGACGATCTTTTCTAATTCGGGAATGACATCAATAACGAGCTGTCCATTGTCTCCTAAAGCTTGTAACAACTTATGCCGCCAATGCTCGAGTTGTTCGGGACTTTCAGTATGTAATTGCCGCACTAAACTTTGAAACGCAGATACGATCGCTGCTAAAGGACGATTGCGTAAAAATTGCTCGAATTTACCCTTGAGGACATAACCTCGTTGTCGTACTATCGAGCAACTTACTCTTTCAATTAAAGCCGTCTTGCCCACACCAGAATAACCAGACACCATCAGTAACTCTTTATTGCCGTGAGTGACTCGCTTATAAGCATTGAGTAAAGTCTCTACCTCTTCTTCTCTTCCATAAAGTCGGTTGGGAATTGTTAAGTCATCGCCAAGATCCCCTAATCCCAGACTAATAGTGGTAATTGTGTTTTGATTTTGCCACTGTTGCTGACATTTTTCTAGATCGTGCCTTAGCCCCCAAGCCTTGTAATATCTTTCCTCAGGATTTTTAGCCATCAATTTAAGAATAAGCTTACTCAGCATTACGGGTATAGCTGGGTTTACTTTTCTCGGAGGAATTGGTTGGCTCGCTAGATGGGCGTAAACTAAGTCATGGGGATTGCTCTTCGCGAAAGGAACTTGTCCCGTCAGTATTTGGTAAAAAGTTACACCCAAAGAGTAAAAATCCGTGCGATGGTCAATACCCCGATTGATTAGTCCTGTTTGTTCGGGAGATATGTAGGGTAAAATATCGTCGGTCCAAATAGGATTTTGCCATAATTGTCTATATTTGGGTAACACGAAAGCACAACTAAAATCTGTCAGCTTAACTCGTTTAGTGTCAGGAGCGATTAAGATACTCTGAGGGCTAATTTTTTGATGGATAATTTGATTTTGAGCGAGTTGTTCCAGAATGTCTACTATTTGAAGGGCAATGGGGAAAAATTCTGTTAACTGCTGCCTCGGTAAATCTTGAGGATTTTTAACTTTGGCATATTCTAGCCAAGAAATACCCGCAAAATCCTCCCTAATTAGAGCCCACCCGTTGCCAAAGTTTTCTAAGGCATAAATCTTGACTACACCATCTAAATTGAGATTGTGGGTAACCATGTATTGATGGCGAAGTTTATTGAGTTCGAGCGCACTTACCTGTTGAGATTGGAAAATCGCGATCGCAACTGTTTGACTATCTTGAACACGCTCTCCGCGATAGATACTAGTATTAATTCCTGCGGAGATTTTTTTGAGGTTTTTGTATCCTTTGAGGAAAATTAACATTAAGGTATTGGCTATATCTCTCGAAATTATTTGGCTCTAACGGATTTTGTGGGTCAATTGACTTTGGCAGGCTGGTAGTCTTCGACTTTACTTACAATCTAAAAATAATACAACCATTGGTAGATCTCTCCTTGCTTGTAAGTATACTACTTTATCGCGAATGCCTCTTTCGGCTTTAGACAAGATTTCTGGTAGTCTCTGCAATAGGAGTGCAAGTACGAACAATAAAGTGGCGATTCTGGCCACGAATTTACTTAGTTTCAGCCGATAATTGAACCAATTTGCGATGACATTCACTAGTTTGCAGGGACTACCGGTTTACAAATTAAAGAAAGAGTTGTAATGATTCTCAGATTTTAACCATCAGCTAATCTAGTTTTGGCTTGCTGCCAAAGAGCTTCTAATTCAGTTATTTTATAATCTGTAAGAGGACGTTCCGCGTACTTTTCCATTAGTGCAAGACGTTGAATAAAACGTTTATTGGTTCCTTGTAAAGCTGCGGAAGGATCGAGATCGTACCAACGAGCAATATTGATAATAGTAAATAATAGATCGCCTAATTCTGCTTGTTGATGTTCCCGATCTTCTGTGTGCAACGCTTCTCTAAACTCTGCTAATTCTTCCTCAAACTTGGTCCAGACTCCCGCAGCATTTTCCCATTCAAAGCCAGCAGCAGCAGCCTTTTTGGATATTTTCATCCCCGCCATTATTGGGGGTAAAGTACGAGCATAACGATCGAATTTGCGACTGAGTAAATTTCTTTCTGCTAGAGTTTCTCCCTTTTCTTCTGCTTTAATTTGTTCCCAATTTTTACGAACTTCTTCGGCAGTGTTTACTTCTAAATCGCCAAAAACATGTGGATGGCGACGAATTAGCTTATTAGTAATGGTCTGTGCCACTTCTTCTAAGCTAAAATGACCGTATTCACTAGCAATTTGTGCTTGTAAGACTACTTGCAGCAATAAATCTCCCAATTCTTCAGCGATCGCGGATTGATTTTGACTAGAAATAGCATCGACTACTTCATAAGCTTCTTCAATTACATAGGGAATAAGTGTTTGCGGTGTTTGAGCTAAATCCCAAGGACAACCACCATCAGGCGATCGCAATTGTGCGACTACTTCTATTAAATTTTGTAAGGCTGACAAGACAGAATTATAAGTTGTTGACTGGGAACTCATTATCGGGAAATCTACGCTATTTATTTCCCTTTCACTGTATAACAACTACTTTTACTTTTGGCTAGTCTCGAAGAATATTGGCAACACTACTAATTTCTTTAGCTAACTTCTCTAGCTAACAATTTCCATTCAATTAAGATTGATTCGGGAATTTTCAGAGATAGATCGCCATTGTTCTGAAGAATAGTCGAGAGTTTCAAAGAGCCTTTTTCTGGCAGTATGGGTAATATATCGGTTAGATCGAATTCTCCTACATTGGGTGCAGGAGATGAAACAGCATTTAGATCTGCTGCATTGAAGATTTCTCCCTTGGCTGTAATAATTTCTAAAGGCTGAGGATGAATAAATTCGGCTATTCCTGGAAACCCGACTAGACGGAGATGATATTTTGTTATTATATCGGCTTGATATTCAGGAAAAAGAATAACCTGCCATGTCATTCCCTGTTTATCTCGAAGAGAACTATGTGCATGATAATGAAGTACTCCTGAGTTTTCGTGATGCTGTCTCAAAACTGCTGTTGCTGGTAAACAAATTGCGATCGAACCAAAACACAAAAATATCGAGAAACAAACCAGTAAAATTAACCAATTTATTTTATTCATATCCGTAGGACTAAAAAGGGAGCAATAAAATAAATATCCCTAAAATTATTCTGTTCTGCCATGCAGAAAAATCTAAGAGTTAGAATGATACCGCTTGCGAACTTTCAGTAAACCTACCAAACCTATCCCTACTAATGAGAGAGTAGTCATCGGTTCGGGGGTTGTAGTCACCCTTTGAAATGCGATCGGGGTACCAAAAGAATCTCCGTCTGGAGTCGTGAAAAAATCTAACGAATTAACAGTATTAGGAGTAATCGTTACCGTTGAAACTACCGTGCTTCCTGGCTCTGGAAAACTTGTAGGGCAACCTATAGGATCGTTAGTACCAGTAAACTTATTGGGTTCGTAAAATAGGCTCAAGTCACAACTAACAGGTACTACGTTGCTCAAATCGATCGAGGGGGTAGCGCGATCGCACGTACCCAGAGCTGCATTACGATCGAAGTAGGGAAAAACACTAAGATTAACGCCAATATCTGATGGACTAAATTCATAGGCTGCTGTACGCAATAGGCTTACTCCACCAATATACTGTTCTAAGTGCACGTATTGAGTTTCAGTATTGCTCAGTTCTGAGACAGAGGCTGCACAATTATTCATAGTGAGAAAAGGGGTCATCGGCTCGCTGGCAACCTGGTTACTGTTAGTGAAAAAGCCTGTAAACCAATCTACTACTTGCTGCACTTGTTGAGTCGGAGATAAAACGGCAGCTTGTCCAGACTGGGCAAATACAACCGTTGTCAAAAGAGTCATCAAGAAACTCGTTGAGGTTATCTTGAGATTTGTAATAGGAGCTTTCAGCATTTCTCGTACTATTCGGTTATGGTGAAGTACTTGTTATTTTATGCCGTTTTAATAAATTTAAAACAATAATTAATTACGCGATAGGGTAAGCGGAAATTAGCTTTAAGTACTTAACAAAAGGGATAAAATCTTTGTCTGAAAAGAGAAGCGGGAGATTATTTTCAATACAGAAGGAGGCAATAAGCTGGCAGTCATTAACATTGCATAGTGAGGAATGCAGAGGAGCAGGGGCGGGAAGGGGGGACTTGAAGTTATCTGTCGAACTCAGTAGGTTATCTGTGCTAATATTTCCCCCCTTTCCGGCCTACCGTGTACACACAACTCATGTCTTACCTTGTCTGTTCGGTTTTAAAGTGGATTTAGCCCCCTTGCATCCCCTGCCCCCGTGACCCCCAATCTTGGGGGTATTCTTGGGGGACTTTTGAATATATTCCCCCCAGTTTTGGGGGGCTAGGGGGGCGAAAACTTCAGTTTCACTTTTGTTCTTACTTGTGTGTACACGGTAGCTTTCCGGCAGGGGGAGCAGGGGAGCAGGTTTTAGGGTTTGTTTTCTAATTAGTAAAGATGCAAGTTAGATGTGGATTAGCTTAATAACATCAGTAGTTTTTCTGATAGTTATTCCTTGCTTGCGTAGTTGACGATAATTATCCGCGCTTTTCAGTGCCATTTTCTCACCTAGCAATTCAAATATAGTTAATGAAGTGAGTAAGTTTTTAGCTATTTTATAATCTTTGTCATCCTTAAAACCTTGAAGAACTTCGGTAAGGATAATATCGCCAATGGCTATCGGCTCAACTCCCAGCAATAGATCGAGTTGTGCAGTTTCAGGTGTGTCACGACCATTAAAATAATCAATCCACACACTCGAATCAACCATTATCATTAATCGAGTCTCATTGATTCGAGATTGCCTTCCCAGTTAAGCTTGCCTTTAAATGCTTTAATTTTTTCTTGTTGTTTTAGCTTAATTAAGGTTTTTAGACCTAGTTCAACTGCTTCCCGTTTTGTTTTTAAGCCAGTAGCTTTAAGTGCATCAGCCATTAATCGATCGTCGATGATAATATTAGTTCTCATCTCTAGGTGTTTGACTTCTCCAGCCTTTGAAAAAGCTGGATACAAGCGCGGATGTTGCTACACAGGCTGAAGCACCGTTTCGCAACGCTTACGATAAGATTTAGTTAAACAAGACAAATTATATCGTTTGGGAACAGTCAAGCATTCCCTACCGACCTCGGCTAAAGATATTTTTAGCTGTGTCGCTACTTTTTTGAGGCAATTAATCCCTCCCAGTGCGTCTGCACATATTAATCCAAATTTACTTTTATATGTGCCCCTGGTTATTCTTCTGCCCGAAAATTTATATTCTTTGGGTTTTTCACCATATTTAAATAATAAATCTCCTGCAAGAAAATCACTTTTTGAGGTGTACGCCTCTTCGGTTTCTATGAATCGAATTCCTACAGATTCAGCTAATCCTTTAATTCTATCTTTCAATCTAGAGGTCGGAATCTGAACATAATTTTGATTATTTTGCCTTCCTAAATTAGAGTTGGTTTTAACTCCTTGCCCCCAGCCAAAAACTATATTCCCAATATGATGATTAAGACAATAATTAATTATGAAACGAGCAGCTTTATTTATAGCATCGCGCATTTGACAATTGCGTTTATGGGTTAATTGAGCTAAATAATCATCCCAATATTTTTGAGGCTTACCTTTTTTATATTGAGCTACTTTCTTGTTATATCTTTGGTTAATTGATTTAATTTTCTGGCCACAAATAATCAAGCTTTTTCCTTTGGAATACACATTGTATTTTACTTAACTTTTTAATCCACGGCATCACTGGTATTTTTTGATTACAATTCAAGCTGCTGTTGTGCTAAATGATAATATAGTCCTTTTTCTGCCATCAGTTCTTCGTGATTTCCTTTTTCTACTAGTAAACCTCGATCGAGTACCAGAATACAGTCGGCATTGCTAACAGTAGAAAGACGATGGGCAATAATAAAGGTGGTACGACCGCGGGAAAGACGAGCTAGATTTTGCTGGAATCTTCTTTCTGATTCGGTATCTAAAGAACTAGTTGCCTCATCTAAAATGAGAATTCTTGGTTCTCCTAAAAGGGCGCGAGCGATCGCAATTCTCTGTCTCTGTCCGCCAGAAAGGTTAGCACCCTGCTCTCCTACTTTCGTATTGTAACCTAAGGGCATCGATTGAATAAAAGCGTGGGCTTCTGCTAATTTGGCAACTTCGATTACTTGTTCTAGAGTAAATTCAGAACGATATAAAGTAATATTTTCTAAAATAGTGCCAGAAAATAAGAAACACTCTTGGGGAACGACACCTAGTTGCGATCGCAAAGAAGAAAGAGAAACGTGCTGAATGTCATGTCCATCGATAGAAATTTCACCACTAGTGGGATAGTACAAACCCTGGAGTAATTTCACTAAAGTAGTTTTACCCGAGCCACTGCGACCGACAATAGCAACAGTTTGCCCTGCTTCGACTTCTAAGGAAAGATTTTGTAGGGTGTTGCGCTCTTGTTCGAGATCGTAGCGGAAAGTAACATTATTCAAGCGCACATTACCCTGTAGTTTAGGTAAGGGTAACATCGAATTTTCACGGGTTTCTTCTGGCTTAGTATCGAAAACATCGTTGAGTCTTTCAACAGAAATTAAAACTTCTTGTAATTCATCCCAAAGACCTACTAGCGCAATTACAGGGCTGATGATATGACCTTTCATCATATTAAAAGCGACATACTGACCGATAGTTAGCTGATCCTGAATTACCAAAGTTGCTCCGTACCAAAGTAATAAAGTTCCTCCAATAGAATTAATCAGTCCACTCAATAGTCCCAAATTAATCGCTAGTTTCTGACCTTTGAAGCGCACATTTAACTGATGAGTTAATAGTTCTTCCCAACGCCAGCGTAATTCTTGTTCTACTGCTGCTACTTTGACTGTAGATATTCCTGTCATCATCTCTACTAAAGAGGAATTTTGATCCGCAGCAGCATTAAACCTTTCTCTAGATAATTTTCTCAACAAGGGAGTTGCCACTAAAGTTAAAATGACAATTGGCGGTATCAATCCCAATACCAGAACTGTAAGTTGCCAATTGTAATAGAGCATCAATCCTAAATAGACAAACCCCGTCACAAAATTCAACCAAGATAGCAACACCTGTCCGATTAAAAACCTCTGGATTTTTTGGTTTTCTTGTACCCTTGTGATAATGTCTCCTACTCTTCTCGATTCAAAAAACTTGAGGGGTAAGTTTAGAGCATGATTGATAAAACCGCTAATCATAGTCAGATCGAGACGGTTAGACAAATAATTAAGCAGATAGGTGCGGACGGAAGATAAGCCCATACTCCAAATGCCAAATAGCAAAGAACCAATTACAAAGACGTTTAGAGTAGTCTGGCTTCTGTTAACTACTACCTGGTCGAGAATTATCTGCGTAAACAATGGCGAAATCATGCCAAAGATTTGGATGAGTACAGAAGCCAAGATAATTTGTAAGCCCAGAGAACGGTAGGGCAAAAGCAATTTTAAGAATCTACCCAAAGAGCGTTTCTCTCCAGGAGTTGCATACAAACGTTCGGTTGGTTCTAGCAAAAGAGCATATCCAGTCCAGCCTTCTAAAAACACTTGACGAGAAAGCTTATACTTACCCATGGCAGGGTCAGCAACTAAGATTTGATTTCCCTTAACCCAATAAACAACAATGTAGTGATTTCCTTGCCAATGGGCAATCCAGGGATTTGTTTGTTCTACTAAACGACTTAAACTTGCTCGCACGGGTCGAGCTTGGTATCCTAAAGTTTCCCCCGCTTTAGCTAAATTTTTCAGAGATGCACCTGTTCGCCCAACTCCTGATAAGTTACGGAGAAAGTTAATACTAAAGCGTTTGCCCCAATACTGGCTAATCATGGCTAAACAAGCTGCACCACAATCTGAAGAACTTTGTTGTTCGATAAAAGGATAGGTTTTCCATAATTGGTTGCGACGCTTGACAGGCTTGGGAAAGTCAATAGGCTGAGGTTCTTCTTGTTCTACTGGTACTTGAGGGGTTACAGGTAGAGTAGGAACATTTCTATAGATTACCTTAGGACTTGGTGGAGTGTGGTTGACGGGGAGATTAACTTTACGATCGCGGTGTCCGTTACTAGATACTAGTTCTGGTTTAGATCGATCGCTTTTGCCGAAAGCAGTTTTTAGTATAGGTGCGATCGCGGTGGCAGCTTGCCAATGTTCTTTGGGAAGATGGTAAATTAACAAATCAGTCTGAGCAGTCCAATTAGTGGGAGTATTCTCTGGATATCCCCAGTCAAAAACTATTTTTGGCGGTTGATTGAGAATTTTGCCACTACTTAGCCAAAAATGACCTGCTTCTGCGGGAGTTGCTTCAGTCAGAGTTGTTCCCTTAACAACTTTTTTTTCTACTATGTATTCTGAGAGTTGTTCTAATCGATGACTAGAAAGAGAGCGCAGAATCGTCAAAGTTTTAAAAAAGATTAGACGTTGGCGATATCGAGCAGTACTCAGCCATCTTTCTCTTAGTTTAGGTAATTTTGGTAACCAAGACTGAAGTTTTTCTAGAGAAATTTTGGCGACTCGAACCGGGCTAGCAGCGATCGCTTGATATGATAAATAAGTCTCACAAAACAGAGAATCCCCTCCAAAGGTTTGCCCTTCGGTTAGTAACTGCGTTGACACCGACCTTTTTTTGACAGCATCAAAGCTTAGTAACCGAATTTTTCCTTGGCAAACTAAATAAAAATCTTGGGAGTTTTTCGATCGTTGACGATTTATTCCACCCTCGTCTTGAATAGAATTCGGCAATGAGTCGGGTAAAGTAATTAAAGAATCTCCTAATTGAAATTCACAAATTTCAAAATCTTTGCTGAATTCTTTAACAAGTTTTACTTTTTCTGGAACTAATCTTTGTTCTTGCAAAAGCCATGGCAGAATTAGATGTTCATTCTGGGATGCAAAAGACAAAGATTTTGCTTCTATTTCTGCGTTATTCACTCTGCAAACTCCTGATTAAAATAAGCTTTTATACGAATCGCTGCTCTGGTAATATTGAGTTTCGGAATATGATTTCCCTCCAAAATTGCGCTTTTTTTTGCTCGTTTAACCTACGCAGGGTCGATCGTTATATTTTGTTTAAATATTGTTCTTGTATTGATATTAAGTTTTTTACTTTGTTTTTTTATGCCAAATTGGCAGAATATTGTATATAAGTATTAACAAGTGTAATATTTCATAAACTCGATACGATTTTTGTAACTCTAAAGCTAGTAAATATAGTGTCGAAAAGTGTGAAATATAACTGGGTTATACCGTTCATTCAAGTTAGCTACAGATGATTGACACGGAGCCGGGGAGAAGGTTTTATGGTTTCCTCATTAAAAATATACAGTTTAAATACATATCAGCTTATATAAATTTGCCGAACGCTCTATTGAGATTTTTAAATATTGCCAATTTGGCAAGACATTTAGGTTTTAATTATGTTCTAGTGAACGAAGCAAGTTCTATAAAAAGCTAATGTTTTTGTCGAAAGTTATCGAGTATTACCCAGAAAAATATTTAAGCAATTACCCAAAAATATTAAGCCAAAAATCTTGTAGATAGATAAAAATTTAAACCTCAACAAACATCTATTTTAAAAAGTTTGTTATTTTGGGAATCTTATTTTTTTGTCGATCTATTCAAAAGGTAATCTATCGAGTATGTTATACACTTTAGAAACAAAATCTTTATATGGAAATTATTTTTTTATTGTATTATAAAAGTGTATTTTGATTGCATTATTATATAAATAATAAAAAATTTAATTTTTCTAATAAAAACCAGACAAAATTAGATAACCTTACTCGGTTCGTAAACTATATGACAATGTCAGTTGATTTTACAAAGTTTTTATCAAATCATTTTATCAAAATCAATAAATTTGCTTTGCGTACCTTTGGGAAGAAAGCCAACTTCAAATACATCAGCATTCTTTATTTTTACAAAAGATCGGGGAGCACTTGTGAGATATACGTAAAAACAGCCAGCTAATTTTGTCTGACTTTTTCTTTAAGGTCTACACAAACTAGATATATACAATTTCTGTAATCTCTCCTATTTAGCTAGAAAAGCAGAGCTTATCGGAAAATCTCAATTGCTCACACTTGTTAAATCTCTCTAGGGGAATTAAATCATGCCATTTTCTCCGCAACAAATTTTTTCTAATTCAGGTAAGACAGAGCCTACTTCGACTTCAGCAGACGATAGTAAATCTTCTAGTTCATTAATAGTTTCTTCTGCTAATTCATCAGCAAAAGACACAGTTTCTATTTATGGAGGAGTAGCTAGTGAAACAATGACAGTTTCACAAACCGCTAATTTCTCTTCTGCTCTAGATACTACAAATTCTCGTTGGTCTACTTCTTTGCAAACAGTACTAGATCGGCCTTCAGCAACGCTACCTCAACGTCTAATCTTAGGAGGTGTAGCTTTCTGTACGGCATTTATGATTTGGTCTTGGTTTGGACAAATAGAAGAAGTAGGTAAAGCTCAAGGTAAGTTAGTGCCTAAAGGAAACACATATAAAGTCGAACCGATCGAGCTAGGCAAAGTCAGTCATATTGCCGTCAAAGAAGGCGATCGAGTCAGCGCAGGGCAAGTACTGATCGAATTAGACAGGGAATTAGTAGAAAAAGAAGTCGAGCGAATCGAACAACTGATCGATGCCTACCAAACCGAATTGAGTCAAAAGCAAGCTTTAATTGAAGGAGTAGGTTTAGAAGCTCGAACTCATGTTAGAATCTCTGCTGCCGAAACTCTAGCTCACCAATCGGCGATCGCTTTGGCACGAGAAAAAGCAGCAACTGCCCGTCAAATGATAGCTCAACAGCAGTCGGAAATGGGAGCTTATCGAGCAAGACAAACACAAATACAACCAATTTCTAGCCTAACTCAAACCCATCTCACACAATTACGTTTAGAGATGATGGCTCATAAAGACAGGCTAGACCGACTCAGACCCCTTGAAAAAGAAGGAGCAATTTCTCAAGAATTTATCTTTCAAGCCGAACAAGCTCATCGTCAAGCCCAGCAACAATTAACTCAAAGTCAATTACAAGAAATTACCAATGCTCGGGAACAACTTTTTCAAGCAGAACAGTCTTTGCGAGAGATGCAAGCCCGTATTATTCAGAGTCAGGGAGAACTTACTTCAGCTATCAAAGAAACCGAACGACTTCAAGCCGAATTAAGACAAAAACAAGCAGAAAGACACAGAATTGAGCTAGAAGCACGGCAAAAAATTCAGCAACTAAGAGTAGAAATAACTCAAATAAACAGTAAAATTGCTGAGGCTAAAAATCTGTTAGTTACTGCTCGAACCCAACTCAAATCTAAGTTTCTGAGATCGCCCATCGATGGAACTGTCCTATCCCTAGACCTCCAAAATATCGGTAAAGTCGTTCAGGCAGGGCAAACTTTAGTAGAAATTGCTCCCGCAGGGGAACCATTAGTCCTCTCTGCTATTGTGCCCAATAAGGATGCTGGTTTTATCACTAAAGGAATGTCAGCGCAAGTTAAATTTGATGCTTATCCCTATCAAGATTACGGAGTTATTTCCAGCAAAGTTATCTCCATCTCTCCAGATGCCGAATCAGACGAACGCTTGGGAGAAGTATATCGGGTAGAAATTGCTCTAGAACAAGACCACATAATCGAAAATCATCAACCGATCGAACTCAAAGCTGGTCAAACAGCCACTGTAGACATAGTTATTCGTCGTCGTCGCATTTTAGATATTTTGCTAGACCCCATCAGAAAATTACAACAAGATGGTATCGATTTATAAAACTCGTTTTAATCATTAGCTTAGGAAAAAACTATGAATCAAACTTTTTTTTCTTCTGACACCAAACTAGACAAAGTTATGACTGAAGAACAGTTTAATCAAATCGTTGAAGCAATTCTCAGTGGTAAGTATTCCTGGGCTTGCGTATTGATTCTACGTTTTGCTGGATATAATCCCTTACACTACCTTCCTTACCGAACCTACAAAAGATTGATGAAAGATAACTCTCAGTCTAAAAAGACTGCTGGGGTCAAAAAAAATTGTCGACATCAAGAGCGAAATCAAAAGCTTTCCACTATTAAATAACTGTTTAAACATCATTACTTGGCAAAAATTGACTATCAAATCAAGAAATTTAAGGAGATAAAGAAAATGGCATTTATCAGAGGAACTTTTCGAGGTGATGTTCTCGATCATATAACTACAAGAGGGAAACGGGCAGCGATTACCGATGCACCTGATAGTATTTTTGCCCGCCAAGGCAACGACACTGTTTTTGCAGCAGGAGGAGATGATTTTCTGCAAGGAAGTACTGGTGATGACTTACTTTTTGGTGGGTCTGGTTCGGATAAGATTTTTGGCAACAGTGACAACGATACCCTCTATGGCAACGATGGTAGTATGCAGCCTGGTGATGGTAATGATTTGTTAGATGGAGGTGCTGGTAACGATCGCCTCTTCGGCGAAAGTGGCAATGATACTCTTGTTGGCGGTAGTGGCGATGACACTCTTCTGGGTGGTCTCGATAATGACGAACTTTTGGGCGGTCTTGGTAATGATATTTCAGATGGAGAAGATGGCAACGACAAAATAATTGATACTGTCGGTGATAATACCTTGGTTGGTGGATTGGGTGAAGACACGCTTACTGCTGGTTCTGGAGCTGACATACTAGTTGGAGATGCTTTGAAATTCGGTCCTAGATATCTTTTTGGTGGCAATGATAGTCTTTCTGGAGGCAATGGTGATGACACTTTAGATGGAGGTTTCCGCGACTTCTTTTTATTCAGTGGTGATGACACCCTTGATGGAGGTGGTGGTAACGATTATATGGAAGGAGATGATGGCGATGATATTTTGATTGGTGGCAGTGGTAACGACACTATTCGGGGTGGTCTTGGCAACGATTTAATTCAAGGTGCTGGTGCCACAGGAGATTATGAGTTTGATATTTTGACTGGCGATCGACCGGGTTATAGACCTGGTGCAGATACTTTTGTACTAGGCGATACTGAGACGGTCTTTTACGATGCTGCTGGAGAAGCCGATACCGCATATATTACTGATTTTCAGGTCGGTCTAGATAAAATTCAGCTTAATGCAGCCTCGATCGATACTATAAGCTTTGCTGAAGGTATCAGTCCGACTAATTCCTCTCAAATTGATACATTTATTCTCTCAGACGGAGATCGAATTGGTATTGTTCGGGGAGTAACTATGGCTGAATTAGATGTAGATAATCTTACTACTAATTTTACTTTGGTGTAGATAATTCAACATTTTGTCGTATACCAATTCTCGCGCATTAATTCAGAGAATTAGTTTTATTTTTAAAAGGAGCAACAATGAGTAAATATCGCACAATTGACGGTGCTGGCAACAATCGCGATCGAGGAGTAACTAACAGCAATCTGATTCGTCTTTTGTATAATGCCTTTGAAGATGAAATTAGCATACCGCGAGGTGGATATTTTGACCAATCAACCCTTCCCAATCCTCGCACCATCAGCAATATTGTTATGGATCAGGTTGAACCTGTAAAGAACTTCCTTAATGCTAGCGACTGGTTGTGGCAGTGGGGGCAATTTCTCGACCACGACTTCGCTCTCAATGAAGCTAGTTCCCACAATCCACCTACCCCATATGATTTTACCTCGATTTGGATTCCTCAAGACGATCCAAGCGATCCATTTGTACAAAAGGGGATTTCACAACTTCCTTTTATCAGAGTACCTGCAGCTAAAGGGACAGGAAAAACTACTCCCCGTCAGGTAACAAACCAAATTACGGCATTTATAGATGCTTCTAGCGTATATGGCTCGGATCGAGAACGAGCAGATTTTTTACGGGATACTGAATTAGGTAAAGGTCTGCTTAAAACTTCGTTAGGGAAGAATGGCGAAGTGCTGCTCCCTCTAAATCTAGTCGGAACACAAGAAGAACAACCCAATGCCACGGGCGGTGGTACCCTAGGTGATTTACAATTCGTTGCTGGTGATATTCGTGCTAATGAGCAAATTGGGCTCACTGCCGTTCATAATCTGTTTGTACGCGAGCATAATCGTGTAGCTTTGAATCTTCACGAACGTCTGGAAGCTGGAGACGAACCTCTATTCATAGAGTTTACGGAATTTAGCAATGATTTTCTAGCTGTTAACTCTGGTGCATCTCCAGAGGAAATCAAAGATGAATTTCTTTACCAGAGTGCCCGTAAGGTCATCGGTGCAAAGGTTCAAGTCATCAGCTACAATGAATTTTTGCCACTCTTAATTGGCGAAGGCACCTTAGAGAAATATATTGGTTTTAAGCCAGATATCAGTCCCCAAATTAGTATTGAATTTGCCAATGCTGCTTTTCGTTTGGGTCACACTCTCTTGTCCGATCGGCTCCGCCGTGTTGACAATAATGGCATTACGGAAACTGCTCTTGCCGAAGCCTTTTTTAATGTGGAAGATATTCAACACAATGGGATTGACTCACTGCTGAGAGGGCTGATTTTCCAAAAATCTGAAGAGATAGATAAGAAAATTGTGGATGGTGTTCGAGAGTTTCTCTTTCCCGCTGGTACTGGTGGCTTAGACTTAGGTGCAGTGAACATTGCTCGGGGTAGAGAAACTGGTATTCCCAGCTATACCGAAGCTTATGAAGAAATCTTTGGCATTAAAATTAATAACTTTAACGATCTTCGTAGCTTGGGTCTGTTTAGTGACTCTGTAGTCGATCTATTTGAAATGGTTTACCATGATGTCAGTGAGCTTGACCTTTGGCTTGGAGGTATTTCCGAGCAGCCCGATAACCACGGTGGTCTATTAGGCCCCACCCTCAGCTTTTTTATTGCCGACCAATTTACCCGTTCGCGAGATGGAGATGAGTTCTTTTACCTCAAAGATTTAGAGCATCTGAGCATCTTGGAATTTGATATTGAAAATACCACCCTTTCTGACATCATTCGCAATAACGTCGCCGATCCGTATTTAGTTCCAGACAATGCCTTTAAAGTTCCTTTTGAAAACGATATTTTTGGTGACGATTTTAAAAATAGGCTTATAGGAACAGCCCTCAATGACCTGATTGATGGTCGAGGAGATAACGACTATATTCGTGGTGGTGCTGGCGATGACATCTTGTTCGGCGGTTTAGGGAATGACATACTTTTTGGTAATGGTGGTGCTGACAAACTCCTTGGTGGTGATGGTAAGGACAAACTATCGGGTAATGCAGGTAACGACTATATTCATGGTGGTGCCGATGATGACCTTATCTATGGTGGTCTAGGTGCTGACACTATCCGAGGTGGAACTGGAGATGATAATATATTTGGTCAAGGTGGTGGTGACACCTTTGTGTTTGGTAGCGAACTTCTAGATGGTATAGCAGATAGGAATAATATTAGGGGCTTCCAAGCCATCGACTCCTTCGATTTCAAGAACTATCTGGGTGCTGGAGGAACGATTAGTTATCTACGCATTAACCCAGGGCTTTTACAGATAGACCTTAGTGGACAGGATATTGTTAATGTCTTTGGTGGTCGCCGTGCTCTGAATATAGCTGAAGATCGACTTGCAGGTATTGGCTAAGTGCTACTAATATAAAATCCTTTTGCATATTAGCAATTGGCTTAAAGGGGAGTAAATAGGTAACTGTTTATTCCCTTTTAGGGCAAACTGGAATGGCACTAAGATAAGGGCGATCGCTCTTAATCTTCATTGTTAAAGCCTGTTGTAAGTAGTTTTTCTCTTCTGGGGAAAGAAAATTCGAGCGTGGGCATTTCCCGATCGCTCTTTTTTTTTCTCCCTGATTATAAGATAACTAGGTGCGTCTAAGCTTATCCCTTTCACCTTCTCAACTCGATCGCCCTCCCTCTTCTCTAAAGAAAGCGATCGCTCTCCCTAGTTGCACGCACCTTAAGTATTTGAATTGCAAGCATACTACAAAGTAGATTAGTATAATTCCTATTCTGGATTACAAGTATATATATTTGAGTAAAAATACCTTATTCTATCTGGCTTTTAGACTAACTAACTATTATGAATTGCGTAATTAAACTCACCCTCTAACCATTCTGCAAATAGTCTATTTAAAATTTCTTGTCGTCTTTGAGGAGTTAATTCAGCCTTAATAAACTCTTCAATCATAAACAGATGATATCCTTGTTCTGTTTTAAGTGGACCAATAACTTCTCCTATGGATGCACTAAATACTGCTGCTGCAACATCGGGCTGAAAACTCCAACGGTAAACTTTACCTTCATAGCCACAATGATGTCTACGCCGTTCATCAACATCATATAAATGGGCTGCTTGATAAAAATTTATTTCTTCTTCTTCTATTTGATATAAGATTTCGTAGGCAAGTTGTTCGTAAGGAACTACAATTTGATACAGAATGAACTGTTCAAAATTAGACTTATTTTGAGCAAAATATTTTTCAACTTCCTGCTCGAACAAGTGTTCGGCTAATTTATTAGCCAGCAAGCGATTAAAAATTCCTGCTTCCCAATCATCGGCAGTTACTATCTGATCTTTTAGCCAAGCAGTTGTATCTGAAGCTTTTTCTAAACGCTTATTGTAGCGTATACTATCCGCCTCAGTTTGAATGTCTTCTGGAGTAACTTTAACCTCTCTTTCTCGAGCAGCTTTTTGGATAATTTTTTGATGCAAAATTTTTTGGCATATCCCCTTTATAAGCATTTCTTGTTTTAAAAATGCGATTATTTCGGCTGATGTGATAGATATACCTTGGAAATCAATTGTGATATCTTTTTTTTCTTGATTCATGATGGTTTTCTATTTTTTTGGCTATTTATTAATTAGTTTGACCTTAGAATGTCGATGACACAGCAGTAAAATTAGCATGAGTGAAGGGAGTTATGCTGTCAATATTAACTGTATTCCAAACGACACCCAAGATACCATCATTAGCATTAACCCTAAGCTTAATTAACGTGGCATTAGTCCAAAATATTATCTGTATTTTGAGTAAAGTTGCGCTCGATGAATTCCTGGCTAAAATTTAGATAAGTTAAAGTTAGTAGAGTTAAGTGGTATATAGTTAGAATTCTCACTCAAATTCAAACATAATGAGTTAATATTTGGCATTGTCATCGGCAAAAATAGACAAATATATTGAGATTGAGTTCTAAAATTCCTAAGTTGCTTGACTAGAAATTTATCGATAGCCTATACTATCTTTAGTTATTGAATTTATCCTTCAAACAGAGTTCTTAAATCCTTCCCGAGAATGGCAAGTCTAGATAATACTGATTTTTCTGGTATTATCTTGAAATACAAAAATGTGTAGATATTTAATCTACACTATTCTTAGTAATTTTGTTCTAGTTGGAAGGAGTAAGTGTTTTGGGCATGAAAGCTTCCCATAGAACCTGGAAAACTATGGGAAGCTTATCTTAATAAAAGCAAAGCAAAATGGGTATTACCATTTTCTTCCTTTTGAACCAGTCAAGGAAATCGATTGAGCAGAAGAAGTAGCAAATTTATGCTCGGTATAAGTGAATGTTAAGGATTCAGCATGAGCGTTTTTGCCATAAGCTAAAGCTTCAGCTTCTGCAAAAGCACTAATTCCTTTAACATCAGAATCTACATAAAAATCTTTGTAGACATCAACATATTCATCAACATAAATGTCTACATCTTTGTAGATATCCACATCAATATAGCTTCCACCACCGTAGCTGCCACCAACAACTGAATTTTCTTGCTCGATAACTTGTAAGTGATTTAATTCGGAAATAATCATTTGAATTCTCCTTCAAAAGAGTGTTATTTATTTTGGGAAACAACTTTTATTAGTTGTTGTAATTAATATTAGGGAAAAAGAAAAAGATTGTCTTGCCATTTTGCCCGATCTAAATCAATTGGTTTAGTTTATTTGCTCGGGCAACAATTATCTAAACCCAACCCCCTGTAGAAACTGAATATCCGAGAGAAGATTTACGAAAACTAGTAGAAATATGCACGGAGTTACTATCAGACTGAGACCAATAAAGATTATCATTAAAAACAGCCACAGCATTAGCAGTAGCAGAAGATAAGGCAATATGGTTGTTAATATAAGAGGAAGTATCACTTCCTACTGAAACATAATCTCCTATACCCATTGAATCGGCATAAGCAATAGCCATACCAGTTTCAGCATCTGTACCTGCATAGCTATAAGTTGCCCCAGTATAGGAATAAGTTTCCGTCAACATACCACCGATAATGTCTCCTTGTGCTGTTATTGAATCTAGTTTTGTATCTTCCAAATCAAAAATTTTCATAGCCGTTTCTTGATAGTGAATAAGCTCTCCTAAAAAAAAGAGAAAAGGCAAAAATCCGATTCAACGAAAAAAGGGGAGAGCAACCTTTAATCAAATTTTGTTAGCGAGTCATCTATTAGCTATTAATAAATCTTAATAAGATGAAACTTGACTAATAGAGAAAATACCACTAGTTTCTCCATTATTATCGAGCAGATAACCACCTCCAGATCTACCAGTCAATCTCTTGTTTTTAAACTCTCGATCGAAGAGAAAAATATATTGAAAAGGAAAACGAGAAGGATGAGAAAATCCACCACTGACTACACTATTTGTGTCAGAATCAGCAATAGAGTTTACATAGTCTAAATCAGAAATAATCATAATAAATTCCTCATGACTAAATGAGCAAAATTTTCAATTCATAAGGTAGATATAAATTTGATTTATATTATTTGTCAAGACCAATTTGCCAAAACATTGTCATCAGGGAAAAGCATCTGTAATAATCCTCAATACTCTCAAAAAAATTGGCAGAAAACTTTTTTTCTTTTCTCTTGTCTATTTACTATTACCTAAGTAGATAGATGTAATTAAGTTGAAAATAAGAAAAAGTATAAGAAGCGGAAGGAGCAAGGGGAGGAATAAAAGATTTATTATTATCTTGTACTTCGTAACTAAAAATAATATATGGCTTAAATAGCCGATCGCTAAAAGCTAAAAACCGATTGACAAACAGCGTAGTGTCTTAACTTATCACCAATGAGATAGAATAAACAGACAGTAAGTAAAACAAGGTACCTTTTGAGTTTAAAAAATTGGGTAAAAATTCTGAGTATTATTCTCAGTTGCCAAATAGTTTTAGGTGATAATACTCCCTTAGCTGCACAAGAAAAAGATGCTAATCCTAACCAGCTTAACAATATACCCCCAGAAATTTTAGATAGTAGTCCTGTTCTGCAACGCTGGCTCAAAAAAATACCTAACGTACTCGAAGACATTCGCCACGATCCGAGTTTCCGTACTCGTTTACGTTGGGGATTTTCTCTTTTTCCTTCTGCTGATGATGCAGCAGGAATTAATCTTGGTGTAGAAGATATTTTTCTTGGTCGTACGGGCCTAACTCTTAGTTTAGATTATCAAGCAGCTTTTAATGGCGATCGCACTAATGTTGGCACAAATCTACATTATTTTCTCTTTCCTTTGGGTAATTATGTTAACTTTGCTCCCCTAGTTGGTTATCGTTATGTACAAAGTAACCAATTTTCTAGCGATGGAGTAAATATTGGTGCCAGACTAATGCTAGCTTTATCCCGTAGTGGTGCAGCAGATATTTCCTTGGCTCAAAGTTTTGTCTCTCCGGGCAATAGAGATGAAGTAGGAATAACTAAATTATCGGTAGGATATGCAATTACTCATCACCTTCGTTTATCTACCGATCTCGAACAACAAAATTCGCGAGAAGAAAAAGATAATCGTGTGGGAATTAATTTGGAGTGGCTTTGGTAATTTTTCACAAACCCATTCTTTTTTCCAGCAGCTTCTTTTACAGTCAAACCTGCCCTCATTGTGTCCAACAAAAACCGTTAATGAAATATATTGACCAGCACAATGAGGAAGTCAAATTATATGCTTATGAAGTGAGCGAACATCCAGAAAAATGGCCAGAATTTTTAGTGAACAAGGCGGTATGAACAAACAATTACGGCTGTTTGTGGGGATATTTCCGAGTCAATCTACTCAAGAACAGCTCAACTTTGAAGCAAGAAACTTGTCTAAAAAGCTTCAAACTGAAGTCCGACTTTTAGCACCTGAAATATTACACCTAACGGTAAAATTTATTGGCAACGTCGATGAAACTCGATTGAGTGATTTTACCACAGCTTTTCACAAAGCAACAAATAAATTGCCTTCGGCATCACTTCAAATAAGACAATTTATGCTCTTTCCTTCTCGTCGAAAGCCAAGAGTAGTGGCTGCTGAAATCGAGCGATCGCCAGAACTTGACTATATTTTTCAATTTTTCGATCGCGGCTTCAGTGACTTAGGCATAGTTGCCGACCAACGCTCATTTAATCCTCACATTACTGTGGCACGAGCGCGCCATTGGCAGAAGGAAACGATTTTTACACCCACCTTCCGCACGTCAAAATGTAGCATGAAAGATTATGTAAATCACTGTCAGAAAGCGAACGCATCTCTGGTGATTTTTGCAGGTTGGCGATCGCTGTGAATCTCCTCTTGAGATAATA
>JASJDJ010000237.1 GCA_030065635.1 Xenococcaceae cyanobacterium MO_188.B32
CGCGAAGCGAGTGCTGCCGCACCGCAGTCTAAACAAGAGTTTTAGAATTTAGAAATGGTAAGACTTTTCCTAGACTAACAAAAGAGGGATAAAAATACTACGCTACCTATGACCCTTTTCAAACATCCTCTTAAGTTCGCCATCCATTCTGGTGAAAGATTCCTTCACACTAACTAATAGGTTATTTTTTCCAAACTCTAAACTCCGAACTCCGAACTCCGAACTCCGAACTCCGAACTCCAAACTCCGAACTCAGGTTACTTATCTTCGACATTTAGGATTGGGATTATTCAAACAAATCCACTCAGTTGGGCGGGAGCGAGGAACCGACCTAGAACGAGGAAGAATTGGGCGGGAGCGAGGAATTAACCTGTAAAGAGGACGAGTTGGGCGAGAGCGAGAAACTGACCTGGAACGAGGAGAAGAAGTTGAACTAGAGCGAGGCTTATATGTTTTTCTAGAAGCAGCAGATCGAGCAGTTGCAATTTCCGCTTCTGCTTTCTGGATAATTGGCTCACTCTGCTTCTGCCAATAAGTTGTATTGCTAATTTTCTTAGCTGCGTTAAGAGCATCCTGCCAGAGACCTTTATCTAGTGCTTTCTGAGCTTCTTGCCAATGAGTCTGATTCTGCTGCCACTCCTCATCCCATTGCTGAATTATTGCTTTTGCTTTGGTGGCTAAAGGGCTATCAACAGGAACAGATTCTACCAGCGCTATTGATTCTTTAAGATTTCCTTCCTGGTATCGATCGCTGGCAATTTGGAAAATTTGTTCGGACCACTGAGATATAAGCTGCTGTGCCTCTGAATATACTTTCATAGTTACAGGAATCCGAACAGCAAGGGCGATCGCTTCTGGAAATCTACTTTGTTCTGCCAGCTTTATAGCTTCAGCTAGTTGTTTTTGGGCCTGACCCTGCTGACACTCATACAGCAGATGCACTACTTCAGCCTGTAAGTCTGAGTAATCTTGGGGAAACGTTTCCGCTTGCTGTACGCATTCTTGATATTTTCGATCTAGCTTTAGCACCTTAATTTGCTCTAAAGCTTCCCTTGCCTGCAAGTAAGATTGCCTGTGGGTCATGTAAGTATAACCAGCAATTATACCGATAAGTATAGAAGCAATTCCTGCTCCTATGAGCGGTCGCGATTTTTTGAGATAAACAAACATAGGAGCAGAATTTAGCTTTAAATCTGCCGATGGTTCTAATGAACTTGCTGGAAAAACTAAATTAACCTTTTCTTCCTCATTAGAGGATAATTCTGGAGTTGACCGGGGAACGCCGGTCACCGCAGGCACCGTCGTTAAAAGGCGGTGTAACGGTGACTGTTTGTGCTCTAGGGCTACCTTAGTCTCCCATAGTTCTATCTCAGAAACCGAATCTGGATTCCAAGGAGTCCAGGGATCGATTTCTAGCTCTACTTTCATCTCTTGCGACTTAAATTCAGAGTTTACCCCGAGTTTCCCCTGCCTGGTACCCATGCTTGTTCGGGCAAATGCGAAGTGATGGGATGCTAGTTCGAGTGCTTTTAGTACTTCAGTTGCCGACTGGTAGCGGTCTTTAAAGTGATAGCGTACCATATTAGTGAGAATATTAGCTAGCTCATCGCTAACCTCTACCCGCTCTCGCCAGATAATCTCACCATCGCTATCTTCCTGCAAGTAAAGAGGATGTACTCCTGTCAGGGCTTGAATACCAATCATTCCTAACGCATAAATGTCGCTATTTAAGCGGGGTCTACCTATTAACTGCTCTGTGGGCATATATCCTTTGGTGCCAATACAGATAGTCTTTTGTGTGGGCATCTCTTTAGTTGTAAGTTCTGGAGCTCTAACTTGCTTTACTGCCCCAAAATCAATCAAAACCAATCGACCATCTTGATGTCTTCTAATCAAGTTGTTGGGCGTGATATCGCGGTGAATGACCCCGAAGCTATGAACAAATTCTAGGATTGGCAAGACATCTCTTAGCATCTCGATGACTTTGCTTTCAGACCAACGATAGCCTTTAGGAAGTTCCGCATTGAGAGTATAACCCTCGATGAACTCTTGTACCAAGTAAAACTCTCGCTCTTCTTCAAAATAAGCAAAGGACTGAGGGATCTGGTCATGATTCCCTAGCTTTTCTAAGATTTCTGCTTCTTTGTTAAAAAGACGTCTGGCAGTAGGCAAGAAATCAGGAGCGTCATTGGCAAGCTTGAGAAATTTGACAGCACATTTAGGATGACCGGGTCGATGATGGTCTTCCGCAATGTAAGTTTTGGCTAATCCTCCTTCTCCTAAAGTTTGTACAATTTGATAGCGTCCGCCTAATAATTTATTTAACATTGCCTATTTTTCCCGAGTCATTCCTGAAGAATTATGCAGACTGATGTAGGCATTCTCTCAGTTTGGATTAATTAGTAATACATTAAGATTGAGTGCAATTACTCAATACTATAGTTACAAATCGTTACTTAATCAATAATTCAAACAAACAATCAATATCTAGATAGAAATCATTTACTAAGTTTTGTAAAGAAAAACTGAGCGAACACTAAAAATAATTATCAATTTTTGTTACAAAACATGACTTTTTTTTTATCGAATTGTGTCAGATCGTCGATTTGACGGTTTTTCAATGGCGTTTTTTGATAAAAATACTTAACAGAAACAGTTGTCTGAGTAGGTAAACAAATGTCCTACTAGAACCTTATATTGCTAGTCGCCCCGCCAATAGATAAGGAGAATCAAATTTATGTTCACTCACGTCAAGTCCACCATCCGAAAAGTCAAACCAGAATCAGTAAACGGACGTGACTTACTCAAGGTGGTCTATGTCGTGCTAGAGCCTCAGTATCAAAGTACGCTTTCCGAAGCAGCTAGAAAGATTAACTGCAATAATCCTCATCTAGCCGTTGAACTGAGTGGCTACTTAATCGAAGAATTAAGAGACGAAGAAAATTATGCTAACTTTCAGCGAGATGTATCTGAGGCAAATATATTTATTGCTTCGTTAATTTTTATCGAAGATTTAGCCCAAAAAGTAGCAGCAGCAGTTAAACCTCATCGCGATCGCCTTGATGTTGCGGTGGTTTTCCCTTCTATGCCTGAGGTTATGCGCCTCAATAAAATGGGTAGCTTTTCTATGGCGCAGTTAGGACAGTCGAAAAGCGCGATCGCGAACTTTATGCGGAAGCGCAAGCAACAGTCGGGCAGTTCTTTTGAGGATGCAATGCTCAAGCTATTGCGCACTCTTCCTAAGGTATTGAAATATCTCCCTGTAGAAAAGGCACAAGATGCCCGCAACTTCATGTTGAGTTTTCAGTATTGGCTAGGAGGTAACGCCGATAACTTAGAAAATTTCTTGCTGATGCTGGCAGATAAATATGTCTATACAGATAAGAACCTAAGCAAAGAGGTAGAATACGCCGAACCAATAGTTTATCCCGACATGGGTATTTGGCATCCCCTCGCTCCCAATATGTTTGAGGATGTTAAAGAATATCTCAATTGGTTTAATAGTCGCAGTGATATTTCAGACGATCTTAAAGACCCCTTAGCCCCCTGTGTTGGTTTAGTATTACAACGGACGCACCTTGTTACCCAAGACGATGCCCACTATGTGGCTATGGTACAGGAACTAGAAGCCATGGGAGCGAGAGTAATTCCCGTATTTGCTGGTGGGTTGGATTTTTCTAAACCCGTAGATGCTTATTTTTGGGAAGTAGGCTTAAAAGGAACAGAACAACAGCCGTTAGTAGATGTAGTCGTTTCCCTGACTGGATTTGCTCTAGTGGGAGGTCCCGCCAGGCAAGATCATCCTAAAGCGATCGATTCATTAAAACGGCTTAACCGTCCCTATATGGTAGCCTTACCCTTAGTATTCCAAACAACGGAAGAATGGGAAGCCAGCGAACTCGGTTTACATCCAGTCCAAGTGGCACTGCAAATTGCGATCCCCGAACTAGACGGCGCGATCGAACCAATTATTCTATCGGGTAGAGATGGCGATACAGGCAGGGCGATCGCCTTACAGGATCGCATCGAAGCGATCGCTAGACGGGCAATGAAATGGGGTAATCTGCGGAAAAAACCCAAACTTAATAAAAAAGTTGCCATTACCGTCTTTAGTTTCCCTCCTGATAAAGGTAATGTAGGAACTGCTGCTTACCTAGATGTATTTGGTTCTATCTATGAGGTAATCAAAGGACTCAAGGGCAACGGTTATGATGTCCGAGATTTACCAAACTCTCCTCAAGAGTTAATGGAAGCAGTAATTCACGATGCCCAAGCCCAGTATGCTTCTCCTGAATTAAATATTGCCTATCGGATGTCGGTAGAACAATACGAACGGCTAACTCCCTATTATGTGAAATTAGAAGAAAATTGGGGTCCCCCACCAGGACATCTAAATAGCGATGGACAAAATCTGTTAATTTATGGTAGGGAATTCGGTAACGTGTTTATTGGAGTACAACCTACTTTTGGTTACGAAGGCGATCCCATGTTACTGTTGTTCTCCCGTTCTGCCTCCCCTCACCACGGTTTTGCAGCTTACTACACTTATTTAGAAGAAATTTGGAAAGCAGATGCCGTGCTGCACTTCGGGACACATGGTTCTCTAGAATTCATGCCTGGTAAACAAATGGGTATGTCGGGAGAATGCTATCCCGATAGCTTAATTGGTAGTACACCTAATATTTACTATTACGCTGCCAATAACCCTTCTGAAGCAACCATCGCCAAACGCCGTAGTTACGCTTCTACTATTTCTTACCTCACTCCTCCTGCGGAAAATGCTGGACTATATAAAGGTTTGAAAGAATTAGGGGAATTAATCGGTTCTTACCAAACCCTCAAAGATGGCGCAAGAGGTATCCAGATTGTCGATACCATCATGGATAAATGTCGCATTGTCAACTTAGACAAAGACATTGCTTTACCCGAAACCGATGCCAAAGAAATGTCTCAAGAGGAACGGGATACTATTGTTGGTTTGGTTTACAAAAAACTGATGGAAATCGAATCTAGGTTACTTCCCTGTGGCTTACACTTAATTGGCAAACCACCCACAGCCGAAGAAGCGATCGCGACTTTAGTTAATATAGCATCGCTCGATCGAGAAGAAGAAGAAATCGTTTCTCTACCTCGGATTATTGCCCAAAGTATCGAACGAGATATCGATGAAATTTATGCTAATAACGACCGCGGTGTCTTAGCAGACGTACAATTGTTCCAAGACATCACCCAGGCAACTCGCGCTGCCGTATCCGCTTTAGTTAAAGCCCAAATCGATGCAGATGGAAGAGTTTCGATGATTTCTAAACTCAACTTCCTCAATATCGGCAAACAAGAACCTTGGGTAAAAGTTTTACACGACCATGGGTACAAAGAGGTAGACACCGAACTACTCAAACCTTTGTTTGAATATTTAGAATTCTGCTTAGAACAAATTTGCGCGGATAATGAATTAGGCGGTTTACTCAAAGCATTGGAAGGAGAATACGTCTTACCAGGGCCTGGAGGCGATCCCATCCGTAATCCTAATGTTTTACCTACAGGTAAAAATATTCACGCCCTCGATCCCCAATCTATCCCTACCTTAGCTGCGGTTAAATGCGCCAAAGTAGTAGTAGACAGACTTTTAGAAAGACAAAAGCTAGATAATAATGGCGAGTATCCTGAAACCATTGCTTGTGTTCTTTGGGGTACAGATAACATCAAAACCTATGGTGAATCTCTAGCACAGATTATGTGGATGGTGGGAGTTCGTCCCGTACCCGATGCGTTAGGAAGGGTAAATAAGCTAGAACTCATACCCTTAGAAGAATTAGGTCGTCCTCGTATTGACGTAGTAGTCAACTGTTCTGGTGTATTCCGTGACTTGTTTATCAATCAAATGAACTTGTTAGATCGAGCAGTTAAAATGGCAGCCGAAGCCGAGGAACCAATTGAGATGAACTTCGTTCGCAAACACGCCCTAGAACAAGCAGAAGAAATGGGTATTAACTTGCGTCAAGCAGCTACCCGCGTCTTTTCTAACGCTTCTGGTTCTTACTCTTCTAATATAAATCTAGCTGTAGAAAACAGTACTTGGGAAGAAGAAAAAGAGTTGCAGGATATGTACCTCAACCGTAAATCCTTTGCTTTCGACTCCGATAATCCGGGAGTAATGAAAGAAGGTCGGCAAATCTTTGATAAATCTCTCAAAACTGCCGATGTTACTTTCCAAAACTTAGATTCTTCGGAAATTAGTCTGACTGACGTATCCCATTACTTCGATTCCGACCCCACCAAGGTTGTAGCTAGTCTGCGAGATGACGGGAAAAAACCCACAGCTTTTATCGCCGACACTACTACTGCTAACGCCCAAATTCGTACTCTTTCTGAAACCGTCCGTTTAGATGCCCGTACTAAATTACTCAATCCCAAATGGTACGAAGGTATGCTGAGTCACGGTTATGAAGGTGTTCGCGAACTCTCTAAACGTTTAGTCAATACTATGGGCTGGAGTGCCACTGCTGATGCAGTAGATAACTGGGTTTACGAAGATGTTAATACTACCTTTATCGATGACCCAGAAATGTGCAAACGTCTTATGGATTTAAACCCCAATTCTTTCCGTAAGATTGTAGGTACATTATTAGAAGTTAACGGTCGTGGTTATTGGGAAACTAATAAAGAAAACCTCGATCGACTGCGGGAATTGTATCAAGAAGTAGAAGACAAAATTGAAGGAATTGAATAAATAATTTTACTTCAATAACCTAAACTAGGGATGCGAAATAAAATCGCATCTCTTTTATTATTTATAATGAATAATATTAGAACCACTATGAATAATAGTATCGATCCAACTATTATCTATCCCGATCTAAAGGCTGCTGCTGCTGCGGTATGTCAAAGATGGTGCGAACAACAAGGCTATAGCGATCGTTTTTATCAAGATGGTAGTTGGTGGGCATTTCCTCCAAACAGTGTGCTTCCTGTCAATATCCATGAAGTAATCGATCTAGAACACACTTTAGCCCAGCGCGTTCGGATAAAACACTATTATATAACTCTTTCTATTGCCCTACTTCCAGATAGCTGCATTGCCCCTCACAATCATCCTGAGATTTAATTATTATTAACTTTTTTGTGAGAGAAGACCCTCAGTAAAACTGAGGGAAGCAGGGTTGTTTCAAAGTCTGATAAGTCGACGATTTTGAATGATCTCTCTTTTGTCACTAAAGGGATTTTTGACGAGTTTGCGTGATTTCAGACTACGAAAAATTAAATTAACGAAAATGATTAACAATTCGTTGAGCAACCAAAATTATCGTTTTCTAACTCACCGTTCGCTCGCTCTTTCCGATCCCTTCAGAATTATAATGACGAAAAGCTTACAGCATAAGGGTTTAAGAAGATGTAGAGGAGGTAAGCCAGAGGGAATTTAGTTCATGCGATCGCGCAGTGGCACTGCGCGATCGCGCTCTTCAGATTCTTCAAATCCCGATCACTTCGTGGTCATAGCGAGGGCCTAAAATTGTCTCTCTATCTCCTGTTAAACGGCTGAAAGCTTTGTACCGAGGCTTATTGCTCTCATTTATTAACCA
>JASJDJ010000238.1 GCA_030065635.1 Xenococcaceae cyanobacterium MO_188.B32
CATGTGAATTAAGGGATTTACACCAAACACTAAAAAATCGCTGAAACCCAAGTATATCAAGAAAAGAACCAAATCGAAGTAAACACATTGCTGTATAAAGGTTTGAGGCTGTTTTTGACCAAAAAATGTCTAAGTCCCGTTAGTTATTGGAGAGAAACAATGATTAAATATTTAGACCCATACAACAACGATCCCTACGGCAAATTAAAAGGCGATAAGTCTGATGTTTACCTCAAAATTGAATTCGATGAAGCTAAGCTCTATGAAGTAGATAACGGTTATGTTCTAGCGGGTAATATTACTAATTATGTTGGTGCTGTTAGGGCATATAAACCTGAAGAACCTATTAAACCTGGTTTATGTGCCATACCAATTTACGACCGAGAATTTGAGCTATGGAATAAAAACAAAGACGGTAAAAATGTCCTGAGCAAACATCTACCGTCTCTATTTGAGAAGAATTTGACTAGTCATCTCAAATCTAAAAAACGTAAATATATACGTTGATTGCTACCCGATCCTTTGCGTTTTAAGCCTACCCCCAAAATATGCTCTTTTACACTATTGAAGTAGAAACTCGTTACCTAGTAAACGCAGTTTGGTAATCTAGTTGCTTCTGTGCATCTTCAAATAATTCTAGTAAGCTTTTAGAGCCAATTGCCCAACTAAGTACCTAGGCAAAATTAATGGTGCATTCACTCCTCGCCCTGTAAGGCTTAGAGATTGAAATTATATACAAATAATTTTGCACACTTACTTATTACTCACTTTTGATTTCTTTGAGTGTTCAAATAAGTGAGTAATAAAGCCTACAAAATGATGTATTTGCTTCAACTCCTGTACCCTGGATTTTTAGGAGAAACAGATTGATTTATCGACGATATCTTTGGTATTCAGCGACTGAAGTATTAAAAGGATTTTTTAAATCGCGGGTAAGCATTTTATAACCACTCTCCGCTTGCTGCTCCATTACATCGTGATAAATAATATTTACCAATTTGCCGTCTCTAGCGATTTTGGTTTCGGCAAATCCACTTGGACCAAAAATAAATTCTAGCTGACCCCAAATAGTGCTATTTTCAAAAGCATTACCACTATTTTCAAAATAAGCTTTTTCAAAAGTTTCCGAGACAGAGTCGGCTCGAGCTATTCCAGTCATTAAGGAACTAGCGATCGCTGTAGCAATTAAAATTGGACTTAATTTAGTAAACTTAATAGACATTGGACAACCTCTAATTAACTTCTGCTCAATCCTAACTGAACATTTAAATAACGGGCAGGGTTTGAGCAATTTTTTTTGACCTTACCAGCTATGTATAAAACAGAAGATTCTCTCGCTAATGCTAGTTTTCAGCAACTACGTCAAAATTTATTGTCATTATTAACTAAATTTGCCTATCAAGAAGGAGACTTTACCCTTTCTTCCGGAGTTAAGAGTTCTTACTATATCAATTGTAAGCAAGTTACTCTCAGAGCAGATGGTGCTTTAACAATCGGTCGCCTTCTTTTTTCTCAGTTACCAGAAGATACCCAAGCAGTTGCTGGCTTAACTTTAGGGGCAGACCCCCTTGTATCTGCGGTCAGTGTAGTTTCTGCTTATTGTAATAAACCTATTCCCGCCCTAATTATTCGTAAAGAACCTAAAGGACATGGAACTAAAGCTTACATAGAAGGTCCAACTTTAGCAACTGGAGCAAAAGTAGTAGTACTAGAAGATGTGGTCACTACCGGTCGTTCCGCCATGCTAGCAGTAGAACGTTTACAAGCAGCAGGATACCAAGTAGAGCAAATTATAGCTTTAGTCGATCGCCAACAAGGAGGCAAAGAACTATATCAGTCTCGAGGATTCAAGTTTCAATCCCTCTTTTCGATTCAAGAACTTCAAGAATACAAAGCTTAAAAATAGTTTATTTTTCGTCATACTTTGAATTGAAAGTATCGGTTAAGCTGAAAATATAACGGTATTATTCTTTAGCTTATGAACAGTGTGTCTCCTCGTAATAATTTCAAGCAAATTAACTGGTCTACCATCGTTATGTTTGCTTTAGGATTTTGGCTCAGTAGTAGCCTAGTTTTAGATTGTTTAATCGTGCCTAGCTTGCTTAAAACTGGCATGATGAGTCAGGTAGGATTTGCTAGTGTTGGCTATGCAATTTTTGAATCTTTTAACCATATCGAATTGCTCTGTGGTTCTGTGGTTTTAGCTGGATGTTTGGTCTTTAATTATCAGCATTCTCTAAACCATCAGCAAGCAAATTGGTCGATCGCTCTGGGTAGTATTCTGTTACTAATCGCTATCATTTATACTTATATTCTTACTCCCCAAATGAGCGGTTTAGGTATGTCTATGAACCTCTTTGAGCCCGTTCAAACTATGCCCAAAGCAATGGTAGTAATGCATGGTGGTTATTGGGTCTTAGAAGCAGTTAAGTTAGTAGCAGCTACTACTCTATTGCGCTGGTGTTATCGCAATTCTTGCAGTCTTGCTTAATAGTTTAAATACTGCTTCACCTCTGTATAACAGGTATACCAAAAATAGAGAGTGAGATTGATTAAGCCGATTAATTTAGTTCCGTCTTCTAACATGGCGTGAGCTCCCCTACTAGTCATAGGCGTAATATCAATAAAACTGGAAAAAGCAAATAAAAAGAAAGAAACAAGTAAAGGTAAATAAGGGGTTTTACTAATCCTTTGACGAAACTTCCAGCCATATAAAATTAATAATGAGCCATAGATCGAATAGACTATGGCTTTAACTTTAGTATAGGCACCAAAAAAAACAACTATAATCAGGGTGAGCCGAAAGCGGTCGTCAAAATAAAGTAGGGTCATTAGCAAAGAGCTAGCGAGAAAAAAACTTTTTGCTCGATGATTTACTTGAGGTAATAAAAAGGTCGTGAATAAGCAAATAGCGATCGCAATACACCAAAGAATTTCAGAAATCGCTGTAAACCAACCAAAATAAAATGTTCTAATCTGAAAAGTATCGCTGAATAAATTGCTGATTCCTTCCCCTTTATTTTGAATTTTGGCATAAATACTTAAACTACCCAAAGCTACTATAGCCAGACCATTTAACCAAATCAGGACAGGAATAGGGAATAAGTGTTTTTTGCCCAAACTAACAAGCGACCGTAGTGAGCGAACAATAAAATTTCCTAGTTTCATAAATTGGCATAGTCAAGACTTAAATACTAAGGCAATCCTAGTATTTTCAAATTAAAAACGGCAAATGTGCCGAAATTCAAAAATAATCTAAAATATATTATTCGTATCGTTTGAACTTCTTTTCTAACCTAGAAATTATCAATTAGCAATTAGAATGTATTTAACAGACATGTAAGGTAGCTTATTTTCATCATTTATTAGTTCGTGAGTTGGAAAATAAGCGCAGAAAAAAGTTGAAACTTAGGAAACACGGGTAATATTTTCAAGAAATGAAGAATGTATGGATTAGAATTGCTTGGATAGGTGGTGTAATTTTGAGTTTGGCGGGAATGTCAAAACAAGTCGCGGATGCGTGTCAAATTATCATTAAAGAAAATAAACCACAGGTATTATTAGCACAGAATTCAAGTTTTTGTCAACAATTAAAAAAAGGTTACCAAGAGGTACACTCTTTTGAGACACAAAACTTTTATATCAACGTTTGTCGCCATCAGCAACAATATTACTATCATCGTAAATCTAAACAAAATCCAGATTATAGTATAGTGTTGCCTGCTAGTAGTATTTTAAATGGCAATATGTTTCAGGCTATCGATCGAGGAAAAACTTATATTGTTGGTACTAATGCCGATGGATATTATTCTTCTGTCATGCACAAAAATAATGAAATTATTTTTGAACCAGCATTAAGACAATCAACTTTGATTGACAATAGATTCGAGATGGAAAGCTCGAACGGCAACCAAAATAAATGGACAAAATGCTCGAATAATTATAGTGATAGCCATCTTAGCTATGGTTGGCAGCAATTACGTGCGGTTTTTAATTGAAAAAGCTCGCAAACTTATCGGTAGCTTCAATAAGAGCATGGCGAATACCAGGTTAAGCTTAGACGCATTTACATTGCACTTTAAAATTCTCAAACGCCTTATGGGGAAGGAACAGAATAGATAACTTTAGTGCGTCTAAGCTTATGATACAGAATGACCGGCATCAGCAATGACAATGAATTCTGCTTCTGACCATACTTGATGTAATTCCCCAGCAGTAATCATCGGGCAAACAACATCATATCTTCCTTGAACGATAACTCCCGGAAGATGGCGGATCGGCTCGATATTATCTAATAGCTGGTTTTCTGTAGTTAAAAATCCACCATTGACAAAATAATGGCATTCAATGCGGGCAAAAGCTTCGGCAAAATCTTCTTCTCCAAAACGTTGAATTGTTTCAGTAGAAGGTAATAGTTTACTAGTACTGGCTTCCCAAATTGACCAAGCGCGGGCAGCTTCTAAACGAATATTTTTGTAGACTTTATTGGAAATAAGTAGGCAGAGACGGTAAAATCACGCTGTTAATAGTTACAGTCGTCCAGAATATGCTGTCTTACGCCAAACTGCAAAGCAAGCCTCGAGTATTTCGGTGTCTGACGGGGATAACCTTGTCAGAATTCGAGGAACTGCTACTCAGCTTTGAGCAGGCATGGCAGGATTATATCTACACTAATTACATAGCCAGAGAGGAACGTCAACGAAGTTATGGCGGTGGTCGAAAGGCGGAACTAAAGGACATTCGAGATAAATTGTTGTTTATCTTGTTCTACTTTCGGCAGTATCCGACACAAGAAGTGCAAGGATTTCTGTTTGGTCTGGGGCAAGCTCAAGCCAATCAATGGGTTCACCGATTGACCACTGTGTTGAATCAAGCCTTGGGCTCAGAACAGCAGTTGCCCGAACGGAATCCACAGAAGTTAGAGGAAGTATTAGCAGCCTGTGTGGAGTTAGAGTTCATTATTGATGGCACTGACCGTCCCATCAATCGACCTCAAGACTCAGTCAAGCGCAAGGAACACTATAGTGGCAAGAAGAAGAGGACAACAGTGAAAAACAATGTCATTACCGAACGACGAGGAGGAGGAAAAGTCAAGTATTTGAGTGAGACGGTAGAGGGGAAGAAACACGATAAGAAACTGGCGGAGGGAGCATCCCACTTTTTGACTAAGCAGAAATACCTAAAGTGATGTCATTATTCAAATAGGCACATCGAAGTTTCAGGATTTGAGGCACATTTTTCTGATTCCATTGTGCGCCGATAATCTTAATTCTTGAACCGATTTGTTTAATCCAGGACTCAACTGAACCCGAACCAATACAAATCCCTAGTTCTTGATACAGTTGATAATCTGGAATTCGAGAAGAGTGTTTACGAAGATAATTCTGAAAGTTCCTTGCCTGTTTCTTATTTAACTCATTCAATTCGGCGATCGCATCCTCTACCAAACCCTGCCACAGATAATTTTTGATTTGCCTTAACCTTCGATTACTTCCTCCCACTTTGTGGAGATTTTCCATTAAATGATACCAATCCAAGACCTCTCTTCTTTGCTCTTTAGTACTAATTTGCTGCACGATCTTCCACACTCCATCGTGACCATCCCCTAAACAAGTCACATTTCTACTGAGAGGTTGTTGATTTACCCACTTGAGTAAACCTTGATTATCTTGAAAAAATGCCATTCCCACTCTCTCATGAATTTTGATGGCTTTATAGTTTTTCCACTCGCTTTTTTGCCCTAGTGGTGTTCTTAATCTAACAGAACCACCATCTACACTTAAAGACTTGGCTCTTTTCGTAATTTTCGGTTCGGGTAATTGGTAACTATTGACTAGCCGATGCTGTGTGCTGTGGGAAATTTTTATCCCTGTCAATATTTCTATATCTCTTTCGGCATTGATGAAGGATTCATTCCCTACTAGTAGTAAACAACTTTTCTCTAAGTGAGGACTCAGACGAGTTCCTTTTTTCAGCTTCAGTCTGATTGCTTATTTACTGGAAATAATTACTTGACCAATACAGGTTTTTACTTTTCGTTTTCTTCCTGCACTCTTGCCTCCTGCTGATTGAAAAAAAAATTACCTACTTCTCGAGCTACTGTTTCTAATAGATGTTCTCTCACACTTAATTCTACAGTTTCAAATGTCTTTAATTCTTCAGATGGAGTGTTTTTGTAGAGTATCTCTGCTACTTCTCTCAGTTTTTGTTTAACGATCGCTTGTTCTTCTGGTCTCATGCTGACTTAAGAAAAGTTTTTTGCTTTGAACACCATTTTACTCTAAGCATTTTTACTTATAGCAAAAGTGGGATGCTCCCTCATCTGACGGAACATCTCAATTAAGTATTCTTGGGCTTGAGAATGGGTAAGTTCTTGAACTTGCTGTGAGAGAATACGCAACTTAAATTGTTGTTCAAGAGTTAATTGAGCAGAGGTGTTCATGAGTTTTTCCTTGGCGGGATTAAGCGCCCGATGCCATAAATTTCCCTAGTTGGGGGTTAACTTGCTACAAGTCTAGCATTTAGATAATATAGTGTCTACTTTGTCAATCAATAAACAATCTAAGCAATAAAAATTAACATAACTGAGAGGGATTAAGAGCAATTTTAGTGTAAATGGATGCAGTAAAAAAGAGAAAAAATGCTAAAGGGCTTGGGTTAGGAGCAGTTAGAAGTTATTTGGTAGTATTTTGTAGCCAAAATATTACCAAAAGGAAGAAGCGCCCAGCTTGATATTATACCGCTTGACGGGACTGGCACAGCTCTCGCCCGATCGCCTTGTTTGAAAGTCAAAAGTCAAAACCGATTATGTTTGTAGTTATTTTAGTAGGGCGGTCGCCATCTAAAAAAAAGGCAATATTGCGTAGTATACTTGTAACTAAAGAATTAAATTACCTTACCCATCAAGTCTGGTAGCTGATTACAGATAGAAACTATATCTGCATTAGAAGGTAAATCAGCAGTAATTCCTCTCAATACTCTCATAGCTCTCTTAGCTGATTTCTTCACAGCACTATCTTGAGGGTTTTGTAGAGCGATCGCCTTTAGGGAAGTCGAAGCTGATTACATTTGTAGTTATTTTGATGGAAATGAGCGATCACGCAGTGCCAGCTTACGCTGATCGCGTAGATGTGGCTCGAAACAGAAATAATGCTCATATATAGTAGTATGTCTGTAAACAAAACTTTTAGCATATCCGCTCGATCGTATCAGAAAGTTGGTGACAGATAGCAACCATCGGTGCAGTAGGAGGTAAAGTATCAGCAATATCTTGAATGATTGTCATTGCACCTTTAGCTTTTCTCTTGAGTTTTCTACTTTGGTTATCAGGTAAAGCAGAAGCGATTGCATTAATTTGTTCGAGAGATTCTTCTTTTTCGTCAGTGGCTAAATCTTCTTCGATAACAGTATTGTGGGTTGTGTCGCAAAAAATAGAAAGGAGCTTGTAGTACAATACAACTTAAGCAATCATACTCACCACTTTCACCTTTCAATGAATCCCAAACAAGCTTTCAAATGGCGACATTTCCAAAA
>JASJDJ010000065.1 GCA_030065635.1 Xenococcaceae cyanobacterium MO_188.B32
CATTGTTAACTGTTAATGAAGAATTCTCGATAAAGTTATGAGTACCTCGAACACGACCGAATTCTAGAGTTCCTTCACCAATAAATTCCCCACTATGAGTATTAATAGTATCAAGACTACTCAGAGCTAGAGTCCCCTCAGTCACGTTAACGATACCGCTATTGTTAAAAGCAACATTAGCACCAGAACTACCGTCAAATGAGAAAAGGGTAGTCCCTTCCCCAGAACGGGTGAATATGCCCTGGTTGTTAAAAATACCAGATCCGTTTGCTCCAGAAATTTCGCCCGGACCAATGGAGTTAAATTGACCCTGGTTATTGATAATCCCACCACCAAATTGCAGTTGGGTGGTTTGGAAGTTAATCGTGCCTTGGTTGTCTAAGGTGTAGCTCCTTAATCTTTTAGAATCAGAACCTTCGATATTCAGGCTAGCTCCTGAAGCTACTATGGTGCTACCAGTATTGCTCCCCCCCATTGTACCCCCACTCCAGGAGGAAGGACCGTTTAAGGTTAGGGTGCCTTCTCCTGCTATAGTGCCACCGATTAAGCTGAAGTTGGTATTGACCCCAGTATCGTGAGTGCCATTAAAGTTAGCTGTGGCACCAGTAATCCTGACATTGTTAACTGTTAATGAAGAATTCTCGATAAAGTTATGAGTACCTCGAACACGACCGAATTCTAGAGTTCCTTCACCAATAAATTCCCCACTATGAGTATTAATAGTATCAAGACTACTCAGAGCTAGAGTTCCCTCAGTCACGTTAACGATACCACTATTGTTAAAAGCAACATTAGAATTACGGTTGAATGAGAAAATGGTAGACCCTTCCCCAGAACGGGTGAAAATTCCCTGGTTGTTAAAAGTACCTGACCCTTGATCAGTCCGTCCACCAAATTCCCCTGGACCAATGGAGTTAAATTGACCCTGGTTATTGATAATCCCACCTAGCGAAAATTGGAGTTCGGTGGTTTGAAAGTTAATCGTGCCTTGGTTATCTAAGGTGTAGCTACTTAATCTTTTAGAATCAGAACCTTCGATATTCAGGCTAGCTCCTGAAGCTACTATGGTGCTACCAGTATTGCTCCCCTGCATTGTACCCCCACTCCAGGAGGAAGGACCGTTTAGGGTTAGGGTGCCTTCTCCTCCTAGAACGCCACCGATTAAGCTGAAGTTGGTATTGACATCAGTATCGTGAGCACCATTAAAATTAGCTGCAATATTAGTAATCCTGACATTGTTAACCCTTAATGAAGAATTATCGATAAAGGTATGATCGCCTCTACCGAATCGTCCACCAAATTATAGAGTTCCTTCGCCAATAAATTCCCCACTATGAGTACCTCCACCCTCCAAAGCTAGAGTTCCTTCAGTGACGTTAACAGTACCACTATTGTTAAAAGCAACTCTACCGACTCTAATAGAAACAGTATTGTCTAAGAAAAAGGTAGTACCTGACCCAGAACGGGTGAATATACCCTCATTGTTAAAAGTAGGTACTCCCCTCCCAGCAGTTGTAGCAAATTGGCTCGGACCAATGGAGTTGAATTCACCCTGGTTATTGATAATCCCACCACTACCAAATTGCAGTTCGGTGGTTTGGAAGTTAATCGTGCCTTGGTTGTCTAAGATTCTAGCTAATAATTGAGAACCCTCCTCGATATTCAGGCTAGCTCCTGAAGCTACTATGGTGGTTCCACTACCGAACATGGAGCCACCACTCCAAGAGGAAGGACCGTTTAAGGTTAGGGTGCCTTCTCCATCTAGAATGCCACCGGTGAAACTAAAATTGCCATTGACAATTGATAAGCCACTTAAGTTCAAACGACCGCCTGAAAGAAGAAAAGCTTCATCTGAGGTGAACTGGTTAAGAGAAGTATTTCCAAAGCGATGTTCAGTAGTAATATCATCGTTAGCGAAACTAATCAGAACATCGTCACCCTCTAGGGGAGAAATATCATCAACCCAATTATTAGAGATATCCCAAAAACCATTATTAGCATTTTTCCAAGTACGTAGAGCCATAGTTAATTGAATAGTTAATTTATTTTTCTAAGAAAATGAATATTGGATAAAAGAAACTAGCTAAGTTTGTTTATTTTTAATTAACTTAATTGATATATCAATATACTAATCATACAATTACAGTCTATTTTTTGAATCATTTTAATCAGAAAATTATGTATTTTCTCGGTAATTTACCCATAAATTTACATATCAAAACTTCATCTCAAACTCTAGAAATTTTCATACTTTTATTGACTATTTTGTGCTGGATAATGTCAAGAGTTTCAAAATTAGTTGTTTAGAAAGGAAATGGCAACAAATAATAATCTTAAAATTTTAAAATCTATCCTTGCTTACCTCGTCCGATTGCTAGGATAGCTAGAACTTCGTTTAGGAATTACATCATTAGGTACTTGCCAGAACAATGATGCTTGTCTCATGTTATGGCTTAATATCGAATCATCTATTGAATCTAATTTTTCAATTTCAACTGTAGATAAATCTATATTTAAACATTTAATTATTTCTGCCCCTAAAGACTTTGCTAACAGAGGAATAACCGCATTACCAATTTCGCGAAATCCAGTCCATATTGTCCGATGAAATTGGAACCAATCGGGAAAAGTATGAAGTCTGGCAGCTTCTCTAATACTTAGGCATCTAGGATGTAGGTAATGAATAGGACGAGGTGCGGTAAATGCTCCTCTACTCCTATCTGTTCCTGCTCTTAATGTATTGCATAATCCGTGAGGAGATAATCTTAAAAAACGACTAACTCGATCTATTTTTCCTGGAGTTGTATTGGCAAATCTAGAAATAGTTTTTTCTGTATGTTGTGAACCAAGATGACCCCAAATAAAATTGCTGGTAGCTCTTTTGTGACATAAAGAATATTCCTTTTGTAGATATTGTTTGAATTCTGAATTAACAAGCTCCTCTAGATTTATTCCGTAATCTTTACCAATAAAAACCGGGATTTCACTTAGGTCTGATATGGCTTGTTCTATTGTAGTCAGAGGTAGCAAATTTTCATTTTGACCGTGAGTTGGAGAAGGATAATTAGGTTTCCACACATCATCTCTATAGCCTATTAAAATGAGTCGTTTACGTTTTTGAGGCGTACCATATAAAGAGGCATCCAGTATTTGTATTGGTTGAACTATCGAGTAATTATTTTCTTCAAATTTTTTAATTAAATCTTGTAAAAACTGTTGATGTTTGCCTGATGCCATGCCAGGAACATTTTCAAAAATAAAATACTTTGGTCTAATTTCAAAAACAATTCTGGCATATTCAAAAATTAATTTATTCCGAGGATCGTTTAATGCTCTGCGTCCCATATAGGAGTAGCCCTGGCAAGGTGGCCCTCCAGCTATTACATCTATATCCCCCTCAAATCCTTTATTCTTGATGGCATTTAATAGCTCTTGGCTAGATAGACTGCCTATGTCTTTACAGATGGTAGCTCCATAGGCAAAGTTATAGTGATGGACTAAGGAGTGTATAGGGTCTATCTCAATAGATGCAGCAATATCAAAACCGGCAGCTTCTAAACCTAAAGACATTCCACCACAACCAGAAAATAAATCGATCGCAATAGGACGATTACTCAAGATTTTCCCTCATACAGTATGCTACATTGACGCTTTATTTCTCTTTAATCGTTTCCAGAGTAACACCTCAGTAGAAATAAATTAGAATTTTTCGCTACTTGATTCTTACCTACTACTAAGTTGAAATTTTTGCGTTTCCAAAACTTCAGCATACAATTTTTCTAATCTAACGAGATTTTGAGCCAGAGTGTAACGTTCTAACACTCTTTGTCTGGCTTTTTGTCCGAGTAATTTAGTTATCTCTGGACGATCGCGGAATAGAGTTAGTAAGGTTTTTAATTGAGTAGTAACATCTTGAGTATCTAGTACTACTCCTGCACCCTCATTTAAAACTTCTCCATCTGCCCCTGCATCTGTAGCAATACAGGCTACTCCGCAAGCCATGGCTTCTAATAAAGAGATAGATAAACCTTCTACTAAAGAAGGAAGAATAAAAACATCGGCTGCACGAAGAAAATCGATACGGCGTTCCTCTTCAGGAACAAAGCCAAACCACAGAATGTTGTGTTCTTTTCCATAATGAAGTTGAAGAGAAGTTCTTAATGGACCATCTCCTACTATAAGTAGTTTACAATCAGCCCCTAAATTAGAATGTTTCCATGCCTTTAGAAGAGCTTCTACATTCTTTTCTGTAGAAATACGACCTTGATAAACAAATAAGCGTTTTGTCTGTAGTTGGTATTTAAGACTCGAATACCCTGGGGAATATTTTTTTTCATCAACGCCATTAGGAATAACTACCACTTTTGTGGGGGGAACTCCTAGTTTAATCAGTAAATCCCGCTGAATTTGAGAAAAAACGATCGTGCGATGGTAATTAGCCAAAAATGGAGCATAAAGTTGGTAGGTAAGATATTGGGTACTAGATTTGAGATTGCGTATCTTACTATCAAAGGGTGGATGAAAAGTCGCAATTAAGGGAAGATTGAGTTCTTCACAAATTTCTGGTAGGCGAAAATCGAGAGGAGATAGAGTCAAAGAAGCATGAACCAAATCTGGTTGCAGTTTTTGCAGCGATCGCGCTAATATCTTACTCGATTTGAGCGTAGGAATCGTATAAATCTGTGATTTATAAATAAAAGGCAAAAAAACCTCTGGACAATCGGGCCAATTTTCCAGATTGGTAGATTCTTGAGCAAAATGTAAAAAGCTGACATGATACCCTCTGTCTAACAAAGCATTAGTTATTTCTCGACCATAGGTAACATTGCCACAAAATGGTGATTTTTTTCCCAGCCAAGCGATATGCATTCAGATACTCTTGTCTTTAAAGAGATAACCAAAGGTAATTTAAACCAATTTAGGACAATTAATTTATTTATTTGCCAACTTAGGTTTGTTTTACCTCACCTGTATGGGAAATATACCAGGTTAAGACCCCTCCTACTACAACTAATACTGCTAAACCGAGAAATACTAATGATAGACCGAAACGAGCTTCGGCTTCGGCAGCTAAAACTAAAGGTAAAGAAAGAGCAATATTAACGGCATTATTTTGCAATCCAAATACTTTCCCTCGCATATCTGGGGGTGTTTCTGACTGAATTGTTGTTTGCATAGGTACACCAACTAAAGCAGCAAATCCACCTAAAAAAGCCGTAACAATCAAAGCCAACCAGAGATTTTGAGTAGCTAAAGATAAACCTACCAGAGAAGCAGCCACACCGATCGAACCCCAGAGACTGAGTTGGGCGCGAGCAAAGTTTTGACCCCAATGACCCAAAATTGCTGCACTAATAGCCATTCCTATTCCCGCAGCAGCTAGTAAAATGCCAAATTGATCGGCATCTAACTGAGGTATCTTATCTGCCATACTGACGGCTAAAACTGCTAGGGCAGCAAATACAGAGAAAAGAATAGTTAACTGAATTAAAGCGTTGCGAACTCGCTGATTTTTACCTAAATAGCGCAAACCATCCCAAATATCTTGCAATGGATGGGGACTTGCTTGAGGTAAGTGTTCTGATTTTTCTCCTGTTTTGAGCCATAGTAAAATAATTCCCGCGATCGCATAAGCTCCCCCAACTAGTAATTCTTTACCAATGTGCCAAAAAAATAACCAACCATCAACTAACCAGTCTGCTATTTCCAATAAAGGCTCTCCCACGGCAAATCCTACAATTAACAACGCCATCATAGTTGTTGTGTAGAGAGAATTAGCTGCTAATAAATGTTGTTTATTGACAATTAGAGGAATAGTAGCTTGTTCGGCAGGAGCAAAAAACTGAGTCAGAGTGGACACCAAAAAAGTGATCCCCAACATTAAAGCAAATCCTAGAGGCAATTTGGCATTCAAGTACTGCTCATTTGATAGCCACAACAAAGCGGGTAAAGTCAATACAAATATACCCCTTAGTAGATTAGAAATAACCAATACACTTTTTTTTGACCATCTATCTACATATACCCCTGCTAGAGAACCAAATAAAACTGCGGGGACAGTAAAAGCAATCATAATTGGCGATACCCATCGAGCAATCGGTTGTCCTGGTAATTGAAACTCATTGGTAATAATTGCAATCATCAAGACCAAATAAATTTTATCTGCCAATTGAGAAAATATTTGACCACTCCACAAAGTTAAAAAGCTGCGGTTTTTTAAAACAGGAATAAAACCCTGGCTAGAGGTCGATTTCTCTTGATATTTCATTGCTGATAACTGAGTTTGAGGTAAATCGGCTTCTGATTGTGGCTCATTATCTTCTCTAATGGATTCTGATTCAGACAGTCGCATTCTAGCTCTATTTTTTGTTTACTGTTGGTTAACATTAATTTGGAGAGACTTTCGGTAGTCGCGCTGACCTGCGGTAGTCGCTTCGCGTGCGCGTGCGCGTGCGCGTACGGGGTTATAATTTTTCCCACAAAAGAGTAGGGATTTAGATGCTAAAAAACCAATAAATTTTGTGTTTTCTAGCTTCGTCAAAATCGTTTTATACAGAGATAATCTTTTAACAAACAAACCCCGATTTTTATGCTTAAAACTCAACTAAATATAAATTATCTACTAAATCGGCAGAACGAAGAGAACGACCACAATAATATTGAGCATATTCTCTTAAAATTCGTTCTACTTTAATCCAGGCTGTATCTAAAGAAAAGTTGGTCAAAGATACTCCGCCTTGAAGAGACTGTGTCTGCTTCGACTCGATCGGTTTTGAAGTAACAATTGGTTCTAACTGAGGTAAAGCTTCACAGCTTAATTGCTGTAATAAAGTTAGTTCTAAAGCATTAACTTTGTAGTTAATTGATTTGAATTTAAGTAGCTCTCTAGAGTTAAGATTATTTTCCGATCGATTATTCAATTCAGCTATATTTAAATCGACGATGCTGCCCCTCTCAAAACTAAATCCTACTTGCCAATTAGGAGTAACAAAATTAGGAGAAAGTAGCTTTTGGCTGAGACAACAAGCTTGCACTTGGGGAGCAACTCCCGCGATCGCCAAAATATGATAGACTGCTTGTGCTAAATAAGGATAGACATTTTGCCTATTCGCTAACTGTTCGATTCTTCGTAAATGTTCGTTAAATAATTCGTATAACTCTAATTGAGATTGTTCGCTTAAAGCCAAATATAGAACCAATTCAGCTAAATATTGAGCAGTAGCTAATTTTCCTAAATCTTGGCTTAAACCAGGATAAGTATAAATAGTATCTGCCTGAATAATTTTATCAAGCGATCGCCCCTTCACAATCAATAAATTATTAACTACAAATAATTCGCTTCTTCCTCGCAGTCGCGATTTATATTTTCTCGCTCCTGGAGCGATCGCTCTAACTATACCCCATTCTGAGGTTAACACTGTCACTAGACGGTCTGTTTCTCCTAGTGGACTTCCTTTTAAATTTATGCCAGTAGCTTTATATGTTTGACTCATTAATTAGGAATTAGAGATTAGGAATTTGGCACTACTAAGTCCCTATCTGATAACTGATAACTGATTACGGATTACTGTTAACTGATAATTGTTGATGAACTAAATCTATTCCGCGAGATGTACCTAATCTTGTAGCACCTGCTTTAATTAGTTCTATAGCTTGTTCCACGGTTCTAATTCCGCCAGAGGCTTTAATACCAATTTGTCCTCTAGTAATATTGTGTAATAACCTTACATCTACTACCGTTGCACCACCAAACCATCCCGTACTAGTCTTGAGATAGGCAACGCCAGCATCCATACATATTTCCGCAGCTAGTCTTTTTTCTGTATCTGTTAAGACAGAAGTTTCTAAAATTGCTTTAACCGTCTGTCCTGTTTCAGCACAAATTTCGGCAATTTCTTGGTAAATAGGTTCCGATTGTCCTGATTTAAGCCATCCTAGATTAATTACTACATCTAACTCTGTTGCTCCATTGTCTACGGCTTCTTGCGCCTCATATAGCTTACTTGCAGAAGTAGTAGCACCTGTAGGAAAACCAATTACCGTACATACTTGAGTATCTTTGCCATGAAGTAATTCTGCTGCTTGTCTAACGGCGACGGGATAAACACACACAGTCGGAAAATTGTATTGCCAAGCTTCTTGACAGCATTTTTCTACCTCTTGAGGGGTAGCTGTCGGTTTAAGCAAGGCGTGGTCGATATAGGTAGCAAGATCGATTTCTGATTCCGTTACGGGCATTTCAGCTAGCTTACATAACTATCTTCTCTATTTTCGCAGACTTTTATGACAATTTCATTTAGATAATTAAGGAGAAACTATTATTTTTCTCTTCTCGTCTGTTAAATAATTCACATTAGACCTATCTAAATACAAAATAATATCTCTATTTCTTCTCGATCGCTCTCTAAATTTAAAAACAACATCAACAAGAGGAGATCGAACAATGGAACTTCTTTATCGCGGAATTACTTATCAGTCCACTAATACTCAAGTAGAAACTATCCCTTCAGATCTTCCTGCTCGATTTTTGGGACGAACTTATTTTATCAGTCGTCCTACTCAAATATTTAAACCACAATTAGGATTAAAAAAATATCGTGGTATTACTTATACAAAGTAACTTTTCTCTTAGCTCCTTAAAGCTGGGAGCGAGAAACTTCTTTAATCTCAATTTCACGTTGTGAGATTTTTGTTGCCAATCTGACTCATATTTGTGTGCCAGTTGTGCCACTTTACGCGAGCGCAAATTTTTAGGTGCAGAAAAGGTAGTTTCTACAATGATCGTGTGGATAGAGTTAGTGCCAATATCGATAGCTGCTAATTTCATGATTTTAACCTAGCGAGACTCGATCTTAATTTACATTACTACTGAGTAAATTCGTTGATGAGTCCAATGAATTCTCACAATAAAAAACCTCGGCTAAGCGAGGTCAAGTAGGAGAAATCTAAATTTTATTTATTTTCGAGAGATACCAAAACCTAAAGCTGCTAGCTAACTACGAAAGAAATTGCAACTACACCCGCAACCAGTAGAGCTGATAAAACACCACTAATTAGATAAAAGCGTTGCTGTTTAGATGTGGGTTCAGTAGCCTGGTATACCTTGGGTTCTTTAGCAAAGTTATTGAGGATTCCTCTTTCGTCTTGTGTAGTAGCCATAATTTGTTTGTTGTTGTTTACTTTTTTTCTTATGTAAATAAATATAACACTAATATTTAGTTTTGTAAAGCAATATTGACAAAAAAATATTTACAGTGTTAATCATTCGTTACTCTAGCTAAAACCAGAAATTACCACATCTGACCTGAGAGGTAAGGTTGTTAATTTTTGTATCATCAAAGAGTTAAGTAATTTTTTTGGGTTTAGAGCGATCGTGACTGTAGAACAACTAACTATAAGTAATAGCTGGGAAAAATTAGACTGGATTTGGCGGGGACATCAAATTCGTTACACGGTAAAAGGAGAAGGAAAACCTTTACTCCTAATTCATGGTTTTGGTGCTTCTATCGGGCATTGGCAAAAAAATATTTCCGTTCTAGCAGATCGAGGCTATCGTGTTTTTGCTTTAGATTTGTTAGGTTTTGGGGCTTCAGCTAAACCAGCGTTAGATTACACTCTGGAATTGTGGCAAGAGCAAATCAAAGATTTTTGGTCAGTACATATTCAAGAACCAACGGTTTTTATTGGAAACTCTATTGGCGGGTTAATTAGCTTAATGTTGATGAGTAATCATCCCGAAATCACAGCAGGAGGGGTATTAATTAACTGTGCTGGAGGCTTAAATCATCGTCCTGATGAATTAAATCTTCCCCTGAGACTAATTATGGGAGGATTTACCAAGCTGGTTAGTTCCCCCGTGACAGGTAAATTTATCTTTAATCGTATTCGTCAAAAAAGGCGCATTCGTAGCACCTTGTATCAAGTTTATCGCGATCGCGCTGCGGTTACTGACGAACTAGTAGAAATGCTTTATACTCCTTCTTGCGATCCTTCCGCACAACAAGTATTTGCTTCTGTGTTAACTGCACCCGCAGGTTCGACTCCTCAAGATTTGTTACCTAAAAGAACACATCCTTTACTTGTTTTGTGGGGGGCTGACGATCCTTGGACACCCATTAAAGGAGCAAAAATATATCAAGATTTAGCAGCTAATAACTCTGATGTCGAATTTTATTCTATTCCCAATGCGGGACATTGTCCCCACGATGAAAAACCAGAGATAGTGAATCAGTATATCTATAATTGGCTATCTCAGATTAATTAAAAGTAACCTGAGTTCGGGATAAGGTATAAACTTATTCTTTCGTTGAAAATCTATGTCTCAATCAAAGATCGATTTTAATAAATAAACCACAGAGGCGGTGCGACCCTGCGGAATTTTTAATCCGCAAAGGAACGCGCACCGAGCAGAGAGCACAGAGAGGAGTTTATCCCTTATACTTTACGATTAATTGGTGAACCCGCAAGGGAGGTCTAATCGCCAAACAGATTTAGTTGATACCTAAGCTTAGACGCATTTACATTGCACTTTAAAATTCTCAAACGCCTTATGGAGAAGGAACAGAATAGGTAACTTTAGTGCGTCTAAGCTTATTTTGAAGCTAAATATTGTTAACCCGAACTCAGGTTAAAAGTAGGGGTCGTTAGCCAACGACCCTAATACGTCTTCATCAATATTTTTTCTAAGCAAATAAACGTAATTTTGTTATAATCATTAAGCACTATCTAATTGTGGCGACATAGCCAAGTGGTAAGGCCGTGGACTGCAAATCCATTATTCCCCAGTTCGAATCTGGGTGTCGCCTTTCGGTAGGGGTCGTTCGCGAAAGACCCCTACAGGATTACCTAACAAATTGGGGCATAATTTCGGCTGCCGTAAATAGACCATACATACCACGACGATGAAGGGATATTCCTGCTTTAAGATAGCCAAAAGCAGGGCCACAGACATTTGCTGCCATACTAGTTTCGTCGCCTAAAGTGAAAGTATGGGTGGAAATTTTACCTTCAAAAGTACGTCCTGTAATTTTGACATTAGTACTCAGAGGTTTTTTCGGATTGCGGGTATCTACTACACCGCCAACAGTAACGCGATCGCGGGAGCAAATTCCTGCCAATTCGAGCATGATATCATCCGCGTGTTCCATATTTTCTAAAGCGAGAATGCCATCTGTTTTATCTAGCAGGGCGGATACTTCTTCATCTGTCATTGCCCTGGCGGTATCTACATCAAAACCAGGCATATGAGCGATATCTTCTCTAATAGTGGCGCGATAGGCTTCCCAGTTAGCAATACCTACACCAAAAGTAATTTTAATACTATGAATTTCGGCATAACTTTGGGCAGCGACGGCAGCAGCAGCAGTTAGTAAACCAGGAGTCGCACCACACCCAGTCATGTAAGTAATACCAGCCTCTTTTAAGTCTGTTTGTAATTCTAGTAATTGTTCTACTGCGCTAGTTCGCTTCAGGGCATCTACTAAAACCCCTTGCCAACCAGATTGAATGAATTGTTTTGCTACCTCTGCCATGAAAGTATTTGGTAAATTAGGCAAAGCCAAGAAATAACCATCTACATCAGCATTAGCTAATAAATCCGCAATACTTTGGTTGCTTAGAGTGCCATAGGGTTCTAGATAACCAACAGAACCTTTAGTCTGATAAGCTGCGATCGCTCTATCTACATCCAGCCCATTTGTATTGTAAGCATAGCCTTTTTGGTCTGCTGTTGCGACCCAAGACATTTCTCCTTTAGGCGCAAGTACTCTTGTTGCTGCCTGCCCTAAACCACCAAACCCTAAAACACCAACTTTGATAGAACTACTAATTTTGTCTACAATCATCTATATCTATTAAGTTTTTACTCCACTTGAATAGATTTTTATTATCTAGGTTAAGGGTATCAATTCCAGTTAATGAAGCAAAAATTTTTATTTTAATAAAGTAGTTCCCAAGTGCCAGGCTAGGCTCGAGCGCCCAAACTAAAATTCTCTTCATTTGTATACTTTTGCAAATAAACTGCTAATTTTGATAAATATCTGTCTTGACTTCTTCTCAAAGCTAAGGAAAACTTAGAAAATAATAAAGTAATTCCTTCATCTATTATTAACTTTTGATAAAATTCTATTCATAAGTAGTGTCACCGATCTGAATAAACCAATTTGAGCTAGTTGGAGGGAACTAACATTTCGCTGCAACCAGCCAAAATTCCCAAAGTAGGACATACTCAAAATCTGTCATGAACATGGAAACACTTGAATTCACCATCTACCCAGATGGTCGAGTCAAAGAGAAGGTTACAGGGATTGTCGGGTCATCTTGTGAAGAGGTGACTGAAGCAATTGAAGCAGAACTTGGGGTAGTAGTATCTCAAGAAAAAACCTCTGAATTTTATCACCAAACAGTAAGTCAGTCCGAGAAAGTTAATAACCACGGCACTTTCAGCCAATGGTAGTTTAACCAAGCCTAATCTTGTCAAATCTAATTCTAGTAATCACCGATAAATTATGTCACATTTCAGCAATATCAAAACCAAAATCCGTAATTTAAATTCTCTAACAGCAGCCCTAGACGATCTAGGTATTAGCTGGAAAGGCGGTTCGAGAAAAGTTAAAGGCTATCAAGGTCAAACTCGCGATGCTCAAGTTGTCGTAGAGCAAGATAATAACTACGATCTCGGCTTTAGCTGGAATGGCAGTGAATATGAACTAGTAGCCGATTTACAATACTGGCAGCAACCTTTATCTGTAGAAGGCTTTTTACAACAAGTAACTCAGCGTTATGCTCTTCATACTGTTGTTAACGAAAGTAGCAAACAAGGCTTTAACGTTACCGAACAACAAAAAAATGAAGACGGTTCAATTCGTTTAGTAGTACAACGTTGGAGTGCGTAATGTCGGATTTTTCCCCAACTTCTGAACGTTCTGGTTTAGAGCCTGAGTTGGGGGGTATCCTTAGAGATGCTCCCCTCAGGTCTGGTTTAGAGCCAGAATTAGGGGGAGTATTGAGACAAAAAGGTACTTACGTAGATGAGACTACTTGTATCGGTTGTAAACATTGCGCTCATACTGCTCCTAACACTTTCTATATCGAACCAGATTACGGACGAGCCAGGGTATTCAATCAAAATGGTGATGCTGAAGATTTGATTGAAGAAGCGATCGATACTTGTCCAGTCAACTGTATTCATCAAGTAGATTATACGGAACTAAAAAAGTTAGAAGAAGAAAGAAAGTATCAAGTAATTAAAAATCTAGGGTTTCCTCAAGTTATCAAGAAACCAAGCAAGAAGAAACAAAAAAAAACTAATAACTAGAAGTACTTCATAAATAAAGCAAAGCTTAGTTAAAGTGAATATTTTCTCAACTCTTTTTTGATATGTTAGAGAAATACTTAAGTATTTGAAATGATTACTTACAGTAAATTTTATTACTGTCTACAGGATACTAATAATGAGAAATACTTTCAAAATTTATACTATTTTGACTTTGCTACATTTTAGTTTTTTAGGTTGCTCTACTACTGTGACTAAAAAAACACCGTTAAATGTTTCTGATGTTTCTTCTGTAATTGAAAATCCTACCCCAGGACAAGAGGTGACTTTACAGGGAAAAATTATTGGAAAAATAGAAAAATGTCATATATTTACTGATGGTACTAATAAAATTCTCATTCATTTTAAAGATGAAAAATTAAATAAAGAATTAGCATACGACCCTGATGCTATGGTAGAAATCTCAGGCATGATTGAAAGTGGTGTAATGCCTGGTATGCATCATTTTGAAGGAGGACATCATGTTAACATTCCCATGGATACCATGATTATGGTTCATCAATTTCAAACTATAAGTACTAATTAGTTTGGTAATTAGATTAGATATTAGTAGCTACTAAGTAGCTACATTTTGCTCCTTGAATAATTTAGTTTTTTGGGCTCTACCGAATCTGCGATGTAAAACTGTTAGAAACTAGTCATTAAAAGTCTTGCTGTGCAAGACTTTGAGTTCTTGATAGTTGGATTTTGTATATTTTTTCCTAAATCCATTTACAGATAAGCCTTTTACCCAAATTCAACACTGTAAGTTCGGTAGAGCCGTTTTTTGCAAGGAATCAATTTATTTAAAGCTATCATGCTCGGTTAAAATCTTCTCGACTCTAGCTTCTTCTACTTTAGAAGTTAATTTTTTTCCTTCATGAAGGTCTCTTTGGGTCTTAGTTAAACTGATGGTAGACGTGACAGAAAAAGCTAAACCCATACCCATAAAACCTTTAGTCCAAGCGTCTACTGGAAGGTAAATAATACCGATAGTAGTAGCAGTTAAAGAAACAACAAAAGATAGCCAGGTTTGTATAACCCAAGCAGAACTATGATCCTGATTGAGTGAAGGTTTTTGTAGCATTACTTTTTAATCAGAATTAATTACTTCCCTCTATTCTAGGGGAAAATATTTGTTTTCAACATTGAGAGTGACAGTAGTATTACTGGTCGGGGGAACTTTGTAACGAATCAACCACGATAACACTATCTCCATCTTTAAGATAGGCTGCCCCTTCAACTACAATGCGATCGCTGCTACTGTAATTTACTAGAAAACAAGTATAGCAACCATAATATTTATCGTCTCGTTAGAGGGAAGCGCAAAACCCATCTATTGCTTTCTGCTGTATGGGTTTCATCCTTCAACCCAACCTACTAACTGCCAAAATCATTAGTTTTCAAGTTTTAGGTACACCTCTGTTGGGTGAGATATAGCATAGGAAATATCCCATTGCCGAAATCCTAAACTTTGATACAATCTCGCAGCTATTTTATTCTCTTTTAGATGACTGGTGGCAATGACCTCAACATTAGGACAAAGCTTAAGACGGCGAATCAACTCGATCGTAGTGGCTCGTCCATAACCCTGCCTCTGATACTTTTCATCGATCATCAACCGCATGATAAATCCTACACCCGCAACAATTTCATACATTGTGAATGTTTTTCTTACTCAAGTAACTCCTGAACTCTTGAACTTTTGACTTCTCTTTAATCCGAGGTTTTCGATTTATACAAAAATTCTAATCAACGACAATAACACTATCTCCGTCTTTAAGATAGGCTGCTCCTTCAACTACAATGCGCTCGCCAGACTGTAAGCCAGTGAGTACTTCTACTTGCCGATCTGAGATAATTTCGCCCATCGTGACAGATTGAGCTTTAACTGTATTATCTGCTTGGAGAACATAAGCGATCGCACTACCGTCAGGTTGAGGTAAAAGAGCATCAATAGGCACAGTGAGTCCTTTATCGGTAGAGGTATGAATAGCAGCCTCTAAAAACATTCCTGGTTTTAAATCTGTTTCTTGGGGTAAATCGATTTTTACAGTTGCTTGAGGTGAATTTTTTGCCAAAATTGGGTCTATTTCTCTTACCTTACCCAATAATTGTAATTCACTGTCAACATCGGAAGTAACATTTACTGTTTGCATCGGCTCAACTTCTGCTAAAAGAGTTTCAGGTAGTTTTACTCTTAACTCCAAGCGTCCATTTTCGATAATGGTAAACAAGCTAGTCGAGCCAGAAGTCAATTCCCCTACTGTTGCATTTCTTTCGGCAATTTTGCCATCAACTGGGGCAACAACTACGGTATCTGCCAGTCTGGCACTAATAGATTCTACTTGTGCCCTTGCTTGTGCTAGAGATGCCTGCGCTTGGGCAATAATTTCGGGACGAGTTCCTATCTTTAACCTGGCTAATGCTTGTTGTTCCGCTTCCAGATTTGCCTTAGCTTGTTCTAAATTAGACTTGTAGACTTGTTCTTGGTTAAGAATTTCATCCAGACGATCGCGAGCGATCGCACCTTCGGTTTCTAGAGTTTTATTTCTCGCTACTCTTTTTTTGATTAAATCTAAATCCGACTCTGCTCGCTCGACTTTAGCTTCCGCACTGACAACTTTTTGTTCTGCTTGGGCAATTTCTTCAGGAAGACTGCCTGCTTGTAACTCCGCTAAATGTGCTTCTGCTTCTCTTGCTGCTGCTTGCGCCTGGACTAATTCTGCCTGAAGTATGTCATTATCTAACCTGGCTAATACCTGTCCTTTCGTAACATAATTCCCGCGATCGACAAAAATTTCCCGAATTGATAAACCCATAACAGAAGACTTAACAGGAATTAATTCGTAAGCTGCTACAGTTCCCCTAATTTTGAGAGTGTGTTTGATGGTATCTGTTTTTACACGAGTTACAGTCACGCTTTGTTTGGGAACAAGCATTTCGCCTGTATCGGCAGAAATAGAACTATTGTCTGCTGGAGAAAAGTTAAACATATGCATTCCAGCTAGAGTGAGAATTATTCCTAATCCCATACCAATTACGAAAGTTTTGTTAGTTGATGGCGAAGATTCACTTTTTGTTGTTTGTTGTCGCTCGATTTGAGTAAATTCCGACTCAGATTTGAGCGGTTGTGAGTTTGTTACCTCAGTTAGTTCTATTAGTTCTATAGTCTGTTCTCCCTCTTCATTGAACTTGGTAATGGCAACAAACTCACCATTTACTTCTGCAATGTAAATCGCTTCATCTTCCTGCTGGATACGTGTTGGTTGCTCAGATATATATGGTGTTGATTCTGACTGCTGTTGATGTTTCTCTTCTTGTTTTGGAATCACGGTTATTACTAATAAAAATTACAATTGCTTAATAAAAGAGTTAATACATTTAACATTAACTTAATATATCCAAATCTAAAATTCCCAAAATTAGAGAAAAAAACAACGTAGCTATTCTGAAATAAAAAGCCTTTATTAAATTAGCTAGAAATACTTTAAAAGCTAGATTGTAGATGCTAGGCTGAAAAAGCGTGAAATATTAATAAGCTAAACCAGCTTAAAAGGAGCAGAGGAAATGGCATCCCCTCTTAATTGTACGAGTAGTAACTTTGAAAAAGTTTCACTCTCTAGATTTCGCTTGCTGGCAAATTGCCTTCCTCAAGATAGTAAGATTTTTCGAGAACCTTGGGGTCGTTCTACTGTAATATGTATCGATTTTATTGACTGCCCCCATTCGTTCCCTTTAACCCCCGAACAAATTGGGGTTATAACTGAGGTAATTAAAGAGTTAGGACTATCTTATTCTGTGATTTTCCGTGCTGGTAAGAAAATTTTGGGCTGGAAAAAGATAGATAGAGATTAATTGGCAACTTTTTGTCTAAGAGCTAATTTGTCCGACAGATAATAACAAGCATCAAATGCTTGTTATTATTATTTTTCAGTTATTAAAAATTTCAAAAGTTCGATCTTGACCCCTATTCGACAAAGATTATAGTCAACAAATCAGCTTCAATCGAGAGCGATCTAGTTCACTGGGGCATTCTGTTCTAAATTACGTACTAATTGAAGACAACCAGCACAATCACAGCCGTAAAGCTCGATCGCTTTATTTGCCTGACGATCGAGCTTTTCGATCATTTCAGGGTCATATTCACTACAACTACAGTCATAGAAAGGATAGTCCGTGTCGCTAGCAGGAATATCTGCTACTTCATTCTCAGCTATAGGTGCGGTAAAAACATATTCTACAGAACTATTAGCTTCAGCAGGAGTATTAGAGAGTAAAGTTAAGGCGATAGAACTCGAACAGCCTAAAACAGTTAATAATTTGCTATTCATTGCTATTTTTTTTAGTGTAAGTAAACATTAAATAATAAACATAGCATAATAATTTTTATCTCAGGTTAAAGTTCGATAAATATCGCTTCTACATAACAATTTAGGATACATTGTTCACAGACAACACAGGGCGATCGCTCAAAAAAGTTAAAGTTCATAATTATTATTAATTATCAATTATCCCTAAATTGTAGATATAGATGGAACAGTCCAAAGATAAAAATATAGTTACCAAATCCAAAGCCCAAAATGCTCTAAAAGATATTTATTGTATAAGTGGCTTGGGTGCAGATAGGCGAGTATTTCAAAAATTAAAGTTTAAGGGATATCAGCCAGTTCATATTGATTGGTTAGAACCAGATAAAAAAGAAGATATTACTAACTATGCTAAACGACTGACAGAGCAAATAAAATCCTCCAAACCAATATTGATCGGATTGTCTTTTGGAGGAATAATTGCGGTAGAAATAGCCAAGCATATTGCAGTAGAAAAAGTAATACTAGTTTCTAGTGTCAAACAATACCTAGAAATTCCTGTTTATTTTCGGATGTTTCGTTGGTTTCCCATTCATCGCCTGATTCCCTTCAAAAGTTTGCTTTGGGCTATATATTGGCTAATTAATTGGTTTTTTAGTTTAGAAAATCTTGAAGAACGTAAATTATTAAAGGCGATATTAGTAGATACAGATGCTAAGTTTTTAAAATGGGCGATCGATCGTGTTGTCTTTTGGAAAAATCAGATTGTTCCTCAAGTTACTTATCATCTTCATGGAACTAGCGATCGCATTTTTCCTTTTGCCTTTGTCGATTCAGATATAACAATAGAAAAAGGTGGACATTTTATGATTATGAATCGAGCCGATAAGATTTCTCAGTTAATCGATCGTATTATTAATAATGATGTTGCTGCAGATTAATTAATTAGATATCGACTTGAGCGAGCGTATTTTTAGGAGTATAGCAGTTCTCAGATTGATGAATAAATACCATTTAGTGTTAACGAAGCTTACGAATGGTTAGACTTAACTTGGTAGTTAAGCGCAAGACACCCCAATATAAATATTGAGTTAAACTGTCTTGCCCATGTTGAACATAGACAACTTCCCTTGCAGAGTTACCAGTTATGGCTACCAGCTATCCGCTTTTCGACTAGCTTCGCACTCCTGTTGATGTTACTTCTAAGCACGTAGAAGAGGGAGTCAAACGTCTCACTCGTCGGTAGGAATTGAACCTACATGATTCGTAGAGTTATTATATTTTCAAGGTTCTGAAAATATCCTCAGCGTTCCTCCAAATATGTTACTAGTTGTAGTTATACTGAAACGGGTCGCACACACTCTTTCACTTCATAGGCAACGCCGAAAACCTGTGGTTCGATTTTCCATTTTTTTCCCTTGTTACTGCTATCTTATCGGTGGCCATGAAGCCATCTCTTTTTGCTATTCCACCGACGGCGTGCATCTATTCTACACCTTCTTCTCCTCTTTCCTACTTATTGTTGTGACAAATAGTTTAAAAATTCTACTAGCTGTCGATCGCTTAACTTCAATCTACCTATTACTATAATAGATCTATTCCTTCTTCCAACATTAAAATTAATAGGTAGGTGTTTTAACCTTAAGACTAGAGTCTTTCATTACAGAGAGTGGCAATGAGCGCAACTACCTATAAATGGTCGATCGACGAATGGCATGAATTAATTGAATCCGGGGTATTAGCAGATAAACCAGTAGAACTGCTTGAAGGAGAAATTGTTGAGATGAGTCCAGAAGGGGTTGAGCATTGGTATACAAATCATTCTCTGGTTAAATATCTAAGAAAACTACTAGAAAATTTAGCAGAGGTAATTCAAGCTCAATCCATCACTTTAGATAATTCTGAACCCGAACCAGATATAACAATAGCTCGTCTGCCAGATACTATATACATGACTCGTAAGCCCATACCAGAAGATATATATTGGCTAATCGAAGTTTCTAATAAAACATTAAAAAAAGATTTAGAACAAAAAGCGATAACTTACGCTCGTAATGGTATTCCCGAATATTGGGTAATCGATATGGTGAATAAAAAACTTATAGTTCATACCCAACCAAAAGATAATAAATCCCCTAGTGAGGGTTCACACCGTTATTCCCAAATTGTTGAGTATAAAGTTGGGGTCGTTTCTCCTCAAGCTTTTCCTGATATTGTCATTTCTTTAGACAGAGTTTTATTATTTTGATTTTACGAGTAGCAAAAGCTAGTACTTCACTCTATTTAACAGCCTATCCTAACAGACTCGATGACCGATATCTCGGCGATAGTACATTTTCTCAAACTGAATAGATTCTATCGCTGGATACATTTGCGCGATCGCGCTTTTAAGACTTATCTTGACAGTCTACTTCGCAAATTGCTAAGTTAAAAAGGATAGAAAAAAACTACCAAAAGAGATGGGAATAATGATTGTTAAATAAAAGGGAGACACTAATGCACGTTGTCTCACAAAGCAAACTCAAACAATTCTGGCGCAATCATCCCAATTCGGAGGCAAGTTTACGATTTTGGTACAAACTGACTACGCAAAATCAATGGCAAAATTTAAGCGTCCTTCGTCAAATTTTTCCCTCAGCAGACTTAGTTAAAAACTTTATTGTGTTTAATATTGGAGGTAATAATTTTCGCTTAATTACCTATATTGACTTTCAGCAAAATAAAGTATTTATTCGGCATATATTAACCCATGCTGAATATAACAAAGAAGATTGGAAAAAAGACGACTGGTATCAGTAATTTAATAAATAGCAATATCATGACCGATCGATACATTCAATTATTACTACAGTTTCCGCCTCGTACCATTACTAATGAAGAGGAACTAGAAGCTACTCAAGCTCAGATAGATCGTTTGCTAGACCAAAATGAATTAAGCTCGGAAGAATCAGACTATCTCAATGTCTTGGGAGTGCTAGTTTTGGAATATGAACAAGCTCAAGAATCTATTCCTGATATTTATGGCATTGAACTATTAAAAGTTTTAATTCAAGAAAAACAACTACTTCAAAAAGACCTCGTACCTATTTTTAAAACAGAGTCTATTGTCTCCGATATTTTAAGCGAAAAAAGACGGTTAACTGTGCGCCATATTCAAGAATTAGCTCAGTTTTTTAATCTTTCTCCTGCTGTATTTTTTCCCGTTCGCCAAAATACACAAGCCATTGCTTAAATAAAAAAAACCTATCTATCTTATCTGATTCGATGCCCGATATCTCGGCGATAGTACATTTTCTCAAACTGAATAGATTCTATCGCTGGATACATTTGCGCGATCGCGCTGCTAAAATCTTTGCCTACCGTAGTAACTCCCAAAACCCTACCGCCATTGGTAACAACCTTACTATCTTCTAGTTTTGTCCCTGCATGAAAGACAATTGCACCTTTTTCTTCTGCTGTGTCAATTCCAGTAATTACTTTGCCTTTTTCATAAGCATCGGGATAGCCACCCGCAGCAGCAACTACACATACCGCAGTACCATCTTTCCACTTAATAGAAGGGTGTTGGGCTAATTTTTGTTCGGCACAGGCAATTAAGAGAGAGTCTAAAGGTGTTTCTAATAGAGGTAATACTGCTTGAGTTTCAGGATCGCCAAAACGACAATTAAATTCTAATATTTTGGCTTTTCTTTCAGGGGTAATCATCAAACCAGCATAGAGGACACCCCGATAGTCAATTCCCCTTTTCTGTAAAGTATTAATAGTTGGTTGGAGAATTTCTTGCTCTATTTGTTGCATTATAGCTGTAGAAGCAATGGGTGCAGGGGCATAAGCTCCCATTCCTCCAGTATTCTTACCCGTATCGCCTTCGCCAATGCGTTTGTGATCTTGTGCTGGTAGTAAAGGAATAATAGTTACTCCATCGGTTAAAGCGAGGACAGAAACTTCTTCCCCTACTAAAAATTCTTCGACAACTAACTTACTAAAACCTTGGGCGAATAAATCTTCTACGGCTGTACGAGCTTCTGCTACTGTGGTGGCGACAATTACCCCTTTTCCTGCTGCTAACCCATCCGCTTTGACTACGATAGGCGCACCTTGCTGGTTAATATAGGAAATGGCTGCTTCTGCTGCGGTGAAGGTTTCAGACTCTGCTGTAGGTATATCTGCTTCCTTCATCAAATCTTTTGCCCAAGATTTACTTGCTTCGATTTGGGCAGATTCTCGATTAGGACCAAAAACTAAAATATTGCGTTGTTGTAAATAGTCGGTAATTCCCAAAGACAGAGGTAATTCTGGACCGACAACTACCAAATCTATCTGGTTACTTTCTACTGCATTAGCGATCGCTGCAAAGTCATCTACTTTAATCGGCAAATTCTGACAATACGGAGCGATCGCCGTTCCACCATTACCAGGAGTACAAAAAACTTTTTCTACATTAGGGGATTGAAGTAAAGTCCAGGCTAAGGCGTGTTCTCTTCCTCCGTTACCGACTACTAAAGCTTTCACTAGTTGCGTTCGTACTCCTGAAATAGTTATTTTTTAACTGACAGACTATTATAGGATACCAGCATTACTTAAGCCTAAAATCATACCAGCCCCGATAATATGACCGAGACTTGTAGTCGCCAGCAATTCCGCCAGACCAAAACTGCTCCATAATTCTGGTTTGGGTACGGGCAAATCTGGCCCTGCTCCTGGTTGTTGAATAGCATAACGACCGATCGCGATCGCAAATAAATTACAAAAAATCATAATTAAAGCTACTGAGGTATTCCACTCGACGGTTGAAGGAGTAGATTGAGCAGCCAAAATTAAAGTAGATATCATCTAAATGTAAACTCCTATATTGCTAAACTTATTTATGATTTACAGGAATTATAAAAATCTCTTTGCCAAAAACTTTATTTTGTCTTAAATACTTAACAGTACTTCAAAATTAGAGCCAAAAAATGCGGATCAAAATCTGCGGAATAACTAAACCCGAACAAGGAAAAGCCATTGCGGAACTAGGGGCAACAACACTAGGATTTATTTGTGTAGAGCGATCGCCTCGCTATGTAACTCCTGAGACAATTGCGATAATTACAGAGCATATACCTGTTAATGTAGAGAGAATAGGAGTTTTTGCTAATGCAACTCAGCAGGAAATTGCTACTATTGTCACCGAGGGCAATTTAACTGGAGTACAACTTCACGGCGATGAATCTCCTCAATTCTGTCAAAAGCTATCGAAAATATTACCTAGCGAAATTGAATTAATTAAAGCTTTAAGAATCAAAAATCTCGATTCTTTAACTAATGCTCAAATTTATTACGACGTGGTGGATACTATCTTGTTGGATGCCTATCATACTCACTTATTGGGTGGTACGGGAACAACGCTCAACTGGAAAGATTTAATTAACTTTCAACCACCCCTGCCCTGGTTGCTAGCTGGAGGACTAACACCCGATAATATTTTGGAAGCTTTAGAGCGAGTACAACCTCACGGTATCGATCTATCTAGTGGAGTCGAGCGATCGCCTGGGGATAAAGATTTAGATAAAGTAGCAAAATTGTTTCAACAGCTAGATATTTTGGGCAATAAGTAATATCAACCATTAACTATCAACAACCAGTCAATGACATCAAAACAAATAGTGTGGATTGCCAGACATGGAAATCGTTTGGATTTTGTCAATCCCGAATGGTTCAATACTGCCACAAGACGTTACGATCCTCCTCTATCTCAAGATGGCTTTGTTCAGGCTCGAGAATTAGGATTGAGACTCAAACAAGAAAATATCAGTCATATCTTTTCTTCTCCTTTTTTACGTACAATTCAAACTGCTCATGAAGTAGCCAAAATTCTCGATTTACCGCTCAAATTAGAAGCAGGATTGAGTGAATGGCATAATCCCTATTGGATGAGCGAAAAACCAGAACTTCATCCGAGAGAATTATTAGAAGAAGACTACCCTCTTATCGACTGGAACTATAGTTCTCGTCTTATTCCCAATTATCCTGAAAGTGAAGAAGAAGTAAATCAACGAACGGGAGAAGTAGCCAGACAATTAGTAGCAGAATTTAGCGATGATATCTTGTTAGTAGGTCATGGAGCATCTGTATTTGGTACTACTATGGGTTTACTTGGAGGCAATCCTGTCGTTAACGCATCTCTTTGTTGTTTAGTCAAACTGGTTAAAAATAGTCATGCTTGGGAAATGGAATTAGATGGAGATACGTCTCATCTAAGTCACAGTGAAACGAGAGTTAGATTTAAATAAAAGAAAGACAACTAGATTTTTTAGAACCAAGACGGGGTTTGCAGAAGAATTACTAGCAGATAGTAAATATTTAAAGTGGATTAGCTATGAAGAGTTATAAATTAAACTTTCTAACTAATGCGTGAGAATTGGTACGACATAAAATATATAATTAATTTTACAGAAGCTAATAGCTTATAACTATTAGCTTTTTTTATATTAGTGAAGCAACATAATCTACAAAATATTGTTCCTAAGATTTTTTCTATTTTGAAACTCAAAGATTTTATTAAGATTGAGTGAATTTTGCGTATAATACCGAATTTATTGAAACAATATACTTGGTTATCAGTGATAATAACTAAATAAATATATTTATTGATAAATTTTTGTCTTACTTTTTATGTTACGTAAATTCTTCCCGTCCAAAAAAACCAAAGATAAAAAAAAGTTTAATATCCTTATCTCAGAAAAAGAGAAAGGCTATAGAAATTATTTGGCGAGACTCATTAAATATAATCGCTCTGCATATAATGTATTTACATCCACTGAGATAGAGCGAGTATTTGATTTTATTTACAGTGACATCGAGCTAGATATAGTTTTTTTTGATATAGAAGTAGAGAAGAATTCTAGTAATATAGCTATTTTGAGGAGAATTCAACCGAAAATTCGTTTAATTAACTGGAGCAACTGTAGACATCCCGAAGTAATCGAACATCTTTATTCTCTAGGTATTAAAACCTTCTGTTTGAAAGATAGTCAGCCACAAGTGATTCTTAATGCGATCGACTACATTAATAATAATCAAAACATCCTCTATCTTGATAAGAAATTAAACAACTGTCTCTATTTACTAAATAATTAATAAAGCTCGTATTTAAGTAACGTACAAGGTAATGAGCCATTGTATACAGGTAGACGGCGAGAAGTTCTCAAACCTATTTTTTTAGCTAGTTCTTTATTGCCTGTAATGATATAGGCCGTCCAACCAGTAAAACGTTGTTTAAAAATATCTCCTAGCAATTTATACAATGCTCCCAATTCTTCTGTATTGCCAATACGTTGACCATAGGGAGGATTACAAATAATAATGCCTTGATCCGCTGGTGCTTCAATCTCGGATAGCTCTTGTTGGTAAAACCGAACTTGCGTATCGAGTCCACAGTTTTGGACGTTAACTCTAGCTTGTTCGATAATATCTAAATCGCGATCGCTCCCTATAATTGGCGCAGATAATTCGGGCAATTTATTGGCTTCTGCTTCTTGGCGTATTTGTTGCCACAGAGATCGATCGAAATCGAGCCAAGTTTGAAAACCGAATTGTTGCCGATATAAACCTGGAGCAATATTTAAAGCTTTTAAAGCAGCTTCGATCGCTAAAGTTCCCGAACCGCATAAAGGGTCAAGAAAAGGTAAATCGGGAGTCCAATCTGACATAGTAATTAAAGCAGCAGCGAGAGTTTCTTTGAGTGGGGCAATACCCATAGCAGGGCGATATCCTCGCCGATGCAAACTAGAGCCAGAGCTATCTAGACTGAGGATACATTGATTTTTATGGATGTGAGCATTGATTAGTAAATCGGGTTTTTCCACATCAATATTAGAACGTTCACCGTATTTATCTTTTTGCCAGTCCACGATCGCATTTTTAATTTGTAGGGCGGTAAAGTGAGTATGATTGAGATTATTATTTTTACCAGTGCAGTTAACTGCTATACTCATGTCAGGCTGGAGATATGCTGACCAATTTAACTTTTGCACACTCCGATAAAGTTGTTGGGAATTGTAACTTTTAACTTCAGCAATAGGAACGAGAACGCGAAAGATAATCCTCGCCCAAAGATTAACGCGATAGAGTAGAGCTTTATCTCCTTGAAAATGAACCCCAGCAAAATCTGGGCGGATATTTGTTGCCCCTAATTCTGCTAATTCTACAGCAGCGGTCTCTTCTAATCCGCGGGCAACTGTAGCAAAGTAATTATTCATATTTATTGTTTTTCCGATCGAATTGCTGTGTAGTCAAACTTTTTAATATTCGCAAAAGATTACTTTCTAATTCGGGAGAAAAGAGAGAAGATAAACTTCCTGGGCTTAAATGCAAATCTCTTTGCGGAAAAGGAATCTCAATTTTTTCCTCTCTTAATATTTCTTCGATGCGGAAATAAAGATCGCTAGTAATAATTGCTTGGCGACTGGGATCGCAAGTCCAAACTAACAACTCAAAATTGAGAGAACTATCCCCAAAACCAATAAAAAAGACTTGAGTTTGGGGATAGCGCAAAATTTCTGGATGTTCTTGGGCTGCTTTTAGTAAGGCATCTTTAACATGTCGGACATTAGAACCATATGCTACACCAACAGGTATATGCAAACGTGCAGAAGAACTAGTATGAGTCCAATTAATTACTTCTTCTGCTAATAAACGAGAGTTAGGGACAATTATAGAAATAGAGTCAAGAGTCTTTAAAATAATACTCCGCGCTCCTACTCTTTCTACCGTACCTATGTGTTGTCCTACTTGAATAAAATCTCCCACTTGTACAGATCTTTCAAATAAAAGTACTAAACCACTGGCAAAGTTTCTAGCAATATCTTGTAAACCAAGACCGATACCTACCCCTAACACACTACCAATAATAGTTAGAGAACTGAGATTAAGTCCTGATGCTTGCAATAAAATAATCGTACCAATAAAAATTAGACCATATTTGGTAATAACTAAAATAACTTCTTGGGAACCTCTATTTATCCCCGTTGCTTGTAAAATTCTAGTACGTAAAAGATTAGTGATGAATCTAATAATTGCTAGTAGAGCAAGAAACAAACCTAGAATAATTAGTAAATCGACAATAGAATAGCTTGTATCCCCAAGAGTAAAAAGCTTATCCGTAAAAATACTACTAAAACCATTGCCAAATTGATTAACTAAATAGTACCGCCAATGGCGAGAATAGGGAAATAAACCTGTAATTAGAAAAATAACTATTCCCCAAAGAATAATTTGAGCCAAGCCCAATTGTAAACGCCAAAAAATAGTCAAAAAATTGCCAATTTCTTGTTTTTTAGTAACTTCTACTTCATCTTCTGGTTCGCTTTTAAGAGGAATTATTTTTTGAATGGCTTCAGACAAAGGGTATTTTTCTAATTTTTTTAACAATCTACTGCCTAGAACGGCAATTGTCAAAATTATAGCGACAATAATAAATTGCTTAATTAGATAACTAAAACTTCTTTCTTTTTTGCCAATAATAATAGCTTGTTCGATAATATTTTTTAATATTTCTGCCCGTTTTTCTAAAGTTTCTGCATCTAATTTATCCCGATTAGTAACAGTATGTAAGTATCTGTTATTTAAATATAAAACTGGTAATTGATTCCTTTGTTCAATAGTAATCTGGGGAGCTTGAGAAGAACTAATAGCCAAATGTAATTCAGATTGAATTTGTCTAATACGATCTCTAGCACTAACATCTCTAGATTCACTCACAAAAAATAACTCTCTTCCATCTAAAACAACAGGTACGTTAGGAATATCGGTACTCTTTTGAGAGTTTGTTAGCCAATCATCAAAAAGAAAAGGAGAATTATCAGTACTAAACTGTGCTACTCCTGGAGTAGCCAAAAATACTATTAACAAAAAAGTAACTACTGCTGTTTTAATCAAATAAAATAGCTTTTTAAGCTGCATACAAACATTAAATCAAAATTTTAAAATTTATCTATTAAGAAACGCCATTATTTTGATAATGAACTCTAGTTCCCGTCCATTGCAATTTTTCTCTTAAAGTTTGGTAGAAAGAATAACTTTTGCGGATGAGAATAAACTTGGCTTGACATTCTGCCATCCGTACAGACACTTTTTGTCCAGGCCAAATAGTAGTCGCTAAAGCTCCGTCAGTCCATAATTTGGTGTTAACTTCGTAATCTCCCAAAGGCCAAACATCGACTATACTACCAGGAGGAAGGACAAGAGGACGACCAGAAAGACTGAGAGGGCAAATAGGCGTAACCGAGATTGCTTCCATCCCAGGATGGACGATAGGGCCGCTAGCAGAAACAGTATAGCCAGTAGAACCAGTAGGTGTAGCGACTAATAATCCATCTCCACTATATTGGTCTACTACAGCCCCATCTACTTCCATTTCTAGGATAGCGGTCGGCATTCTATCTATGCTAGCGGGTTTAATACACATCTCATTAAGACAAAAAAACTTCTCACTTACTAAAGATGGAGAAGTTCGATCGCCTTCAAAAAGACTTGCCTCTAACATCATCCGCTTTTGAACTGCATATAAATCCGATTCTAAACGTTTCCAAATGTTTTCTGTCTCTTTAAATAACTCAAAAGGCTCGGTCAAAAAACCCAAATGTCCGCCAACGTTTACAGCTAAGATAGGAATATTTTCTGGCGCAAGATGACGGGCAGCAGCTAAGACTGTACCATCTCCCCCTAAAACTAGAGCCAAATCGATTTTAACCGTGGCAGAAGCCAAAAAGACTGGATAAGGATTGTCTTTAAATCCACTAGGTCCCAACAGAACCTGACATTTCCGTGCCTCTAGTTCTTTCGCACATCTTTCTGCCCAGGTTTTACTATTGCTGTCTCCCTCTTTATAAGCAATGATTACGTGCTTTAGCTCCACTTGAATTTTATTTAAATTACTGCCTAAGTACTTTTTTAATAGTATCGCTTATAACTAATTTAAGACTTGCCAAAAATCTAAAAGTTATTATCATAGAAAAAGTTCCACTGCTACGTTGGTGGCTGCCAATATAGTTTGTTGATCTATGCTTGATTTATTCGGGAATCAGTAGCTTTTGCAAAAGTAGACCGAGCTTGTACTCGGAAATGGAATGCATACAGCACAGATACCCACCTGGATTTTCCAGGTCATAAACTGAGGTAAAACGGCGTAGCGGTGAACTAATTCAGTAAAAATCTCTCTGTTTTTTGCAAGGGGGATTTTATAGTTTTTGATTAAAAATAGCTCGATAAAAGCTAATCTCTTTTATCCAGTTCTAAAAGAAGTCTAATCTCGTTAATATAGAAAAAGTTTGGCTTTGAGGTTTAGTTTAGTGGTATCTTCTTCTTTTAGTTCGACAACTCGGGCTTTTACTTCCGATTGGCAATGGCAAGATTGGCAAGGTTTACCTTATTTGACTTGTAATTTACTTGCCGACTGGCAACATGGGTTTTTAACTCAGCAATTTTACCCCCGTATTCCAGAAGAGTTAGTCAAAGTTTTACAACCAGAAGTACCTGTATATAGAGTCAAGCAGATACATGGTAATAGGGTATTAACACCAACAGAACTAAATACAGCAACAAAGCATTTGTCTGATGGTGATGGCATCATCACCGATGATAAGCAACAAGCAGTGTGGGTAGCTAGTGCAGATTGTAATCCTGTTTTAATTGGCGATATTGAGACAGGAAGAGTTGCTGCTATTCATGCTGGTTGGAGGGGTACAGCCCAAAAAATTGTCCCCAATGCGATCGCTCGTTTCTTGGAGCTTGGTAGTATCAAAGATAATCTTCGTATTGCTATGGGACCCGCTATTTCTGGAGAAGTATACCAAGTGAGCAAACAGGTAGCAGCAGAAGTAGGGGCAAGTATTATATCTTCGGAAAAAGCCAGCAGTACAGAAGAGATATTATTAGCTTTACAAGAGTTACCCGATTCTCCTCTTTTAGAAGATTCTCAACCAGATAGAGTGCGTTTAGATGTAAGAAGAGTGAATTCTATGCAAATAAGACAATTAGGTCTTAGTAGCGAGCAAATTGCGATCGCACCTTTTTGTACCTATCAGCAACCAGATTATTTCTTTTCTTATCGTCGCAGTAAAGAGAAGAAAGTGCAATGGTCAGGTATTGTTAGTATTGACGCTCCCCCGCTAAGCCACTGACTACGCTATTAGGGTGTTGATTTATAAGCTAAAAGCTAAGAGCTAATAGCTTATAAAAGACAAAGTTTTACGAAAGAGGTTTAGCTGTAACTTTTTTCATCGACAAAACTCTAATTTTAGTTATTAGTTCTTTTTGTACTGCTGCTGAGTCTGCGCCACCAGCAGTTTGAGGTTTTGCCATCACATCTACTGCGCCAGCTTTCATTACCTCATAAATGTTATCGGTATCAGTTTTTTGAACAGCATTACTCAATACCAAAATTGGTACGGGATAATGTGCCATAACTTGTTTGGTAAATTCTAAGCCATCCATTTGGGGCATTTGTAAATCGGTACAAATGACATCAGGATTAACTTGGGGAATTAGCTCTAATCCTTCTTTACCATTAGTTGCCTTACCTACGACTTCTGTATGGGGAGAAGAATTGAGCATTTTTTCATAGATACTCATGGCAACAGCAGAATCTTCAACTAGCATGACTTTGATTTTAGACATAATCTTAATATCCTCTGAAATTAATTATTAAATTGGCTTCTGGTTATTGGCTTTTGAGAGATTTGTTCTTGACGATAATTTTTCAATTGAGCGGGCAAAGGTTTACCGCTAGCTAACACTCTTTGGTGAGGGCTAGTAACAAAAAAATTAATTAGTTTATACATTGAGAACATTTAGTTTATACATTGAGAACATAATCGATCTAGACTAAGAGATTAATCGATCGATAGTATTTAGTAAGAGTTTTTGCTCGAAATCACCTTTGGTTAAATAAGCATTTGCTCCAGCTTCTGAGCCACGACGTTTGTCTTCTGGTGATGCTAAAGTGGTAACCAAGATAATGGGTAGATGAGCATACTGACTGTGTTGGCGTATTTTGGCTGTTAGTTCTAAACCAGTCATATTAGGCATTTCTATATCAGAAACAACTACATCAAAATGCTCTTCTTGGATCTTGTTAAAGCCTTCTAAACCATCAATAGCAACAGTGATATCATAGCCAGCATCTTTAAGTAGACGTTGCATCTGAGTACGGATAATAATGGAATCTTCTACCAAAAGTAATTTATTCTTGGTTTCCGCTTGTTCGACTCGGTGAGATACATCTTGCCAGGTACCTTTTTTAAGAGAATGTAGTAAATCAATGGGGTTCAGAATCATGCAGACTTCCCCACTACCCAAAATAGTGGCTCCAGTAATATTAGGAATACGTTTGAGTAATTTACTTTGAGGTTTGAGGACAACATCCTGCCGATCTATCAAAGCATCGACAATTACACCAAAGCGATCGCTGTCAATTTGTAAAATAATACAAGCTAGATGATGATTATCTTTAGGCTTATTCTGAGATAAAGGTAGTTGGAGTAAATTTGCTAGCCAAGCAATTGATGTAGGTTGCCCTGCAAAATTAATTGCTTGACTGCCCTCGATCGCCAATATATCTTGTGGTGAGATGGTTATCATAGTTTGGATAAACTCTACAGGAATGGCATAGAGAGTTTGATTTATATCTACGATCAAAAGTAGGTGTCTATTTTCGTTTTTAATTGTTGGATTTGGCGGCTTATCTAAACTGATTATGGTCTTAAGAGTGTGTTTGTAAATGACTGTTAACAAAGCGCGATCGCACACGTGGAAAGATTCAAGAAACAATTTGTTTC
>JASJDJ010000239.1 GCA_030065635.1 Xenococcaceae cyanobacterium MO_188.B32
CTTTAACCTCAAAATAGCTAAATCCTTAATATATCTGGGTTTCAGACGAATTTACCTCGACGAGGTAAATTCGGCGTCTGGTGAGGCTTTCACCCCTTTTTGAGCGGGAAAATTATCAAAGTCCCGTTAATAGTCAGCGATCTGGCTCAATTTCCGTAATTACCTTGAAAGTAAACGGTTAATTTGGATACCTTAATCATGAGAAAAGTGCCTAAATATCTGGGAGGGAGGAACATTTTTTGTGCGTAATTGTTCCCAAAATGCTCATAATTTTGATTATTGTTAATTTTTTAAGCTAAAAAAAGCATGAGAAAATTTATCGAGAGGAACAATACCTTAATTTCTCCTACTCTAGATAAAGTGATAACTAACTCGGTAAACACCTAACTCTTAACTTAAATCATGTCTTCGGAACTAACCACAGACAAATGGCTGAATTTAGATGCAGTAACCCCTGAAACATTAGATTTAAATAACTGTGATCGCGAACCAATTCACATTCCTAATTCAATTCAACCTCACGGAATACTATTAACTGTAATTGCTGAAGCTGCCAACGAGGAATTAGAACCATATTTAGGCTTACATTATCCTGCGACGGATATTCCCAAACAGGCAAAACATCTCTTTACTTTAAAATCACTGCGCTTAATTCCCGATGTGGCATACGAACCAGTGGGAATCACGCCTGAATTAAACCCTTTAACCAACGAGCGTTTGGATATGAGTCTGACTGTTCTACGCAGTGTCTCTCCTTTTCATATCGAGTACCTAGATAATATGGGCGTGGGAGCGACTTTAGTCGTATCCTTGATCGAGAACAAACAGCTTTGGGGATTAATCTCCTGCCATCACAATACACCCAAAAAAGTTTCTTACGAAATTCGCACTGTTTGTGAGTTTATCGGACAGATAGCCTCTTTTGAGTTAACAGCCAAAGAACACGATCGAGACTTGGGCTACAAGATGAAACTTAAGTCTATTCAATAGTAAACAAAGAGTTAGAACGGAGTAATAATGAACTAGATGCCTTTGCCTATATTGCTTCTCACGATCTTAAAGAACCACTACGAGGCATTTACAATTACTCTAGTTTTTTAATTGAAGATTATGGCGAAACTTTAGATGAAGAAGGAATAGCCAAACTACAAACCCTAATGCGGTTAACTCATCGCATGGAGGATTTAATCAATTCTTTGCTCCGTTATTCTCGTTTGGGTAGGGCGGAATTACATTTGCAATCAACAGACATAAATAAAGTCGTGGCAGGAGTTTTAGATGTTTTGCGGGCGAGTTTGGGAAAAGAGCAAGTAGAGTTTCGCCTTCCTCGTTCTCTTCCTCAGATTAATTGCGATCGCACTCAGGTAAACGAGCTATTTACCAATCTAATTACCAATGGCATTAAATACCATAATAAACCCGATAAATGGATTGAAATTGGTTTTCTTGATGCTGACGATCCTGTTGCTCGACAAAAATATTTACAATATCCAGAAGATAAAGAATTACCCATAATCTTTTACGTCCGTGACAATGGTATTGGCATTCGGGAAAAACACTTAGATAGTATCTTTCGTATTTTTAAACGGCTTCATGCTCAAAATAAATATGGAGGAGGTACGGGTGCGGGTTTAACTATTGCTAAAAAAATTGTCGAACGACATGGTGGCGAAATTTGGGTAAAATCTGTTTATAAAGAAGGTAGTATATTTTTTTTACTTCTCCCGTTACTTGTAATCCAAGTTCATCTGATGGTGCTACGGATAACATTTTACCCGATACATTAATAACTAAGACTTTATCTCCTTCCAAGAATCCTTGTTCTTCAAGAGTAAAAGATACACCTGGTTCGACCTCTACGACTTTACCTCTGACAGTTACTTCTTTGCCAACAGTATTATCTTCTTCTTCTGATATTTCTTCTATTGTTTAGATCTCAAAATTTGGCTTAAATCTGAGAGAGCGATCGCAACCCCTAAAAGCCGGCCCTGCCTTAAATCCAAGTATGTTGTCACCCCCTCAGGTTCGCGAAATGCCCAATGACAGGTAGCTTTGTAACCTTGTAATAGATTAGCTGCTGCTAGAATTAACGAACCTGTACAGACGCTAGTAGTGTATCTAGCATTACTGCCTTTGCTGTTGTAGGAAATTAAGAATGTCTCGATCTTTCATTACTTCGACCTGCCCTATTCCTCCACCAGGAACACAAATTACATCTAGTGGCGGACAATTATCTAGATATCTAGAGTTGTAGTTGGTGTAATTGTCAAGCTTTCGTTGCTGACAAGAGGATTTAGATTTTTGGCAATTAAAAGTGTTTTGACATTGGGGGGAAAAGACAAAACTTGATAAACACCCATAACATCTAGTTGAATGACATCGGGATAAACTAAGTCTTAATTCCATTGAAATCAGACTTTATTGGTATTTCTATACTACTTCTATACCATACATAATCGACTGACTCCTGTTAAGCAGTTCGATCGCCGTTAAAATGATAGGATATCTTTTGCAGATTATGAGATAAAAATTATGGCAGAAACTTTAATGTTCAATGCTTTGCGGGAAGCTACTGACGAAGAGATGGCAAGAGATAATACTGTCTTCGTCTTAGGAGAAGATGTCGGGCATTATGGTGGTTCTTATAAAGTTACCAAAGACTTGTATAAAAAATACGGCGAGCTGCGAGTGCTAGATACACCTATCGCCGAAAATAGCTTTTGTGGTATGGCGGTGGGGGCTGCTCTGACAGGACTACGCCCTATTATTGAGGGCATGAATATGGGGTTTTTGCTACTAGCTTTTAACCAAATTGCCAATAATGCAGGAATGTTGCGCTATACTTCTGGCGGTAATTTTACCATTCCGATGGTAATCCGTGGCCCTGGTGGTGTAGGTAGACAGTTAGGTGCAGAACATTCTCAAAGACTAGAAGCTTATTTTCATGCTGTACCTGGTTTAAAAATTGTTGCTTGTTCTACTGCTTATAATGCTAAAGGATTATTAAAATCAGCTATTAGAGACAACAATCCCGTTCTCTTTTTCGAACACGTATTACTCTACAACCTCAAAGATAATTTACCAGAAGACGAATATTTAGTCCCTTTAGATAAAGCAGAAATAGTCCGTAGAGGAAAAGACGTTACTATTCTTACTTACTCACGGATGCGCCACCATTGCACTCAAGCTTTAAAAACTTTGGAAAAACAAGGCTACGACCCAGAAATTATCGATCTTATTTCCCTTAAACCTTTTGACATGGAAACTATTAGTGAGTCAGTACGCAAAACTCACCGAGTAATTATTGTGGAAGAATGTATGAAAACTGGGGGAATTGGGGCAGAATTAACTGCTTCAATCAACGATCGACTATTTGATGAATTGGATGCTCCTGTACTGCGTTTATCTTCTCAAGATATTCCTACACCTTACAACGGTATGTTAGAAAGATTGACTATCGTACAACCAGAACAAATTGTGGAAGCTGTAGAAAAGATGATGAAGTTGCATATTTAGTGAATGCTGTTTCATTGTAGGGTCGTAGTATGTTACGTCCCTACAAAAAGCTAAGAGCTATTGTTAAAAACTAGCTTGTTGGCGTAATAATTCACCAATAGTCAAGTTAAATACAGAGTCTCCATCGAATACTGTGCCTACTTTTCCTCTTTGAAAATGAATTTGAGTAAGTAAATAACCTTCTTCTGGCAGAGGAACATAACCAACTTGGCTAACAATCTCTGGAGCTTGTTCTAGATAAAATTCAACAAATTCTTTTAAGGCTAGATTTTTTTGTGCTGCACTAGAATTTACGTAGATAAATAAAGGGCGAGACAAAGGCTGATATTCTCCAGCCTCTACCGTTTCACGAGTAGGTAAAACTGCACCTTTACCATTATCAATAGCCACTGCTTTCATTTCCTCTTGACGAGCTTCGTAATAAGCTAACCCAAAATAGCCAAGAGCGTTGGGGTCTTGTTTTACTCCCTGTACTAAAATAGTATCGTCTTCGCTAGATACATAGTCTTTACGACTTGTTGCCTCTTGACCGATTACTGCTTCGTTGAAATAGTCGAATGTACCAGAATCTTCTCCAGGAGCAAATAAATTAAGGGGTCGAGCGGGAAAATCAGGTCTTACTTGATTCCAGCGAGTAATTTTACCTTCTGCTCGAGCAGACCAAATTTTAGCTAAGTCTTGAATAGTCAGACTGTCTACCCAATTATTGCTTGGATTTACTACTACTGTCACAGCATCAAAGGCGATGGGTAATTCTATATAAGCAACCCCTGCTTCTTTGCAAGTAGTCATTTCTGCTGTAGAAATAGGACGAGAAGCGTTATTAATATCTGTCTGTCCCGCACAGAATTTTTTAAAGCCTCCCCCCGTACCAGAGAAATCTACCTCGATATCTACTGTTTCTGCTTCGGTTGCTTTAAACTCTTGCACTACTTTTTGGGTAATAGGATAAACCGTACTAGAACCATCTATATCAATTGAGAGGTCTCGTTCTGGTTCAGTCTGTCCACAAGCAGCAACAGATATCGCTACCGCTATACCTAAACCCAAATTCTTTAGAAGAAAAGCTAATTGCTTGGTTTTTATTTTCATTACCTTTCCCCCCCAACTTTTCAAGCAGGGATTCATCTATATTTATTGTTTCAAAAAAAGTTGATGGGTGTGGTTAAGAGAGAGTTAAGGCGATCGGGCGTAGCCTGCCAGCTTCGCCGATCGCAATTAGATATTAATAACTATTACTCTTCACAATTAGGACGAGGCAAAATAACGGTATCTTTCTGTACTCCAGCTAAATATTGTTCTAAATAGGCAAACTGGGTTAAATTCAAACTGTAATACATCCAACGTCCTTCTTGACGAGGATAAATAAGGTTAGCTTCTTTTAAATTTTTAAGATGAAAAGATAATTTAGATTGACTTACTTCTAGACGAGAGCAAAGATCGCATACACACAACTCTTGTTTGGTTAATAACTCAATTACAGCAATACGTATAGGATCGGACAGGGCATGAAAGCCTGCCATAATAATAGTTGAATCTGGGGGTGAGGAAATTGACATCTCGTAGCAATAGAAGCAACATTCCCATTGTAGGCAATAAGAATCGAGCAGTAGGACTTAAATCTAATGACTGTCAATCAAAAAGAACAATTTCAATATAGCGACCGCACTTATACTAGGGCAGAAAGGGCTTTGTGTTGTACTTCTTTTAAACTAGATTTATTTACAGCTATGATTCATCAAAGTGTTCCTTTACCAACTATTGCCGAACAAACTGGAGTCGAAAATGGTTATAGCCAAAAACCTTTAAGAGAATCAGATGCCGAGGCACAGCTAATGTGGTTGATTCAGGTTGGTCTTCTCCGCAGAGAAGTAGACGGACAAGGTTTAACCGATAGTTTTCGTCTTACTCCTTTAGGTAGACAAGTAGTAAATAAATTCCAAAAAGAATATAAATCTTTACCTAAACCCTCTTGGCTCGATCGACTCAAAAACTGGCTGAGTCGTTGGTTACGATAAAAACCATAATTTTGTCAAACTAATTGCTATAAAGGTGATATGTTCTAGCGAGAAATTGAGCGATGAAAGCGATTATGGTAGTGGGGACGACCTCCCATGCAGGAAAATCTTTCTTAACTACTGCTTTGTGCCGTATTTTGGCAAGACAAGGTTGGCGGGTAACTCCTTTTAAGGGTCAAAACATGGCACTTAATGCCTATGTTACCAATACAGGAGGAGAAATTGGTTATGCTCAGGCAGTCCAAGCTTGGGCAGCAAGAGTCCTTCCGCGAGTCGAGATGAACCCGATTTTACTCAAACCCCAAGGTAATATGACCTCTCAAGTAATTCTTAAAGGTCAAGCAGTAGGTGTAACTAGAGCTACCGAATATTACGAAAAATACTTCGATTTAGGTTGGGAAGCAATTCAAGAATCTCTTTATCGCCTCTCCATTGAATTCGATTTAGTAATTTGTGAAGGGGCTGGCAGTCCAGCAGAGATTAATCTCAAACATCGCGACCTCGCTAATATGCGAATTGCCAAACATTTAAATGCTCCTACTATTTTAGTAGTAGATATCGATCGCGGTGGTGCTTTTGCTCATGTAGTTGGTACCTTAGAACTACTAGACCCAGATGAGCGGTCGCTCATTAAAGGAGTAGTGATTAATAAGTTTAGAGGTAGTCAAGAATTATTAACTTCAGGAATTAAATGGCTAGAACAACGGACGGGAGTTCCTGTGATGGGGGTTATTCCTTGGAGTGAAGAAATGTTTCCTGCTGAAGATTCTCTCGATTTACTCGATCGAACTGTCAATAGGTCTCCTGAAAATATAAATATTAGCGTTATTCGTCTACCTAGAATTGCCAACTTTACTGATTTCGACCCTCTCGAATCTGAATCTACTGTCTCAATTAACTATATCGACATCAAACAATCTTTAGGACATCCCGATGCAGTTATTATTCCTGGTTCAAAAACAACTATTTCTGACCTAATTGCCCTGAAAAAAAGCGGTATGGCAGAGCAAATAAAGGACTATGCTGCTGCGGGAGGAACAGTCTTCGGAATTTGCGGTGGTTATCAGATGCTCGGTCAACGTATTATCGACCCTGAAGGATTTGAGGGGGAAAGTGGAGAATATCCAGGATTAGGTCTATTACCTCTAAGTACGGTACTAACTTCTAACAAAACGGCTCGTCAAAGACAAGTAGTATCAGATTATCCCCAACCAGGATTACCAGTAGATGGCTACGAGATTCACCAAGGACGCACTCGTTTAATTACCAACTATAAAGGAAGAGAGACGGAAGGAAATTATTATCCTATTTTTGACGACCGCGGATTAGGATTAGTTGATAAGAGTCAATCGATTTGGGGATGCTATCTCCACGGTCTATTTGATAACGGTCCTTGGCGACGCTCTTGGTTAAATCATTTACGTAAACAAAGAGGTATGACCTCTTTACCTACTGGTATTCCTAATTACCGAGAACAGAGAGAAGGAGCATTAAATAGTATCGCTAATCTAGTAGAAGCAAACTTGAATCTAAAATCGCTATTATCGAATCATTATTATTAATTTTTGATTGATGAGTGTCAAGATTCACTTTTTACCCGACGATATCACTATCAACGCCGAGCCAGGAGAACCCATGTTACAGGTGGCAGAACGAGCAGGAGTGTTTATTCCTACCGGCTGTTTAATGGGTTCTTGTCATGCTTGCGAAGTAGAGTTAGGGGATGGTAGTACTATCTGCGCTTGTATTAGCTCTGTTCCCATTGGGACAAAGGAAGTAACGGTAAATCTTTATGACGATCCTGTTTGGTAGATTCTAAGTAGCGAGTAGCAAGTAGCACAGCAATTCTCATTTTGAAACTTATCTGGGCTGAAGCTTGTATGTCAAAATATAGTGTTACAAAAGGGAGAGTAAACAGCGTACGCGCTCAGGGTCAGAAAAGAGAACAAGAGCGATCGCCCGAGAGAGAATAGG
>JASJDJ010000066.1 GCA_030065635.1 Xenococcaceae cyanobacterium MO_188.B32
CAGAAAAGCTTTGGCAAGGGCGAAGCATTCGGATAAAATCTTGTGCGATCGCCATAAATCATTGCCCGAATGCTTCGCCTGTACAGAATACATATTTACCCCTTTTCGTCAACCCTTATTTCTTGACCGACGCTCTAGATGTAGCATCAGTTTTCTACTATCCCCATATCCAAGGTCTGAAGCCAAAATGAAGTAATATCGACATTCTTCGCTCTGAGCCTTGTGCAATATTGAGAAATCGAACGATAGGCAGCTCAACTTTTTTTCTTAAAGCCTTCGGCTATATTGGCTGGAACCGATACGGATGCTCGTCTTAACTGACTCACTAATCCATAGGTTTCTGTTTTTGGAAAACTGCTGCTAAGGTCTTTTCCCGGAAAGAATATACCACCTTTCATAGATGGATCCAGTTACGCAGCATTAGTTTTACCTTTTTAAAGGTGTCAGTTTTAGTAACAGTATAAGTGTTAGACATTTTTAAAACATAAACACTAACTAATAAACCGTAAATAAGTTGAGCGAGAGTTAGCCATTGGTTTTAACCAGTGGCGGTGGAGCGAAACGGGGTTTTAACCCCATGTATCTTAGATACAATTTTGACATCAAATCTTTATCTATCAATAGCTTTAACTCCTTCTTCACTAAAGAGAGAATACATACTCCCTCACCGTTAATTAAAATCTACACAAATCTGTGTAGCCGTATTCCTAACAGCTAGAATACTAGCTTGTGGGCTTTAACCACTTTTGGAAGTGCGCCGAAGGGCGCTTGCTAGAAGACCCCTTTTTAGCCAAGGCTAAAAACTCATCCTGTAGCATGACCTCCAACTGTCCGTTAGACAAGCTAAAATACTGATGTCGTCGAAGACATAGTTTTTTATTCAGTTTTGTATTGAGCAGATTCCATTGCTATGTAGGTTTAGCTTGATTTGTCCTTTGGTTATAAGATTACCCTCAACATCACATTTAGCCCAGCCAATTCGTGATGGATTAATATCAATGCCTAAACATCCATAATATTTTGAATAGCTAACTCTTTCAGGTTTAGGAATATCGGTAGAGCAAGCAATAAACCATCTTAAATCTTTAGCATAGATGCGATAAGTTAATGCTCGATTATTACGAATCGCCTCTTCAATCCATTGTTGTCCCCTTGAGTATTCAAACCTTAGGGGTGCGTGAATATATTTTCCGTACTTATACTCCAAAGCATAAGGAACTCTAAAAATAATATTTGTTCCATCATACTGTGCTATCTGATTGCCCAGAGTCTCGTCTTTGCTACCAACAGTATAGTATTGGGTTTTTCTCTGTCCCAAAGTTACAGATAGTGATTTAACTAAGGTATGCTCTAGTTTCTTTTCTAATAGATATAATTTGCGCTTCTTGTGATGAATGGCAAATCTCCTATTGCTTCGGCAATTTCTTTTGGTTCTAATATCACTAGCATTGGGAAGTTTTTTGAGCTTTTTTTGATTCTCTTTGAGACAAGTCTTTATTGATTTAATCTTGCTTCTTAAAAGTTTAATGTGATTAGACCTACATTCTTTGGCTGATGATATTGCTGCTTTGACTTCATATCTTATGGCATTAGCCTGTCTTTTATTAATCCCGTATTTGGGCTGAATTTCCTTAATTATTGAACTATCTTTTTCTCCTACAAGTAGCCGATTCAAATACTCACATCTAGCTGGATAAACAAGCTCTGAAACATCAGACGCAAATTGATGTAGCCCAACTGGTAGTTCTGTGGTGATGGTTCTTTGTGACATTATTCCTTCGACTCTAGCTTATCAACTATTTTATCAGCTTCTTCTTGTAGAGCTTCCATTAACGGACTCCGAATGGGAATTGCTCCAACTTCTCTTCACTTACTCGCCCAAAATGAAAGAAGCATACATTTTGCGGGAGGAATTGACCGAAATATTTGAACGCAAATATACCAGAGCGACAGCAATCGCGTGCTATTCGTGCTTGGTGTAAACGAGTACGCATCTAGCCAAATCTCCCAATTCGAGCGCTTTCTGGGGACAATTGAAACCTGGCTTGACCAAATTACCAACTATTTTCTGGAGCGACTAACCAGTAGCTTTGTTGAAGGATTTAACAACCGAGTTAAAGTGTTAAAGCGACGTTGCTATGGCCTTTTTGATGTAGATCATCTCTTTCAAAGACTCACACTTGACATTCATGGCTATGAAAGATTTAGTCTCACCTGAACACACACCATATCTAGTAACGTTCGTTTTCAGGGATAAAGACAATTAGAGGCTTGCCTACTAGGCGCTCGCTGCGTACACCGAGCATGATTTCTATAGCGTGGTTGGCTTGGCTAATTACACCTAAGGTATCGGTAACTAGGTATCCCTCTGGGGCGAACTCAAATAAATCCTGATAGCGTTGGCGTTGCTGCTCTAGCTCTTGACGAGTGGCTATCAATTCCTCATTCTGCTGTTGCAACTCTTCTTGGGCTATGTGCAACTCTTCCAAAGCAATGGAAAGTTGAGAGAGCGTTTCTACAAGCAGCTCTGGCGATCGCCTCTACCAATATCTTCCAACAACCATTGACGTAACATGGGTTCTATAACTACTGGCGAAGGTATAACTGCTGTCGTGTTCATGAGCGATAAGAGTTTAGAGAAATAAATCAATCTATTCTTTACAGAAAAGATGCAGTTGAAAGCCCACGAGGTTTACCCGTGGGATGAAAACCGCGGAATGCGGTGACGGTCGGCTCCGTCTTTAAAAGGCGGAGTATCAGTCACTAAAAGCCACGGGGCTTATAAACGCCTGGGGCAACCCCAGGCGACAGCCCCTCCTTTTAAGGGCAGTCGGAATATACATTTTTGAAACAAAATCTTTATAGAGAAAGGGGTTCACCCATTGTACAATTTTGGCAACTAAGATGTTCTTAGTTGTAAAAGGGATGCCCCCAATAATACTGAACCTCGAAAATGGAATAGGTAGAGGGTTGCAGCAACCAAAACCTTTTGCTGCGTAAAACCTATTAAGGTGGAAGTTCAAAATCTCTAGCATTCTAGAAAAACTTAGATTGTAATGGTTTGAGTCAATGTTAGGGACGGGGTGCTTGGCACTCCCCAGAATTAAAGATTCTTCTACTAGCCGAGAGGCATAGGGATAACTCCACGGACGACTTAAACTTTTGAGGAAACCTCAAAAGTCGCGTCCTCATGAATAGCTGAAACGGTAGAAGATTATTCGCTTGCACCGATTCAGAAGCTAGACGGGAGAATCCAACGTGCTTTCAGCCGTTGGAGTGTCAATATTGGATTTAATCTTACCCTGAGAATTTGGTAACTTCTCTATTTTTTCTCGATCGCTTATAATCGATCGCGGTCGAGAAAAAGAAATAGTTACAGATTATCTTAGCGGAGTCAATCATCCACCTAACCTATCTCCCTGGTTTTTTGAAGCAGAAGCAGCCAAAGAATATTTAGCCCAGAAAAATTGTCTTGTTAATTCTGCTGCATAGTTTTAATACTAGGTCTAATAAATAAATAAAGGAATTTGCACTTTTTTACCTTTGATGTGTTGATGGAATAAAAATGTTGATACTTTTATCTCCTAAGTATCTAAACTTCTTACGCTATTGTGCTTTAGCAGTTGCGACACTTATGATGGTTGTTGCCTGTAGTTCTATCTCTGACTTAAACATCTCAGAGAGCGATTCATCATTTTTGCAGGATAACGTTCTGAAAGTTTGGTGGGATAAAGGTTTTTATCTAGAAGAAGATGAAGCACTACAACAGATGGTCAGTAAGTGGGAACAAGAAACTGGCAACCAAGTAAAATTATCTTTCTATACTAATGACGAGCTATTCTTAAAAACAGAAAGAGCGATTCAAGCGGGTAATCCTCCTGATGTTTTAATGAACGATGCTGCGGATCGCTTTCTTAATCCTAGTCTTGCTTGGCAAGGCAAACTAGCCGATCTTTCTGAGGTAATCGAACCGATTAAAGATTCTTATTCCGATACAGTTTTAGCTAGCGTCTATTTCTATAACGCCCGAGAAAAAAAGCGAAGCTATTACGCTATGCCTATTCATATCGGCATACCACATATTTTTTACTGGCGAGATTTACTTAAACAAGCAGGAAAGAGCGATCGAGATATTCCTCAAGATTGGAATGCCTTCTGGAAGTTTTGGCAACAAGTGCAAGATGAGCTATCAACTAAAGGTGAGCCTAAAATTTATGGGATCGGTTTGCCTATGTCGGTAGAAGCTGCCGATACAGACGATATTTTTGAACAGATTTTAGAAGCATACGACGTAAAAATTTTAGACTCCCAGGGTAAGTTACAGGTAGATAATCCTCAAGTTCGTCAAGGTATTATCGACTGCATTGACTGGTATACTCAATTTTATAGTCAGGATTATGTACCATCAGAGGCAGTGAAATGGTTAAATCCAGACAATAATCGTAGCTTTCTCAATCGCTTCATAGTTATGACTCCCAATCAGTCTCTCTCCATTCCTGCTGCCGTAAAACAAAATAAGGACATCTATTATCGTCAGCTCGTGACAACAGGATATCCTGATAAACCCAACGGCAAACCGATGCGTTACATAGCCCTTATCAGACAAGCAGTTGTTCTGGCTGACTCTAGTAATCAAAAATTAGCCAAGGACTTTCTTGCTTATTTAAACCAACCAGAGGTAATCAGTAAATATATTAAAGCTGCTGGAGGGCGTTATTTGCCAGTAAATAAAAAAGTTTTGACCGATACTTTTTGGACAGATCCAGCCGATCCTCACATTTCCACTGCTATCCAACCATTCCTTAGAGGGGAAATTACTCTACCTTACACAGTCTCAAATCCTGCTTATAGTCTAGTATTAAAAGACAGTATTTGGGGAAAAGCTCTCACGAAAGTAGTTCTAGAGAATCTATCTCCCGAACAAGCAGCAGATGAAGCGATCGCTCAAATCAAAGAAATTTTTGCCGAATGGAAATAAATACCTTTCTAGTCACTCTAAAAAGGAACATCATCTTCATTGTCATATTTACTCAAATCTGGTCTGTTATGTAGAATTAGTGGAGGTTTTGGAGTAGATTGATTTGTACTAGAGCTTTTATGATTAATTTCTAGCTCTTGAGTGGATAAGTCTTCTAATTGGTGTTCTAAAGCACTATTATTATCTTTTGGTGCGAGTAATCGATCAGATTCGGACTCTTCTAAATCCGTCTTTTCTGTCTCATCATCTATTGCACCTGCTAGAGTAACAATCTCTCCCTCAAAATTTTTAGCTAGGGTTTCGATTGCTTGTTGTAATTTTTCATCAGATGTTGATGAATTATAATTCTGAGTAATATTTTCTGCTGAGACATTATTTATCTCCAAATTTGATTTTACTGGAAGTAATTCTGTTGGTTTAGATATCTCATCAGAATTTTCTTTTAAAGGAATGACTCTTTTGGGTTTTTCCTCTTTTAGGTGCGTCTTTTCTCTCTCTTGATTAAGTTCAACGCTCGTATGAGAATTAGTATTAATTTCTGGGGTTAAAGTTTTTTTTTCAGGAGTGGCTGGAGATGATTCTTTAAATTCTGCCGAACTAGTTGTTGAGGTATGGGAAACAGCAGGAGAAACAGGAGTTTGTGCTGGTGGTGACTGAACCGAAGGAGCAACAGAAGTTATTACTGAAGATTCTGCTGTAGATGCTTCTAGTTTAACTTTGATGGTACGCTGACAGACTTTAGCAAAAGCAGCTTCTAGATTAGGAATTTTACCTTGATTGAGTTTGAGTAATTGAGGTGCAATAGTTCCGACTATAGCGACAGAACCTTCTAAGGAAATTAGATGACATTTTTGCTTAAATAAAGCTTGGGTTGCAGGTGGTTGAAGATGCTCGATCGCTTTTTTCCATACTTCTTGAGGTGGAACTTTAGGGAGTTCGGGTTTCGGATTTTGGGTTTCGGGGTTCGGGATTCGGGGTTCGGAGTTTGGAGAGATTACATTTTTAATAGGAGAAGGTGTCGAATTAGCAGGAGTAGACGTTAGATTGTGCGAAGAAGAAGTTTGACGATCGCTAGATATCGACTCACTTTGTTTAGGATTAGTTACAGGATTAAATTCAGGAGGCTTAACTTTGGCTTGAGGTGAAGACAAAACCCTATCTTCCCCATCTTCCTTATCTCCCCTATCTTCCCTACCTTCCTTATTTTCCCTATCTTCCTCAGAAGATAAAGACAATAATCCTAATAGCGTTACTTCCAACCATAGACGGGGTTGAGTAGTATTTTTAATTTGAACTTCTGCATCTTTGAGATGTTGCTGTCCCCGTAATATTTCTGAAATATGCCAAGATTGAGCTAGAGTACATAAATTTTGCCACGTAGTTTCGGTTACAGCAGTTAAATCGGGACGATCGGGGGCGGTTTTAGCTATTAGTAAGTTGAGATAGAATCCAGCTAAATTTTGTAAAACTACTAGGGGTTCTCGTCCACGATCGAGCAACTTGCGACATCGATCGATAACGGCTTCTGGTCGAGTGCTAGCGATCGCTCTTAACAATGCTAACAAATCTTGTTCGGGAACAGAACCAACTAAATCCCAAACTTGTTCTATCGTAATTATCTCTGGCAACAGACTTAACTGATCTAATAAACTTTCTGCATCTCTCAACCCACCATTGGCTATTTGGGCTACTAAAGTAATCGCTTCATCAGTAATATTAATTTTTTCTTGAGTAGCAATGTACTTTAAGTGAGATACCATTGCTGCTAGAGGAATACGGCGAAAATCAAATCTTTGACAGCGAGAGATAATTGTAGAAAGTACTCTTTGCGGATCGGTCGTTGCCAAAACAAACACAACGCGATTTGGAGGTTCTTCTAAAGTTTTGAGCAAAGCATTAAAAGCAGCCGTGCTGAGCATATGGCAATTGTGGACTAGCAAGCCATTGGCTACAAAATTGTGATTGTCTTCTACTTCAAGGTCGTAAACTTTTTCATAACCATCGTGGCTTACAAATTCTACCTTCTCCAAATTTGTAGTCCATTGAGGAGTATTATTTGTTGCCTTTAAGCTGATGTCCTGGTGAAAATCGGCGTACTCTTCCATCTGTGCCATATTTGTAGATATGCTTTCCGCATCCGCATTCACAGGGGATAGTATCTTCATTCCTTCTTTGACGTTTCCCGCTTCGATCCATCCTTTATCCGTACGAATTAAATGATTTTTGGTGCAGCGAATCAGATGATTACTAGTTTTAATGACAAGAGTTTCTTTCGTCCCTCTTTCTAGCCACCTTAGTACTTTTTTATACTCCCATGCTTGTGTATTTTCATTGTAACTGAGAACCAACTTATCTTTAATCTTAGGATCGTCAATTCGCACCAATCCCGTATTTGTTTTGATTAGAGAATCTCCTGTTAGACATTCATCGATCGCATAGACTTTGTAGCGTGACTGGACAGGCGCAAATTGACAGCGTTCGATAATTTCACGGATATTATCTACCCCTGTATTACTAGCTGCATCGATTTCCATCACATCTAAAGCCGAACCATTAGAGATTGCCTGACAAACTTCACACTTACCACAAGGACTGGGAGTTGGACGATCGCTTGACAAACAGTTGAGAGATTTAGCTAGAATTCTGGCACTAGAAGTTTTTCCCGTTCCTCTGGGTCCAGTAAATAAATAAGCAGGAGCAATCTTTTTTTGTTTGATTGCAAAACTTAAAGTAGTGGCGATCGCCTCTTGACCAACTAAATCGGCAAAAGTTTGAGGTCGATACTTGTGATGAAGAGGTTCGTAAGACATATTAGATGAGAAGCTCAGTAATAATCGGCTGGGGAACTCAAAGTTGACAGCCATTAAAATAGGGCAAAATTCAATTGACCGAGGAGTAACGGTAACTAAATTAACCCTGCTACTGAAACATAGTATATTTGATCTAGGGAATTAAGATCGTGATCGAGCAGATAAAACCACAATTAAATCAAAAATCCACACTTAAGTCTACTCAAACCGAGGAAGATTTGAATTATAGCAGTGTGGAAAAACATTCTGTTTCTTTAACAGATGCAGAGTATGAATTTTTATTCAACCAATTATTAGAAGGAGTAGCTCATGGTTGGCATTCAGTTAAAATTGCTAAATTTTTTGAGCGATTAGGAGAAAGAGGTCAACAAAAATTATGGATTGATTGGTTAGAACGTTATCAAGCAAAAATTTTAGCGGGTTCCGATCCGAACCAACAACAGTTGGGAGCAAGAATGATCCGTTTGGGGGAGCTAAGTCAATCAATTCCCTCTATTAAGCAAATTGGTATTACTGCCTACCATATTGGTAAACAGATAGTTTATGGTAGAGATCCCAATTTAATTTGGGAATACGACGGAGCAGATTTACCTCTAGTTCCTGAAGAAACTACTGCTGAAGAAACCGTCGAGCCTCAATCTGCTGCACCAGAAAGTAACACTTCTACAACATCAAATGCCTCTTCTTCATCAAGTTTTGCAGAAGCAGCCAATTGGATACAGGACGCTATTGCAGAATTTATAGAATTAGCAGAAACAGCAGGCGATCGATCTGCTACATCGGAAACAGAAAATAATAATGAGGATAATTCTAGTGCTGAAACCTCAGAGCTAGAAGGTGAAGATGATTCTAGTGCTGAAACCTCAGAGTTAAACGGTGAAGATGATTCTAGTGCTGAAACCTCAGAGTTAAACGGTGAAGATGATTCTAGTCCTGAAACCTTAGAGTTAGAAGGTAAAAATCATTCTAGTGCTGAAACCTTAGAGTTAAACGGTGAAGATAATTCTAGTCCTGAAACATCAGAGTTAGACGTTCGCCCAGAACAGCAAAGCGAAGAATTATCGATCGATCGTCCTGTAGAAAGAAAAGAGACAGAAAATCTAGTTGAAAAAGAACCTAATTTAGTCAAAGCTACTAAGAGCGAATCTTCTCTTTTAACCGAGGAAAATGTAATTAATCTGTCATGGCAACAATTTGTCGAACTCATCGAAAAAGACGACCATTTAGTCGAACAAATAGCCACACAGTTGAATCTTTCAGATAAAAACCCTCAAAGCATTATCAAAGCAGTATCTAGCCAACTAAATAGTAATGAATCCGAATTAATCGATAAATCTACCCTGAAATTGATAGAAAGCTGGTTCGATCTGGGACTCAAACAGGCTAGTGCTGGAAATTTAGATGAAGCAATAATCAGTTGGGAAAAAGCTTTAGAGCTAAATCCGAATCTAGGAGAAGCTTGGCACAATCGTGGTAGTGCTTTGGGGCGTTTGGGTAATTATGAAGAAGCATTAGCATCTTTTGAACAAACTCTCAAAATCGATCCCCATAACGCTCAAGCTTGGAATGAACGCGGACACGTTTTATATCAATTAAGCCAATGGCAAGGAGCAGCAGATAGCTGGGAGCGAGCTGTCACAATTGTTTCTAATAACTATCAATTTTGGTACAATCGCGGTTGTGCCCTAGAAAAACTGCAACAATATCAAGAAGCGATCGCTAGTTATGAAAAAGCTCTAGAAATAAAACCAGACTTCCAATTGGCAAGATCGAGATATATCAGCCTTTTAGCTAATAGACATCCAATAAATTAGCTACAATGACGGTAGCCCAGTTATCAGACTATCTCTTACTAGAAAAGCTAGCCTAGTATACACACTTTAATAAAATTACAACTCTTAGGGTCAAAACCGTTATGATAGAACTAGCAAACAATGCGACAGAAGAAATAAATATACCCAATGAAGAAAGAGTTACTCAGTTAAGAAATCTAATTGATACTCTAAGAATTGCTGAAGAGATAGCCAGTAAGGGATATTTAATTAGTAGTTCAGAATTAGCTGACCTAATGGATATTAATGCTAGTGCAGTTACGAGTAGAGGAGATCATTGGTCTTGGCGTAACTGGGTTGTATCCAGAGTAAGACGAGAAGGTAATCAAATTTTGTGGCAATTAGAAAGAGTTGATTAATTAACAAAAAATATGACTGTATCCATAGCCGATCCTGCCAAAATTACTATTCGACCTTTACACTATCGAGATTTCGAGGCTGTTGATGCTTTACAAGCAGCTAACTTAGAGAACTTTAAAGGTTTTCTAACTAGAGAAAGAGAATTAAGTAAAGGTCGTTCCTGGCAAAACATCAGAAAATTTTTGAGTCTCATTCCTTCTCCTTATGGCAAAGGTTTAAGAATCTATGTAGCAGAGCAAGAGCAGCAAATCATTGGGTTAATTCAAGTATCACCATTTAATAACACTCGTAGTACTTGGCGGATAGAAAGAGTGTTACTCAATCCTGATGCTGTTCAAATTGAGTTGTTAACGGGTCAAAAAACTGTCGGTTCTCAACTAGTACGCCATTGCTTAGGAACGATCTGGGAGGCTCGGACTTGGATATTAGAAGCTAATGTTAATGACAAAACTCATTTGGCTCTCTATCGGGAAAATGGATTTCAACCTATAGCTCAGATGACTTATTGGGCGATCGCGCCAGAACTCCTGGATCAACTTGCCGAGCAAGAGCCAGAACTGCCTAATTTATTACCTGTAAGTAATGCAGATGCTCAGTTACTCTATCAGTTAGATTGTATTTCGATGCCTCCTTTACTGCGTCAGGTATTCGATCGTCACGTTCGAGATTTTAAAACTAATTTATTGCAAACTACTGCTGCTAAACTGAAACAGTGGCTAGAGCAGAGTAGTATTGTTTCTGGCTACGTATTCGAGCCTCAACGGAAAGCTGCGATCGCCTACTTTAAATTGGAATTGTGTAAAAATGGCTCTCGTCCCCACCGAGCAGAGTTAACTGTGAATCCTGCCTATACTTGGTTATACCCCCAACTGATTGCTCAAATGGCACAAGTAGTGCAAGAGTTTCCCGCTCAATCTCTCGAATTGGCTTCTGCGGATTACCAATCAGAAAGAGAAGAATATTTAGAACAAATCGGTGCTTCTCGTCTAGAACATACGTTGCTTATGTCTCGCTCCGTATGGCATAAAATCAAAGAAACTAAACCATTAGAAGGATTACAATTATCAGAAGTATTGCAAGGACTAAAACCTGCTCGTACTCCTGTTCCTTCCCGCATTTCCTGGCTTAAATCAGTTTCTCAACCCTACCAGCCTAATATTAAGAATCAGGATAAATATCCCGGGATAGAATCACCTTCTTCAGAAGACCAGAAATCATCTGACTCTTCTCAACATCCAGATAATGGTCATCATGCTTAACATTTAACATTCAACATTTAACATTTATCATTTAACTTGGATGTTTAAAGTTATAAAATTGAATGAGGAAAATCTCTGCTTTGGGTTTGGATGTAGGAAAAAAACGTTTAGGTGTAGCGGGCTGTGATGGTATGGGTTTACTGGCTACAGGCTTAACTACCATTGAGCGTACTTCTTTTAAAGACGATGTAGCCAAACTCAAGCAAATTATTGAAGAGAGAAAAGTAGAAATTTTAGTTGTCGGATTACCCTATTCTATGGATGGTACGATTGGTTTTCAAGCAAAACAGGTGCAAAAGTTTGCCCGACGACTTTCTCAAGCTTTAGAATTACCAATAGAGTATGTAGACGAACGATTGACTTCTGTAGAGGCGGAAGCCCAACTAAAAGCACAAAAACGGTTTTCTTCTTACGATAAGGGATCGATCGATCGGCAGGCTGCTGCTATTATTCTGCAACAATGGTTGGATTGCCGTTAGTTTTGGTTTGTTTTAAGGATGGCGATCGCTAAGAGAATTTCTAGAAACAGTTTAGTCAAATTTCGCTCGGATTTAGGATAATAAACCGCAGAGGCGGTGCGACCCTGGCGAGGCTGTCTTGGAGGACATTCCCTTGCGTCTTTCGCCGACGCGGGCTTCCTCCGCTTCCTCGCTATCAGAACGCGCACCGAGCAGAGAGCGCAGAGAGGGGCTTATAGCTTATATTTGCCATTAATTGGTGAAGGGGCAAGGGAGATTTAATCGCCAAATAGATTTATACCAATTCTCAAAAGTAAAGTTCTCTTATCGCTTCTATTATGGGAATTTTGGGCTGTTAAACAATACTAAAGAATAAGAATCAAAGTTAAATAAATTAAACATAACTAAGGTGGGTAATTAACCCACCCTTAAAAATTAACTCAATCCTTCAATTAACTGCTTCTTGGCAATATCCAAAGCTTCACCTAACTTACTTGCATCTCTTCCGCCAGCTTGGGCTAGATTTGGTCTGCCACCGCCTCCACCACCACAGATTTTAGCGATACCGCCAATAAATTTACCTGCTTGTAGTTTCTTTTCTTTAATAACTTTCTGGCTAAAAGCAGCTACTAAACTTACTTTTCCTTCTGAGGGAATAGAAGCTAAAACTACAGCAGATTCTCCTAGTTTTTGTTGCAATTTTTCGGCAGCAGACTGTAAGGATTTAGCATCCATTTCGCCCATGTTTGCTACTAAAATTTTAAACGCACCTACTGTTTCTGCTTGAGATAATAAACTATCGGATTTAGCAAGAGCAAGTTCTTGTTTTGCTGCTTCTAATTCTTTTTGAGTTGCTTTTAGTTCTGCTTGTAAAGTGTTAACTCGATCGCTAATTTCTTCGGGTTTGGCTTTAAAGCGATCGCTCAATTCTTTGACTACTTTATCACGGACATTTAAGTAGTCTAAAACCGATGCACCTGCCACAGCTTCTATACGTCTAATTCCTGAAGAAATACCAGTTTCGGAGATAATTTTAAAGATGCCAATTTCCGCAGTATTTTTAACGTGAGTACCGCCACAAAGTTCCATGGATACGCCAGGAAAATCGATTACTCTGACTTCATCAGCATATTTTTCCCCAAACATTGCAGTTGCACCCTTAGCTTTAGCCTCTTCTAAAGGCATAATATTAACATCTGCTTCGTGTGCTTCAAAGATCCAAGTATTAACTAAGTCTTCTACTTGTTGAATTTCTTCGGGTTTTAAAGCACGGGGACAGTTAAAATCGAATCTAAGGCGATCGAAGTCTACTAATGAACCTGCTTGCGAGATAGAATCATCCACAACTTTTTTTAAAGCAGCTTGTAGTAAGTGAGTTGCAGTATGATTGGCTTGGGCGCGACGACGACAAGAGCGATCGATAGTTGCATTGACAGTATCTCCTGTATTGAGATTACCCCGTTCTATCTTGCCATAGTGGACAAAGAAACCAGATTCTTTTTGGACATCTTCGATGCGAATTAGGAGATTATCCCCAGAGAGATAACCTTTATCGCCAATTTGTCCCCCAGACTCAGCATAAAACGGAGTGCGATCGAGTATCAATTGTATTTCTGTCCCAGCGACCGCATTTTCGACAGATTTGCCTTCTACTAAAACAGCTTCTACTTTGACAGTAGATTGAAGTTCGGTATAACCAGAAAATTCTGTAGGATGGATATGTTCTGCTAGCTTATCTATGCTACCTTGGACTGTAAGATCGATGGTTTGATGGGCTTCTCTAGCGCGATCGCGCTGTTTTTCCATTTCTACATTAAACTCATCTACATCCACAGTTAAACCTTGTTCTTCAGCGATTTCTTGAGTTAACTCTAAAGGAAAACCATGGGTATCATAGAGAGTAAAGGCATCCACACCAGATATTTGCTGGGGTTTCTTGGCTAAAATCTCTGCCAGTAATTTTTCCCCTGTTTCTAAAGTCTTGAGGAATTGAGATTCTTCTCGTTGTAATTCATTCTCGATCGATTCTTCCCTTTCTCTCACATTAGGATAAGCTGTTTCCGAAAGAGCGATCGCAGTTTCAGCAACTTTGTTAATAAAATTACCTTCAATACCAATTAATCTACCGTGGCGCACCACCCTACGAATGAGACGACGCAATACATAACCTCTATCTGTATTAGAAGCAGTAACGCCATCAGCGATCGAATGAACTACTGCACGGACATGATCCCCAATTACTTTTAAAGAGGTTTTAGTTTTCTCGTCAGCTTTACTGTAATCTATCCCTGCAATTTCCGCAGCAGTTTTGATAATTGGAAAAATTAAATCTGTTTCATAATTATTGGGTACTTGTTGCAGGATTTGCGCCATCCTTTCCAAACCCAAACCCGTATCGATGTTTTTATTTTGTAGAGGAGTTCTATTTCCTTCTGCGTCTTGGTTATATTGCATGAATACCAAGTTATAAAACTCGATAAACCTGCTGTCATCTTCCAAATCTATATTCTCATCGCCCAATTCTGGATGAAAATCATAGTATAGTTCCGAACAAGGGCCACAAGGGCCAGTAGCACCCATTGTCCAATAATTATCTTCTTCTCCCATGCGTTGAATACGATTTGCAGGAATGCCTATCTTATCGCGCCAGATAGTAAAAGCTTCTTCATCATCTTTGAATACGCTGACAATAATTCTATCTGCGGGTAACTTATACACTTGGGTAGAAAGTTCCCATGCCCATTCTATAGCTTGTTCTTTAAAATAATCTCCAAAGCTAAAGTTACCCAACATCTCAAAGAAGGTATGATGTCTGGCAGTACGTCCCACGTTTTCTATATCATTGGTGCGGATACATTTTTGGGAAGTAGTAGCGCGGGGTTGGGGTGCTTTTTTTTGTCCCAGAAATATCGGTTTAAAGGGTAGCATCCCTGCTATGGTTAATATTACTGTGGGATCTTCTGATATTAAAGATGCACTGGGTAAGATTTTGTGTTGTCTCTCTTCAAAGAATTTAAGGAATTTGTCGCGGATATCGCTACCGCTAAGGTACTGGAGGGATTCAGCCATAGTAGTTTAGGTAATGCAAGTTGCCAAGAATCGATCGTATGTATTTATTTATTCTTGCATTTTTGGTGCTGTATTAGTCTCCTGCAAAGACGCAAAGGCACCTAGGCAAAATTACTATGTAAAAAAACCTAGTATCCAAAAAGGATACTAGGTGATAGATAACCAATACAAGCTAATAATTTAACATTCCTATTGACTAAATACCGATAATCTGCTTCATCGTTAAACGAACGTTTACCTCAATCTAATATTGTCCGTTACTTTGATGCTTGTGCTTGTAATTGTAAATTTTGGTTATGCTGAATTCCTGGAACTTGTACCCCAAGAGAAATCAGCAATGCTGCCATATAAAAGGTTAGAGATAACCAGAGTAAGTGGTTACTTTGAAAATACCAAGCAGTAGCAGCTAAAGGAATAAAGCCTAATCCCAGAGCAAATAAAGCTGAATTACGGAGTTTAGCACTCTCTTTCAAACCAATGACATATCCTTCTAACATAAAAGCACTAGCACCACAAGTTAGGAGAGGAAGCAACCAAATGGTGTATTCTCCAGCAGATTGACTGACGCTAGTATGACTAGTTAATAAGCCAAAGACTGTCTCTGGGAAGAAAATAGAAACTGCTGCAAATAGAGACGCAATCATCAAGCTGGTGAAGATAGATACACTCAAGAGGGGCATCATTTGGTCTGTTTCACCCTTGCCTTTAAAATTACCAATTAAAGTTTGAGTAGTTAAGCCGATACCATTAACAGTAAATTGGCTGAGAAGTACAATCTGAAGTAGTAATCCGTTTTTGGCGATAAATTCCGTTCCCATAGCTGCACTGAGGTTAGTAAAAATGGAGTAGGCAGTAATCATCGCTACATACCGAGTCAAAATATTGCCTTTGAGTACTACAGTAGACTTGAGAGCTTCTCGAGCGAGTACTTCTTTGCTAGCTTCGGGTAACTTTTTCCATTCGATGCTCAAACAGACTCCTACCAATGCAACTAGAAAGGCTAGGTACTGACTCAGAGTGGTAGCAAGTCCAGCCCCCATGCTTTCCCAACCGAATCTGTTAATCATCAAATAATCCATAATGACATTAGAGCCATTACCCACTAGAGAAATTGCTAACACCCAAGAATTCATTTCTCGTCCCAAAAACCAGCCAATTAGCACAAAATTGAGTAAAACTGCGGGTGCGCCCCAAATACGGGCATTATAGTAGTCGATACCAAAGCTTTCTATATCGGGGGAACCAGACAAAATAGCAAAGCCGAGTTTTTGAATGGGATATTGTAAAATTAAGATACCAAGAGCGATCGCTAGGGCTACCAAACCACTTCGTAACACTGCTAGTAAAATTTCTTTGTGGTCATCTTTTCCTACTGCTTGAGCAGTTAGAGCATTGGTACCATTGCGAAAAAACTTCAAAATTCGATACAGATAATCGAATAAAATACTAGCGAGAATGACCCCCGCTAAGTGACGAATATCTGCTAAATGCCCTAAAAAGGCTGTATCAAATATTCCCGCCAACGGTACCATCATGTTGGAGAAAATACTTACACTTGCCAGTTTAGAAAATCGAGGTAAAAAGCTAATATAGCGAGGTGGGAGTGAAATAGGTAGAAGTGATGAATTCATAAATTATTTGTTATCTTAAGAGGTTTAGATATTTGTTTGAGTGGTCTTATTTCTAATTCAGTTTTAGTTTTTATAGATTTACGGTGGCAGTGACCACACCAGTAGTAGATAACATTTCTTTACCTAGATTAACATTGTAGAAATATTTCTTAACATATCTCGATCGGATAATTTTATTTTTTTAGTTAGAGAAAATAATCTGTGAAATCAAAGCATATAGCCAAATTAAGGCTAAATTTGCTTTAATATAGTCTAATTGAAGCAATAAAATGTAACAAAAATGGGACAATTTTCCTTGGCAATTCAATTTTGTTCTTTTTAATCTACGTTAGAAAGCTTTATACCTCACCGTTCGCTCATTTTAAAATTTAGTTGTTCAATAAATGGGTTGAGAACCATTCTACACATAGCTTTCAGTCATTTAAGAGGAGGCAGAGGTCAAATTTAGTCTGACTGATCTGCCAACCAAATTATCGAGGTTTGAAGAATCAGCAGATGCGATCGCGCACTGACAGTGCGCGATCGCCTTCTCTCAATTTCCTCGCTTCTCAGTTCCCTCTATATCTTCTCAAATCTTTATACAATCAGCGGTTTCGCCATTATAATTCTGAAGGGCTCAGAAATTTAAGCGAACCGTGAGACATGACTAACAAAGATCGAGAATTTCTTGCATCCATGCAAGAAATCGATAACAAACTAATCTAATTTACCGTGACAAAAGTTGGATTTTCTCTAATTTCTGGTCTACCTTGAGCTACTGATTTAGCTAGAGAACGCAACATTTGTTCAGTTGTTTTCCAGTCAACGCAAGCATCCGTGATACTCTGACCATAAACTAAACTGGTAGTATCTTTAGCTAGAGGTTGATTTCCAGCCACTAAATGACTTTCGATCATTACACCCATAACATAGGATGCCCCAACTTCTACCTGTTGAGCAATATCATTGAGAACTATGGGTTGGCGATTGTAATCTTTTCTACTGTTGCCATGACTACAATCAATCATTAAACGATAATTGAGATTTTTTTGAACTAGTTTAGTAGCAGCAGCTTCCGCACTTTGAGTATCATAATTGGGACTATTATTCCCACCCCGTAAAACTAAATGAACGTCAGGATTACCAGTAGTTTTGACGATACTGGCTAATCCATCCTTATTAATACCTAAGAAATGATGGGGAGACGTTGCAGCTAACATAGCATTTGTGGCTGCATTAAGACTTCCATCTGTACCATTTTTAAAACCTACAGGCATAGATAAACCCGATGCCATTTGACGATGGATCTGGCTTTCTGTTGTTCTAGCACCAATAGCTGTCCAGCAAATTAATTCTGCAATGTACTGAGGGGTAATTGGGTCGAGTAATTCTGTAGCTGCGGGTAAATCGATATGAGTTAAGTCTAAAAGCAATTTTCGTGCCATTCTCAACCCAGTGTTAATGTCGTAGGTATTATCTAGATGAGGGTCATTAATTAATCCTTTCCAGCCTACAGTGGTACGAGGTTTTTCAAAATAAACTCGCATCAAAATTTCTAGTTCATTTTGTAGTTCTCGTCGTAGATCGGTTAGTCTTGTGCCATATTCTTCAGCAGCTTGGACATCATGAATAGAACAAGGTCCTACCACTACTAATAATCTTTTATCTTTTCCCGCTAAGATATTACGAATGCGATCGCGGGTTTGACTCACTAAGGCTGCTGCTTTATCTGTAAGCGGAAATTCACTTTTAATATATGCGGGACTTAATAGAGGTCTAGTTTCGACAACGTGTAAATCGTTAGTAATATCCATAATATTGCCAATTGTAATGCTAATAGCTGAGAGCAGATAAACCAATAGCTACCATTTTTACACAATATTGTTAAAAGCCGATCGCTAATAACTACTAACAGTAATATTTTGTACATCATTACTTAAAAGCTGCAACGCATTTTATTTAATTAAAAATCCTCGTGTATCTTCATGTCTTTTTAATGAAGTTTATATGAGTTATTTATTAAAGTTTCTTAGAAACTACAACTGTCAATGAATACAAAAAAAGGCTTTGATAATAGTAATAATACTGAATATTAAATTTAGGTAAATTTAACATAATTATATAGACAAGCATCAAAATAAAAGTATTAATAATAATAGATATTATTAATTATTTTAAATAGCAAAATATTTTCTTGCTGATATGAAATTTAGTATTGTAATTACAACATATAATCGCCTATCTTTATTAAAACGCGCAGTTGAATCTGCCTTAAATCAAACTAGAGATTGTGAAGTTGTTATTGCAGATGATGGCTCTGATGATGGAACAGAAGAGTATATTAACAGTTTAGGAAAGCGGGTTATTTATCATCGTAATTCAACTAATCTCGGTCATTCGGCGACAGTTAATGCAGGTATTAACGCTGCTCGAGGAGATTGGATTAAGTTATTAGATGATGATGATTATCTTACTCCTAATTGCATCGAAAAATTAACAGAAGCAATTCTTGCTTGTCCTCAAGCAGCTATTTGTTCTTGTCAAGCTATTCAAGTAGATATGAATGGCTCAGAAGTTAGTCGTACCGATCGAGTTGGTTCTGGCCAAGCTTGTTATATTTCTCAAGAGGATATTCACTATGGAATGCTCTTAGAAGTATTACCCTTTGGCACACCAGTTCAAGTATCTTTTAAAAAAGAAGCTTTTATTAAATCTGGAGGATGGAACTCAAATTTTGATGGAAACTGTGATGATATTTACTCTTGGATTCAAATTGCCAAATATGGTAATGCAGTTTTTGTTAATGAATATTTAGGGTATAGAACGCTCTGGTCTGGAGGATGCCATAAGCAACTAACCCTGCAACAAAGATTAGAAACTAATTTTATTCTTAAACAAGAAATATATACTTTAATTTCCCCAAAATATCGTTCATCTCTTCCCGAACTAGAACTAATTCATATTTATTTAAAACTTCATTGGTTTTTAGTCGGACTAAAACACAAACAGCCTCTAGATGCTATCAAAATTGCAGGTATATCGATATTTTCTTGGCCAGCGTGGTTTTTTATCTTAAAACTAAAACTTTCAAAAATTATAACGCAAAAATTGTTAGTAACTCTACAGCGAAATTTGCCTCAGTTTTGGCTGACTATGAATCAAAAACAACTAATACTAAATCCCGGTCGTGCAGATTACTTTTATTCATCGCTTCAATCTTTTTTACAAAACTAGATTGTGCTTTCTTCTCAAAGTAACTGATAACTGATAACCGATAACTGGTAACTGAAAGTGGACTTAACTATTGCAATTCCTACTTATAATGGAGAACATCGATTACCTGATGTTTTAGAAAAACTTAAACTATGTATAGAATACTGCGATCGATCGCGAGAAGAGAATCAAATTTTTACCTGGGAAATAATCGTTGTCGATAATAACAGTACTGATAATACTGCTAGAGTAATTCGAGATTATCAAGCTAATTGGTCGTCAGAGTATCCCTTAAAATATTATTTTGCTCCAAAACAAGGGGCTGCTTTTGCCAGACAAAAAGCGGTTGAGAAAGCAGAAGGAACATTAATTGCTTTTCTGGATGATGATAACTTACCTGCCCCAGATTGGGTATATGCTGCTTATAAGTTTGGTCGAGAACATCCCGAAGTAGGTGCTTATGGCAGTCAAATTCATGCAGATTTCTTTGAACAAAAATCGACCGATGAGCTTCCTCATAATTTTCAGCAAATATCTTGCTTTTTAGCCATCGTAGAACGAGGAGATAAAGCATACAAATATGAACCCCGTAACAAAATACTACCCCCTGCTGCTGGTTTAGTGGTTCGCAAGGAAGCTTGGTTACAAACAGTCCCTCAGCGTCTTGTTTTGAACCATACAGGCAAAGATGCAGGATTAGCTAGTGAAGATTTAGAAGCTCTACTACATATTCAACAAGGGGGTTGGGAAATTTGGTATAACCCTGCTATGGTCGTGCGTCATAAAATTCCTAATGCACGCTTGCAAAAAGAATACTTGCGTTTATTAGTTCGTTGTGTGGGTTTGAGCCGACATAGATTACGGATGATGACTCTGAAAAGTTGGCAACGACCCCTAGCTTTTCCCGCTTACATGGCTAATGATTTACGTAGATTAGTATTGCATCTAATTAAGCATCGCCATCATCTCTACACAGATACGGTGGCTGCTTGTCAGATGGAGTTTTTATCTAGCAGTATGCAAAGTCCTTTTTTCTTATGGAAAAAAGAATATATAGAAGCGATCGACCACAAAAATAAATTAAAGTATACCAAAAACACAGAAGATTATTTAAACAAAATTTCTGAAGGTTTCGAGCAAGATTTATTCCGTCTTTACTACCAACAAATTAGTCCTGTTAACGAGAGAGAATTAGCACGAGAACACGGAGAAATTTTACTACGTCTTGAAGATACAGCAGGCAAAATATTATTACCCAAGCAATTTTTACCCACCGCAGAAATTCACAATCTAATGGGTACGATCGATCGCTTGGTTATTCGTAAGTTATTAACACAACTTTCTAGCTCTAGCCATGATAAACATCAATCTGTATATGAGATTAATCTCTCTACTGCTAGTATCAACGATCGAAAGTTTATTAGTTTTCTAGAACAAGAATTATCTGCCCATTCTATTTCTCCAGAGCAAATCTGTTTTAGTATATCCGAAAAAATTGCGACCGCTAATTTAGAGCAAGTTACTCAGTTAATTACTGCTCTTAAAGCTATGGGATGTTCTTTCGCTTTAGATAAATTTGGTAGGCAAAATAATAATTCTGAGTATCTCCAACAAATATCAGCCGATTATCTCAAAATTGATGGTCATTTAGTTAAAAATATCATTCAAAATGCCAATCAAATTCAATTCGAGCAAATTAATTATTGGGGACAAACAAGAGGTATGAAAACTATTGCCGAATATGTAGAAAACAAAAATACCCTCCTCAAAATTAAAACCATGGGAGTTGATTATATGCAAGGTTATGAAGTTGGAAAAATCCAACCTTTGAAAGTTAGTTTATAAGATAGTTATCAGCTTTTAGCTTTTAGTTTAATATGATTTTTTAGATTACAAAAGTAATTATTTTACTCCTGCCAGATAACTTAGCAATTTCAGCTTATAAGTAGAAAACATTAAAGTAATGAACAATATTGATTTTAGTATAGCTATTCCGACCTATAATGGTGAAGAGCGTTTACCTAAAGTTTTAGAGAGATTAAAACAACAAATTTGTACTGTATATTTTACTTGGGAAGTAATTGTTATTGATAATAACAGTGATGACAAGACTGTAGAAGTCGTTCAAAGTTATCAAGCTAATTGGGTAAATACATCTTCTTTAAGATACTGTTTTGAAGAAAAACAAGGTCTCGCTTTTGCTCGACAAAGAGCAATTAAAGAAGCTCGGGGTGAGTTAATTGCCTTTATCGATGATGATATTTTACCTTCTCTTAATTGGTTGACAGAAGCTTATTATTTTGCTAATAATCATCCCCAAGCAGGAGCATATGGTGGTCAAATACACGGTGATTTTGAAGTAAAACCACCAGATAATTTTGAACGAATTGAGTCTTTTTTAGCTATTAGAGAAAAAGGAGAAGAAGCTCATTTATACCAACCCGATATTTTAAGTCTTCCTCCTGGTGCAGCTTTGGTTGTTCGGAAACAAGCTTGGTGTGAAAATGTTCCTGACAATCCTGTTTTAATTGGCAGAGTAAATGAAGTAATGTTAGCTGGTGAAGACTATGAAACCTTACTTCATATGCATCATTCTGGTTGGGAAATTTGGTATAACCCTACCATGCATGTCTATCATCAAATTCCACAAAAAAGATTAGAAAAAGAATACTTAATTTCTCTGATTAGAGGTTGTAGTTTATGTATATGTTACCTGCGTTTACTCAAAGCAAAAAGTTGGCAAAAGCCTATTATTATGGCTAAGATTATGCTAGGAAGTTTTAAACGAGCCATATCCCATATTATTAAATACCAATGGCAAATAAAAACCGATCTAGTCGCTGCTTGCGAAATGGAATTTTTTGTGAGTAGTTTCCTCAGTCCTCTATATTTTTTAAGACATACTGTTCGATCTAATTTGAGAACTTCTCTCAATAAATAGTGTCAGTAAATCTATCTATAAAATCCTTTAGAAAAATTATCTTATTTTAGCTTAAAGTCATATTTTAAAATTACGCAATTATAATTATTTGCTTATTTTATCTAACACAAAACTATGAAAAAGTCTGTTATTGCCATCGGACTCGATGCAGCAGAGCCATCCTTATTAGAAAAATGGATGTCTCAAGGTTATTTGCCCAATCTTAAAAGCCTGAAAGAAAATGGAGCTTATGGTAGTTTAACTAATATTGATTACTATAAAGCAGAGACACCTTGGACAACTTTTTTAACTGGTTGTTTGCCTGAAAAAACAGGTTATTGGGGTCCATTTAAATTTCAAAAAGATACATACAATGTCGAAGAAATCCAAGCATACGATTTTGCCGAGTATCCACCTTTCTATGCTTTAGGAGATGATTATCGCGTAGCAGCTTTTGACATTCCTCAATCTGTTCTCTCTAACCAAGTCAATGGTTTACAGGTTTTGGCTTGGGGAGCGCATTCCCCTCAAACTTCCAGTCATTCTTTGCCAGAAGAATTATTAGGGGAAATTAACGCTCGATATGGCAAACATCCCGCATTACATAAAGACCATGGAGACTGGTGGGATGAAGCTTATTTAAATCGTCTTCAGGAAGCAGTAAAGGCGGGAATTGAATGTCGTGTTGCTATCTGTCAAGATTGGCTAAAACAAGAACAATGGGACTTATTTTTAACCATTTTTGGTGAAACTCACTCGGCAGGTCACGATCTTTGGTATCTCAGTCAAACAGATCATCCTCTTTATCCCTATCGCCACAACCACAATAACGATCCCATGTTAGAAGTATTTACGGCAGTGGATAGTGCTGTTGGCAAAATTTTAACGGGAGTAGATAAAGATACTTATATAGTAGTGTTTGCTGCCCATGGTAGTGGCAATAATACGACAGATGTTGCTAGTATGCTCTTTTTACCTGAGTTTCTTTATCGCTTTAACTTTCCAGGTAAAGTAGGCATTGCCACAGAAGAGGATAGAACTAGACCCTCTCCCATGATAACATCTCCCAAGCGAAAAACATGGACAGGAGAAATTTGGCAGCGGAAATATGAAGCCAATTTGCTCAAAAGATGGTTGCGGAGTCAGTTACCCAGTAAGTTTTACAAGTATTTAGACCGAGTTTTTGGTCGTCCTCTTCAAGATTTGCGATCGCCTGAAGAGTTACAGCAAGCAGGACAGTCTTTATTTTGGCAGCCAACTATGTGGTATTCTTCTTTCTGGTCGCAGATGAAAGCTTTTGCACTTCCTAGTTTTTCTGAAGGCTATATTCGCATCAATTTAGAAGGGAGAGAACCAAAGGGTATCGTCTCTCCAGAAGAATATGATTCACTCTGTGCTGAGTTAACCGAACAACTATCTCAACTCAAAAATGCTCGTACGGGAGAATCTATAGTCAAAAAAATAATTCACACTAGAAAATCTGCTACTGAAGACAGCCCGAAGTTACCCGATGCAGATTTAGTTGTAGTTTGGGCAGAACAACCAGCCGATGTAATCGATCATCCTCAACATGGACGTATTGGTCCAGTTCCCTATCGTCGGACAGGCAGTCATCGTCCCCATGGTTTTATAACTGTTACGGGTTCGGGAATAACTCCAGGTTCTACTTTACCAGAAGGTCACGGAGTCGATTTAGCACCGACAATTCTTAATTTGATGGGTGCGCCAATTCCCGAATATATGGATGGTAAGCCTTTACCGCTAATTTCTGTTGCTCGATATTAAGAAGGAAATAGTTAATGGTCAAACCTAACTTTTTAGTATTGGGAGCAGCCAAAACAGGAACGACATCTCTGTACAACTATTTATTTGTATAATCCCAGGACTGCTCGACGCATACATCAATACAAACCCGATATCAAATTAATTGCTATTCTGAGAAACCCAGTTGAAAGAGCTTATTCCCACTTTGTCTATTACTTGACTAGAGGACAAGAACCTGTTCCTGATTTCGAGCGAGCAATTATTTAATCTCAATTTATGAAGAAGATATTTTACAACTACAAGATTTAATTAAGCGTGATTTATCTGATTGGTTGGGGAAAACTAAAGTAACTGGTTCAAAGTAACTTGTTCTTATTTCACTTGAGTTTATCTTTTTTAATAAACCACAGAGGACACAGAGAGCGCAGAGGGGATTTATTGATTATGTCTAATTATTAATTGGTGAGGGGGCAAGGGAGAGTTTATCTCTAAGTTAATTTAGTTAACATTTAGTCTAAAGTTAAATTAGCTTAACCTGAACAGATTCTTAATTAGTAAAGGTATTACCTTATCTATTAGATCACTATGAATGGGGAAAATTCTCAATCTATTTATTCACGCTATCAAAAAGCCTTAATTGCGAGATGGTTAAGCTGTTTAGAAGCGGTAATACTTTTTTTGCTAGAGTGGATACCAACTCCACTGGGTAGAGTTTTGCGCCGAATAGGATACCCGCTTATTTTCGCTGAGTTGGGGAATGCTGCCTATATTAGACCTGGTGTAGAATTTGTCGGCACGGCTAAGATTAAAATTGGGGACTTGATTAGTCTTCATCGTGGTGTTCGCATCAGAAGCCTCAATACTAATAGTAATGTAGTTATTGCCAATAAAGTATCGCTCGATCGCGGTGTCGATATCAAATCCAATCTTGGTGAAATTAAAATTGGCAACCGAGCTTATGTTGGTCCCTACACCTGCATATCTGGAGGAGATATAACCATTGGTGATAACTGTTTGATCGCATCCCATTGCGGTATATATGCTAACAATCACGGCTTTGACGATCCTTTGGTGGATATTATAGACCAAAAGAGTACTTTCCAGGGAATCGCGATCGAGGATAATTGTTGGCTTGGCAGTGGAGTAAAAGTTTTAGATGGAGTAACCATTGGCAAAGGAAGCATAGTTGGTGCTGGGGCAGTAGTTACCAAAAATATTCCTCCTTACTCCGTAGCCGTCGGCGTACCAGCTAAAGTAATCTCCCATCGCCAAGTTAATTCTCAACCACCAGTAGAAAAAGCAAGTGCGGGAATTTAAATGAAAACTAGCTACCAAAAACCTAAAATTGCTATTGCTTTACCAGGTATAAATTATCTTCCAGACACGACTTATGTTTTAAATACTTTGCCAATAGTTCGACATTTAGAAAAAGAATATGATGTAACTTTAATTTTTAGAACAATTTTAAAACCAGATAATTTAAAATACCAATATTTGACCATTCTCAATAGTTCTGAAGTTTCACCTCATGAAAAAAATAAAGGTAGTGCTTATTTTAGTCCTCATGGAACAATAAGTGCATTACGATACGGAAAAATTTTAAATAAATTTGCTAAAGCTAATGCTCAAAAATTCGATCTAGTTATTGAAAGACAATGGTCTTTAGTTGGATTATTATCTAGTGCTTTTCAACACTATGGAGTTCCTAGCATATTTATTAACGAAGCAGAATTTTATACCAATCTCCATACGAAAATTGATTGGCGTTCTAGTTTTATAAGTCAATTATCTACAGTAATTTTTCAAAAAATATTGCCTTACTTTAGACGTAAATGGATTAAAAATTCTAGCAGTATCATTGTTGAAACCGAACAAATGAAGCATTTTATGCTAGAACAAAAATATACTGAAGATAAAGATAAAATCTATTCTATTCCCAATGGGATAGATCCTAGTATTTTTTATCCACGCGATCGACAATCTTGCCGTCAATTATTAGATATCGATTCCAATGCTTTTATCTTAACTTATATAGGGTCTTTAAATCGCTTTATTCAAGAGCCTGCTCCTCTAATTAAAGCATTAGGCGGTCTTCAACATAATAAAATTATTTTTCATATTGTTGGTGATGGTATTAAACGCCAAGAACTAGAAAATATATCCAAACAATATAATTCACCAGTTATCTTTCAGGGAAAAATAGCTCAAGATAAAGTACCTCTTTATATCGGAGCAGCCAATCTTTGTGTTGCTCCCTACGACAAAACTAGATTTCCCAATAATCAGTTCACCAGTGCCAGCTTAAAAGTTGTAGAGTATTTAGCCTGTGGTCGTCCCATTCTCACTATTCCTTGTGAAAGAATGAATCATTTATTAGATGGAGGTAAATATGGTTTTTTAGTTGAAAATAATCTAGATAGCTATCAAGCTTTTTTTCAAGATTTACACAATATTGCAGAGGTACAAAAGAAAGAAACAAACTTAATTAATGATTTAAAAAAATCAACCTTAAGCTCAAAACAAATTGTCATGACCTGGCATGATATCGCGGATATGTACAAGAAAGTAATTAAAGAAACACTTAATTGAAAATGAATAATAATTTTAAACTGTATTTAAATATTTTATATCTTAATCTTAGTCAAAAAATAGTTAAACTTACAATTCAATACTAACTAAATTTAATTAGGGATCGAACCTCCCTTGCCCCCTAACCAACTAATAATTAGACACAACCAATAAATCCTCCTCTGCGCCCTCTGCGTCCTCTGCGGTTTATTAAAAATACAATCTTATTATATGGATAACAAATTAAAACAAAATACAAATATTGATGCTAATATTCAAATCTCAGTTGCTATTTGTACCTATAACCGAGCCAACCGCCTCCCCTTAGCCCTAGAAGGATTAATTAATCAATCCTTACCCACTCAAAACTTTGAAATTATCCTAGTTGATAATGCCTCCACCGACAACACCAAACAAATCTACACTGATTACCAAACAAAACTAGCCAATTTACATTACATCTACGAACCAGTACAAGGATTATCAAAAGCAAGAAATACTGCCCTAAATAATGCTCGCAGTCAATATATTTCCTACTTAGATGATGATGCCATTCCCTGTAAAAATTGGCTAGCAGAAATTTTGAAAACCTTTCAAACAGTTAACCCCAAACCAATAGGTATTGGTGGATTAATATCTCCGTTATGGGAAATAGAACAACCAGAATGGATGCAGCCAGAAATGGAATTTATGTTTTCTATTCTCGACTGTGGAGATGAACCCCACTGGTTACAATTTCCCAAATTTCCTTATGGTGCCAATATGAGCTACCAAAGAGAAGCCCTTTGTCAAATAGGAGGCTTTAACGAGAATCTAGGAAGAGTAGGTAAAAGTTTACTTTCCTGTGAAGAATATCTACTCAATAAAACCCTAGCAAAACAAGGAGGAAAATTTTACTATAATCCTCAAGCCTCCGTACAACATTGGATTCCCCAAGAAAGAATCAATCCTAACTGGGTTATAAAACGTAGTTATTGGCAAGGTCGTTCAGAAGCTGTGGTTGACCGTATGGTGGGGAAATCACTAAAGCGTCAATGGTGGGATAGCGTAGGGAAATTTCTTAATTTCAAACAAATATTAGCCTTAACATCTCCCCAGAATAAAATGCGAGTTGCAGCCAAAGTGTGGCTAAGTCGATGTTGGGGTTATTTTTTCCATGTTTGGTTTCGTCAAAATACTTTATTTAATTAATTTATAAAAAAACTATGAAAAACTCCGTTATTGCTATAGGACTAGATGCTGCCGACCCCGTTTTATTAGAAACTTGGATGTCTCAAGGTTATCTCAAAAATCTTCAACGTCTTCGAGAAATGGGTGCTTACGGACGATTAAATAATCTTGAATACTATAAAGCAGAAACACCCTGGACTACTTTTTTAACTGGTTGCTTACCTGAAAAAACTGGATATTGGTCACCAATTAAATTTCATGAAGGCACTTACCAAGCGGAACAAATTAATGCCTATGACTTTGATGAGTATAAACCTTTTTATGCTTTAGGAGAAGATTATCGAGTAGCAGTCTTCGATATGCCTCAATCTAAACTTACAGAATATGTTAATGGTCTGCAAGTTCTCGCTTGGGGTGCCCATTCTCCCCAGACACCTTCTCATTCTCAACCCCCATCACTGCTTAAAGATTTAATTAGTAAATATGGAGAACATCCCGCGTTACATAAAGACCACGGAGATTGGTGGGACAAAGCCTATCTCAAACGTCTATCAGAAGCATTAAAAATCGGGATCGATCGAAGAGTAGCAATTTGCCAGGATATACTGAAGCAGGAGAACTGGAATCTCTTTTTAACCGTCTTTAGTGAAACTCATTCGGCCGGTCACGATCTTTGGTATTTAAGTCAACCCAACCATCCCTTGTATCCTTATAAATCAGAAGCTAGTGACTTGATGCTAGAAGTTTTTGAAAAAGTCGATCGCGCCGTAGGAGAAATTATAGCAACAGCACCAGAAGATGCTCATATATTGGTATTTTCTGCCCATGGTAGCGGTGATAACACGACAGATGTACCGAGTATGTTACTTTTACCTGAATTTTTATATCGGTTTAATTTTCCTGGAAAATCTCTACTGCCTATAGGTAAATCTGGAACACCAGTACCACCGCCAATAAATTCTCCCCAAAGAATAAATTGGCAAGAAGAAGTTTGGCGACAGATATATCATCCCAATCCCCTAATCAAGTTACTAAGAAAATGGGCATCTGACCGATTTAATTCTAATATAGATAGGGTTTTACGGAAACTAAATAAAGGTTCTGCCCTACCTTTACTATCTCAAGTCAGCCGACCCAAGGGCGAATTAATTTGGCAGCCAGTAATGTGGTATCAACAGTTTTGGTCTCAGATGAAAGCTTTTGCTATACCTAGCTTTTCTGAAGGCTATATCCGCATTAATTTACAGGGAAGAGAACCAGCAGGGATAGTTGCCCCCTCCGAGTACAATACTTTATGCCAACAGCTAATCGAACAACTCTATCAACTTAAAAATCCCCGCACGGGAGAAATGGTAGTCAAAAAAGTAGTGCGCACTAGACAATCTGCCGATGAACAAGACCCCAAGTTGCCAGATGCTGACTTAGTAGTTATTTGGCAAGAACAACCTACTGATACAATTGATAGTCCTGACTGGGGGCGTGTTGGACCGGTTCCTTATCGCAGGACAGGCAGTCACCGTGGAAGAGGATTTTTAACTATTAAAAGTCCTGATGTCATTCCTGGTTCTACTTTACCAGAAGGTCACGGAGTCGATCTAGCTCCCACAATTTTAGAGTTAATGGGTACATCAATTCCAGCGTATATGGATGGTAAGCCTTTACTAAAAATCGCACAAAATCAGATTTATCAGTCAAATAGCTGAAGTAGAGAAATCGAAAATTCAGCTATTTATACGAAGAAAATAATTAATCGTACATTTACAATCATTCTTGTAATGCTCTATAAATTCTGGATTCTTCAATTTAGAAGTTACTATCTGTAATTCGACTAACCGCCTTTTGCGGTTTTTTTCTTTTTGGCAGTATTTATACTAAAATTATTAGCAAAAATATACCGATCGTGTCAGAAAAATAAGCATAAATACCCTCAGTAAAAATTATTAGCTTAACTTCACAATATTTCAGTTATAAATGTTATTTTTATCTTTTTGTTGGGCAATATATAGTAAGAGAAATACCTGGAATTGAAGGTGGGGAATACCCGCCTTTTTTTTATGGTTATTATAAATTATTGTATTAACCGCATCAAGTTATTATAAATTCAGTCAGCTTTCTTTGCCACAATAAACACCGCTTTGCCTTTGCTTGGTTGCCATTGGTAGTCGATCGCAAAACCAGCATCGGTCAAACTATCTGCTAATTCCTTCGCGGTAAAAACTTTAACCAACGGCATCAACCCCAAAAATTTGCCAATTGGCACAACGATTTTAAACCACTTCATGTTATCTCCCAGGCACGCCGTACTGGTGACGAAAATTCCCCCTGGTTTGAGCATTTTATGAACCTTGGCAATTACCTCTTCTTTGTTTTCTAGTAAGTGCAAAATACTCAGTCCTAACACTACATCCAAAGTTTCATCAGACACAGTTAATTCATCGATACTCAATTGTTCAAAGGTGACATTTTTGATATTTTGTGCGTCAGCTTTTCCTTGGGCAATTTCAATCATTTTCGATGAGACATCTATGGCATGAATATGTTTAACATAGGGTGCGTGAACGATCGCGGTCGATCCCGTCCCGCAGCCAAATTCCAATACCGACCTATCTGGCTGAAAGTATTCCCGTGTGAGTTGCAGTTTTTTCTGGTAAGCTGCTTCATCAGCAATGGGTTGTTTAGCATAGCGTTCGGCAATTTTGTCCCAAAATTTAACTGAATTGTTCACTTCAATTACTCCTCAATAGAATCAACTCATGCTTCCTGTTTACGCCACTTCCAGGCACACCAGACAATTAGTGACAGAGAGACAACTTCCATAGTCGCAAAAAACAGATCGTCAAGATGTAGTTTGGGCAATTCCAGAAAGACTAACCGCACCGGACCTGCGAAAGCGTAGTGATTTGCTTCGGCCCATTCGCCGAGCGCGTTGTACCCCAGAAGCTTGGAACAGCAGCTTGTAGGAGGAATAAATGTTGCCATTGTTGCGGGTGGAAGCGATCGCGTTCCAAGGGTCATACCATCATAGGTAGTAAGGGGAGCATGGTCAGTCTTATGGAGCAACCGTCCCAGTTCGACATCAGTGCGATCGCTGGTTACTCCATCCCCGTGCAGAACAATCGTCATAGCTCCATAACTGGTATCATTTCCTCCAGGGAGCGCATTCATAACAGACCAGAAAAAATCATCTCCCGAATCAGCCGTTGGTAAGACCTTGCGTATCCCAATCAGTCTTTGTTGGGGGACTTGCTTCACCACCACATCACGCACATAAGTAGGGTTGGCTGAATAACGGATAAGCTTTAGTTTATAAAGGTTACAAGGATTTTTGGTGCAGAAAAAAGTTAAGTAAAAGTGCCGAAAACCCCCTAAAATTGGTAAAAGACCCTTGCACTTTGCACCCATAAGCGCAATAATTCAAC
>JASJDJ010000067.1 GCA_030065635.1 Xenococcaceae cyanobacterium MO_188.B32
GTTCAAAGTATCTCTCCTCTACTTAGAAAAACTGGGTAAAAAGGCAGCTAGACATTCAATAAAAAGAACTGCACTAGGAACTAGCAGTACCAGGGTAATGACGAACAGGATACTTTCCAAAAATAGAAACATGGTTGATTCATTGACAAATTATAAAGGTTACGAGCGGTAGTTCGTTAATTCAGAGAGAATGAGATTTTTAACCAACGAGAGCGAGGTCTCAATTATCAGATAGCGATCGAGCTGAACGATAATTCCTGGGAAAATTCTCTTATCTCAACTTTATAGAATAGTCTGCCCCCTTTCCACCCCAGATTTACCTAGATTTTTTTTAGGGGTACCAGGAGCAACGCGAAAAAGTTGGTTTTTCCATTCGGGCGATCGCCAATCTCAGGTTCGCGCGGATGAGAAATGTTAGGCAGGTTAAGGTGAAGTAGTTAAACTAGTTTCTGTATTCAAATCACACTCATCTGAGAGTCAAATCACACTTTTTGTTTGAATTAATGGTCATAATAGTACTGGAAATATAGCTAAAACTCAGAAAAAGCATTTTTTCTCAGGCGACGTCTACTCGGTCATAATTTTCGCTAGTCATGTTGTACAAATCGATTAAAATCGGATTATGTCTTTCTGTACTTTTTCTTAATGTAATCAAGTCGATTAATAATCCAGCTAGGGCACAGTTAGTAACTGGTCAGAATTATTCATCTCAGGTCAATTCAGTCTTACCACGCAATACATCAATGTTGATTACTCTACTTCATCCCATTAGCATTGATGTTAAAGCCAAAGAAACTCTTCCCACAGTAGCAATACTTAGTGCACCTTTGTACGATCTTCACGGTCGTCAGCTTATTCCCCAAGGTGTCCCCGTGACCATTACTCTTCAACCCAGTAGCTCGAAAACAGGTCGAATTTATGCCAACTCGATTATCTTGGGTTCTCTGACCATTCCGATTAAAGCCTCTAGTGAAGAAATTACTGGTCGAAAAATTACACTAGAAAAAAATAGTCAGAGGATAAATAGAAATGCTCGATTAGGACAAGATGTTGGGGGTTTGCTCGGTTACGCGCTTCATCCTTCCCTAGAATATAGTTCTCATCAAGTATCTCAGTACTATGCTTTGGGTGGATTAGTTGGTGGATTGGTTGACTTGGCTGCTGGAGAAGAAAGCTTAAGAATAGTGGGATTAAGGGCTGGTCATACTCTGGCACTTAAGTTAGAAGAAGATGTGATGCTCGACTTTTCCACCGAATACACGCCACAATTTCCTTCGGGCTTCAACAATTCTAGCTCTTTGAGTGAAGACACGCGGACAGTTAGGGCGATCGATAATAGCTCTAGCTCAATTCTTACTCCTACTCACCCAGAACAATTTAGTCGGAATCCTCTCCATCTCGATACCGATCGTCAACTAATAAATTTATCCCGCTCTGCTGTCGCTGCCAACGGTGCAATTCATCGACTGAATGGGCAGCCAGTTTCTCCTGCTCTCTTGACTAAACTACGCTCTTTCTTGGCTAAAAATTATCTGGTTGAGGCGGACTGTGGCACGATACCACAGCAGATAACGATTAGAGTCAATCATGAATTTGTGCTTTGTGGGTATCCTAATACTAAATATACGCCAGGGGACTATAGCTTAACTCTTGATGAACTATAGCTGCGATCGGCCTTCTATTTTCAAGACAGGTCTAATTTACTTTAATCTAGCCGTATCAATATAATTACAGTGAATAATTCAAAACGTCCTTGACGAATAGAAGCTGTAAGCAGTCGGGGTACTTGAATAGACCTATTGCATAAGTCCTATAAACCTTGGTTAAGTCAAGGTAAAAGCTAAAAGGTAAAAGCTAAAAGGTAAAAGCTAAAAGGGATTAATTCCGCTCGAGCGTGTATTTTTGCAAGAAGTCTATTTTTTTCCTGTAGCTACTATTGCCAATCTATCTGTTTTATTACGAAATATGTGAGCTGAGGATAGGGTGAGAATAGCTAAAGAAACAATCCTATAGCAGCGGCGATCGCCTGCTGAACTTGAGCAAAGCGAGAAATGCTGATAGTTCCGAATGGTCCTTGTACCAAAGACACTTGAGGGACAGCAGCTAGTTGGTCGCAGAGTGCGATGGATTCAGATTGTAATCCTCCCTCACCTTTTTCTAGCTGTACCCTGACATGAGGAAGGAAAAACTCAAGATTAGAGGTACAGGGAACGACTATGACTGTACGGCTATGAAAATTCCGACCGTCAACAGAAACAACTATGCAAGGTCGGTCTTTAGTATCGCCAAGAGCTCGATGCCCGCGACGTAGATAGACTTGGCGTTGCTTAATCAATGCCTTCTGCCTTTAAAGCCTCCTCGTTTAGAAGCCAATTCTCCTCTGCCCAGTCTGGTTCAGGCTGATGAGATGCAGCTTGAGCGTAAGCTTCATCTATCTCTGCTTGCAGTTTCTGCTTGCGCCACTGCGCTAACGCTTCATTAATTACCTCAGAGCGATTATGGGTTTTTTGGTCGATAAATGCTAAAAGTTCAGAATCAATTGATACGCTAACTTTTTGTCGAGATGCCATAAATATTACTACTAATCCTGCTACTAATTGTAGCAAGAATCCGAAGCTATTTTGATAAACAAGAGCGTATTTGACCAGGTTACAGTTTGATGACATAAGTACCTAGGCAAAATTATTTACACACTTTTAAAATCCTACTAACTACTAAAATATGCAAATAAGCCGAAGTATTCTGCTGACAACTGATTAGTCAAACTTATCAATTTGATAATTTCTCCTCAAGTAAATCATCTTTACAAAAATTAACAAATTGTTTAAGATGAGTGGGATTGTTAATTTGTTCGTCCAGATTAGCCCAACATAATATTCAAGTTTTTTGACCTTATTTCGAGCGACAACTGAGCTATCCAGTTTAAGGAGTAATTAGGAAAAAAAGGAGTAAATATGAAACTTAATGGCTCTTTCTTTAGTAACGCAGCCTTAATTTTAACTTTATTAATATCCCCAACACTATCCGCCCAGGCTAAAGAAGCCACTAACTCGGCTCAAGACCATGGTGCCAAGATTTCTGACCCAGGATTTCTCTCAAAAAGCACGACAGCCATCGAATTTACTTTCGCGCTGGTGACAGTTATTGGCGGTTTAATTGCCTCTGATAGATATCAGAGAAAATAACAAAAACAGCCAATAGCTTCCTTCAGGAGAAAGTCACGAAAATACAAGAGTTGGAATTGAAGAACAATTAGAACATCAAAATTTAACAAAAGTTAGTTAATCGAGACTATAATTTGACTAACAGATGTATATGTGTATATGAGTAGCCAGGAACTAAAAAGTTATAGATGCTACTCCTTTTTTTTGCTATCTGCAGTAATAATTGTCACTGGATTTAAGGGGGTAAAACGAGTTAACTTTGCTATAGGTATAGAACGAGATATTTGTATTTGCAGTAAACTATAATGCCAATTATTTTGTTTGAACCAGTCTATAGCTTGATAACAATTTTCTAGAGTAGCTAAAGCAATTACTAATTTTCCTTGGGGAGCAATTTTTTGTTTACAGATATCTAAAATAGTTGCTAAATTACCGCTACTACCACCGATAAAAATGCGATCGGGCAAAGGTAATTCTAGTAAAATATCTTTTGCACTACCATAAACAGGTGTGATATTATCAATTTTAAAGTTTTTACAGTTTTCTTCAATTAAACTAATACCTATTGCCGTTTTTTCGATGGCATAAATTTGGGAATTAGGACATAAGCGAGCAATTTCTATAGAAACAGAACCAGTACCTGCACCAATGTCCCAGACTATTTGTTGTGGCTGTAGAGATAATTCACCTAAAATAAGTAAACGGATTTCTTTTTTGGTAATTAAACCAGGTCGATCGCGAAAGGTTATAAATGCTTTTTCTGGCAATCCTAAAATGGGAAGTTCGTCAAGATCGAAAGACTTATTAGTAATATCTTGGCGCAATAAAATTAAGACATTTAAATTAGCAAAATCTGCTTCAGCTAAATTAGCTAATCCCTCGATTTCTTCTGCATTGAATCGACTAATTTTTTCAGATTTATCTCCCAAATTTTCACAGAGATAAAAACTGTATTCAGTAGGTAAATTCAGTGCCAGATAAAGACGAGCGATCGCGCTGGAATTATTAATGTTATCTGTCAGAATAGCAATTTTTTCTGTTCCTTGCTGTAATACCTTAATTAACTCATCTGTATCTCTACCATGAACGCTGATAAATCGAACATCTTGCCAGGGAATTTTAAGACGACTAAAAGCTAATTGAATTGAACTAAGGTGGGGATGAAAGCGTAGTTGTTCTTGAGGAAAATTTTCTAATAATAAACGACCTAAACCGAAAAATAAAGGGTCGCCACTAGTAAGAATAATAATATATTCGTTTGACTGAACAAGTTGCCGAATCTCTTCAATAGTCTTTTGGATATCCTTAAGAATTATTTTTTGTGCTGGATGATTGGGAAAATAGCTTAAGTGGCGACTACTCCCAACTAAAATAGTAGCTCGATCGATTATTTTTTGTACTGATAAAGTTAGTCCTGCTGCACCATCTAAACCAATTCCTATTACTTCTATTTCTCGCATTTATTGGTAACTTTATAAAAAACCCGATCGTCTAGTTCACTTTAATTTGTTTACGCCATTCTATAATTGCTTCTAGAGGATCGCTAATAAGTACATACTGAGTCAGTAAAGCGAAATCTAGACTAGGTAATAATTGACTTTGCTGTATTTGTTCGTAGCGATCGCCTTGGAGATAGTATATTGTAAATCGGTTATTTTGCCAGAACCATACTTCTATTATGCCAATACGTCGATAAATTTCTAGAGTATCGATACCACCACTAGTATAAATAACTTCGATCGCTAAGGCTTTACAAGAACTTCCCGAACAAGCAAAAGAAGCAATAGTAGATAAAAATTTTATTGCAATATCATTTTTTGATGCATTAGGTTTTACATTACAAGAGCGTATTCCCATCTTCAAAACAGGTAATGGTGGAGACAAAGTGGATTATGTATTATGCTATAATACATAAGATAATATTTTTTTACATACTCAAAATAATCCCTATGTCTTAGTTGAATTAAAAGGGAGAGATATCAATCTTGCTGATGGTACGCCCAGTTACAAAGCAACAGTCAAACAACTAAAACGTTATTTACTAGCACCTAAATGTAAAACCGTTCAGTGGGGAATAATTACTAATTCTAAGCATATTCAATTATTCAGAAAACACGGTAAAGTAATTTATCCAGCAACTTTGTGCATAGAAATCACTCCCGATAATATTGGAGAGATTATCTATCAAATAAGAAATAAGATCGAACATACCTCAAGAGCTTTAACTGTAGCTGTTTATAATAATAAAGGTGGTGTTGGTAAAACATCTTTAATGGAGAAAATCTCAACTAGTTAAATTGTTAAGTGAGTGATGGGTATTATAAAGTCAAACTTTCCTGAGTGCTTTTTCTAGCACAATTAATACTTATGGACAGTTTTTTGTTTGTTCTCGCTTTAACTTAGCTGATAAATGTTGGGGTATTCCTAAGTCTGCTTGCTGATAGAGTCGATCGAACTCTTGCTGAAAATGAGCAGCAACCAGAGGATTTTGAATAATTAAAACAGTTTCATCGTTATTATAATTAGCTGCTGCCGACCAATTCTGAGAGCCAGTTATGACGGTACTATTGTCTAGAATGGCAAACTTGTGATGTAATTTGTCTCCTCTTGCTAATGAAGGTATACCAACAGTATCGAGTGGAGTTTGCCAGGGATTATTATTATCTTCGTATTTACATTTATAAGTAAGAGAAACTCCCAATAAATCTAGAGCTTCGCTATAGTAACGAAAAGCAAAACCCCGATCGAATAAGCCTCTAATTTTTACACCTTGTTGCTGTTGACTTTGTAAAATATCAGCTAATTGTTGTTCGCTAAATACAAATAAAGCTAGATCGATCGATTGGTTTGCATCCTGAAGAGTTTTACCAATTAACCCATTAGTAGTGTAACTCCAATTTTGAGTAGGAGAAGTAGGTGAAAATTGCACTGTAACTAAACTATTACCTAAAATAACTTGTTGTGGCGATCGCCTTTTTTTAGCTAAACCAAATTGACTATCTCTATTACCACCTAAACCATCTCCCCACATTAAATTAAATTCTTCTGTAAAAATTGTAGCTAATTCTCGATTATCTATGAGTAATAAATGGTTGACATTACCCCTAGTTTCTAAGTTACTAAAATCCCCATGAATTCCACTTAAAGTAAAGTTAGCAGAACCAGTAATTATTTTTTGACGGTCTATAATAATAAATTTATGGTGCATCAAACCACTACCTTTAGAGCCATCTGCCGTATCGTCAATTACAGGTATATCTGCATTGCGTAAAATAGTTAAAGCATCTTTTTGATTTATTTCTGTTTGACTTAGGCTACCATTTTTATTGGCATCTACTAAAGTAAAAAGTTCTTCATAACGAAGACGTTCTTGCTTGGTAAGTTTATTTATTTTCGAGCTAATTAATTCTTTAACAAAACGATTATAGTTGTTATCAATAATTACTCTTACCTTAATTCCTTGCTGGTGTTTTTTAGCTAAAGTTTGAGCAATATTTGGTAGCCTTAATTCGTGTACTGCTAGATCGACACTGTTGTTTGCAGAGTTAATCTCTTTAATTATTAATGCTTCTAAGTTATCGCCGAAACGTTCAATTTGACGATAAGGATCGCTATAGTTAGTATTTTTTGTCTGCCGATGATTAAAATATACTTGAATATAAGGGTCTTGTTTTAAATTAGTTGATTCTAGTGTAGTTTTACCACAAGCACACAACAAACAAGGCAGAAGCAAAAAACTAATCCTTAAAGATGCAAAAACCATATAAAAAATATTAGTAATTATTATTGTTTGTAGCCCACCTCAAACAACAGAGCAATAACCAAGAAGAGAAAACAAATGATAAGATACCTTAAGCTCTCAGATTTGTTTACAGTAAAGATAGGCTATGATAAGATATAATGTTATTCATCTCGGTTTATTATCTATACTTTTAGGTACATTTACCCTGCCAGTACAGGCTCAAGCATCGGGCGAAGAACCAACAGAAGATTTGAGCGATCCCAATAATCTCCGTCCTCTAACTCAAGCAGATAGTATTCTAAGCTTGCAGGGTGGTCAAAAGTTAATGAAAGAAGCTCAAGAAGCCATTAATCAAGAAAATTATAATGTGGCAGCGGAAAAGCTTCAGAATGCTCGTCAAATTTTCAACCAACTATCTAACTTTTATCTTCAGCTATCGAGTAGTTTTTCTGGTATAGAAAACCGCATCGCTAATGAGCAAAGACAAAAAGCTTTAGAAACTGGACAAATGAGAGACGAAGCTACTTATCAATTAGCTTTGGTGCATCGAGCCCAAAATCAACCAGAATTATCTGTACCTCTCTTAATTCAGGTAATTCGTTCCCAAAATCCTACTAGTGAGTTGGGCAAAAAATCTTATCAGCAGTTGTTTGAAATTGGCTTTGTTGACTCTCCTTTCTCTACTTCTAACTCTAGCCAATAAATTTTGTTTTACCCGATCGATCTAAGCTAAATTAAGTAGATGGGTCAGAATAAATGTTAGTAATGATTGTTATTAGGGAGCATATATGATTAGTCCGCAGCAGGTAGAGACCATGATCCAAGCAAAATTGCCTGATGCTAAAATCAAAGTAGCTGGAGATGGTCAACATTTTGAAGCAATTATTGTATCTGCTGAATTTGAAGGAAAAAGTAGAGTTAAGCAGCATCAACTTGTTTACAGTGCCTTGACTGAAGCAATGGCATCGGAAACTATTCATGCGATCGCTTTAAAAACTTATACTCCCGAAGCTTGGCAAGCAGCAGGTCAAACTGCTCGATCGCTCATGAAGTAATTAATAAGATATATATTCCATCAAGGAAGAAAAGCAATTTTTTTCTTACCTCGATCGTTCATTTTTTTTCTTCTTTAGTAAATATCTAATTCAGTACTCACTATGACACCTGAAGTAAAAGCAAAAATTGACAAATTAGTTAAAGAAAATAAAGTTTTAGTCTTTATGAAAGGGTCAAAATTAATGCCCCAATGCGGTTTTTCTAATAATGTCGTGCAAATTCTCAATACCTTGGGCGTTCCTTACGAAACAGTCGATGTGTTAGCAGACTATGAAATTCGTCAAGGCATAAAAGAATATTCTAATTGGCCCACTATTCCTCAAATATATATCGACGGAGAGTTTGTTGGCGGTTCTGATATCGCGATCGAACTCTATCAAAGTGGCGAACTGCAACAAATGGTAGAAGTAGCTTTGGCTTCTTAAAAAGCGACCGCACTAATAGAGGTTTGGCAAGACCGAACCTCTACTAAAAATTTTGTCAAGAGTCACTTACTACGTTAGAGGTTTAGGGAACTGACATACCAAAATTAGAAGAATCTCTAAGAAAGCGCAGGGCTTCTTCTTCTAAACGATGGACTAGATAAATTTCTAGACTGTTAGTCTGACGGAGACAAGCGATGTACCCCTGCATATACATTTTGATTTCTTCAAAGCGATAGCCTCTGTGCCATAAATCGACCATCGCATCGGTGAGTTTTTGATAATAGCGAATAGATTGTCTGTCCTGGAGCATGATTACTGTTTTTTGTTAAGATTATTCTGGGTAGGGCGATCGACTAAAACGATCTTTACGGTAAAAATAGTTAGAGAGTAACAGATGCACTATCCTCGATCTAGTTAGATTAGAAAATTTAGCTCAACTACAAGTAAATAGTAAGTTATATTAACTTTTCTTATTATTTACCATTGTAGCGTTTCAACTACCTTTGATTTCAATTAATTTCCTTTTCATTTAACTATTTCGAGCTTAATTTTCGCAAAAACTAATTAAAAACTACTCATTTTAAAATTCTCTTCGTAACGAAAATTACAAAACATCGACAATAGCTTTGATAGCCTGTATATCTAAAGTTTCCAATATATTATAGTGAGGCGAAGGTGAGTTCGATATATATATCAATAGTGGAGGGAAATCCTCATCTCCGCTCGCTTTTAGGCTGGCATCTACAACAAGCTGGGTATGTGGTTAAGCAATCTGCCAACTTGCAACAAGGAAGAAATGTTTTTTACCACTATCAACCGACACTAATAGTTTTGGATTCTGACTTACCCGATGGCGATGGATTAGAATTATGCCGTTGGCTCCATCAACAGCAACAACCATTAATTTTAATGTTATCTGCTCGTAACAGTGAGAAAGATGTAGTGACTGCCTTAAAGTCTGGTGCAGATGATTACTTAACTAAACCTTTCGGTATGCAGGAGTTTCTGGCTAGAATCGAAGCCTTGCTTAGAAGGATGCGAGCTAATTCTGTCCCTCTTTATCTAGACTATAGCGATTTAAAAATCGATTTAGTACAACGTCGCGTGCAAGTAAAAGGTAATTTTATCGAACTAACACCTCAAGAGTTTAGTTTACTCTATGTTCTCGCCCAAGCCGAAGGAAGTGCTATTAGTAGGTCGGAATTATTGCGCCGTGCTTGGCCCGATGCTATTGACAATCCTCGTACTATCGATACTCATGTTCTTTCTTTACGCAAAAAGATTGAAAACAATCCCCGCCAACCTTATTTAATTCAAACAGTACGGAATGTAGGCTATCGTCTCAACCCAGAAATTCTCAAAGGACAAACTCCCAAATCTCCGACATTAGAAAATTTTCAAGAGCATAAAAATAACTTGACTAGTTTATCTGCTAATTAAATTAGCTATCTGTTTTTAAGCTCTTTAATAACTTCCGCTTCAAACTTAGGATGATTGGGTAAACAAGCAAGCTGGCGTTTACTCAAACTGGGATTCACTCGTTGCCATTCTGCTGGTGAAAGCTTGAATTCGCTTAAGGAAACTTGAGGAAATTGAGAAGTATAACCGAAGGTAATCGAATAACGGTTACGCTTGGCTGGTTTAGCACGATGAAAAACACTGTGAGGATCGGTGATAATTATAGTGCCAGCTTTGGCAGCACAAGTTTTCCATTCAGTGGGAGGGGCAATTTTGGCGATCGCTTCATCACTGACAAATCCCGATGTATAACTAAGAGCCTTAATGATTTTATCAGTCCACAATGGAGGTATGTATTCATAAGGGCCACCAGTTTTGCCCACATTATTAAGATACACGATAACTTTAATCATTCGATCGTCGTCAATATCCAAATGCCATTGTCTTGCATCTGTTATGGGCGCATCGGCTATATCTCGTCGGAGATCTACACCATTAAGAATTACAGGTAAACCAATATAATTTTCTACTATATTTAGTAATCGCTCCCCCAATCCCCAAAATAAGATTTCCGTATAAAAAAATTTGCGTAGCGAAGGTATACCTACTCGCCAATTTTTGAGGGTAGACAGAGTGTAGAGATGAGGATGAAGAATTTTCATCTCTTTAATAAATCTTTTGGTATGGGGTAATTTAAACTCTGCTAAAGAAGTTAAATAAACTCCTTCTTGCTGAAGTTTTGCTACAATCTTGGCATCTTCTCTCGATAATTTCGGCAGAAATTGACGGTGTTGTTCTCTTTTTAGCTGTCGATCGCGACTGCTCGAAGAAGGTAAATTAAAAGGTAATTTTTGTAAACTAATTTTGCTAGGATCTTGAGTTTGCAAAACACTAGCAATAGTCGCTTTAACATCTTCGAGCTTATAAGGCTTAATGATATAGCCTTTGGGTCGAGTATTTCTAGCTCGTTTTAAGGTAGCTCGATCGCAAAGGGAAGTAAGATAAATGATGGGTATGTCGTACTCTGCTTGAATCTTTTCACAGGTAGCAATCCCATCTATTTCTCCTGACAGTGCAATATCAATTAAGATTAAATCGGGAATAGTTTCAGCGATTTTTTGGATTGCTTTCATTCCAGAATCAACTATTCCCGCAATGTTATAACCAGCTTGTTGTAAATCTAGTGCTAAACTCTCTGCTACAATTAGCTCTCCTTCTACAATAAGAATGCTATTTGATTTCATCAAACTCAATCAGACAAAAAGATTTATTAACATACCCAGGATAACCAATCTTTTTTTGAGTTGAGCATAGAGGGATTTTTGTGTTTCACTATCTAGATTTCAGCTAAAACTATGCCGTTTGATTGGCTAATTCTTCTTTCTTAGCCGAACCTTGAGTACCTAGCTGAATTAATTCAATTTTGTAACCATCTGGGTCTTCCACAAAAGCGATAACTGTAGTTCCATGCTTCATGGGGCCTGGTTCTCTGGTTACTTTACCACCAAGAGATTTAATTTTATCGCAAGTACCATAGATGTCATCTACTCCCAAGGCGATATGTCCGTAAGCATTACCTAAATCGTATTCTTCCACACCCCAGTTATAAGTTAGTTCGATTACGGTATGATCTGCTTCATCGCCATATCCAACAAAAGCTAAAGTGAATTTACCACCAGGATAATCTTTTTGGCGTAGTAGTTTCATACCCAAAACATCGCAATAAAACTTAAGAGACTTGTCGAGATTGCCTACTCGCAACATAGTGTGAAGCATTCGCATAAGATTGGCTTTTAACTCCTTGCTTGATTATGGTTTCTGTTTTTTAGGGTATCGTGACATCCTTTTATTATGACAGTAACAAATAATTATATATAAACAACAACAGCAAAAATAAGTTAGTTGAAAACAGAAAAATCTATCTAATAACGAGGAATACTAGAATCTACTAAATAAGAGTAGACATCTATACCTCCTGATACATTTTTAACATTGGTAAAACCATTGTGGATTAGCCATTGACATAATTGAGCCGACCGCATTCCATGATGACACATGACTATAGTTTCCACTTCAGGATTGAGACGTACTAAAATTTGCGTAGACCATGTTGAAAATTCACTCAGGGGTATAAGTTCAAAACCTTCAACAAAAGCAATTTCAGCCTCATTCCTTTCTCTAACGTCAAGTAATTGTAGGGATAAGTCGCGGTCTGCTAATTTTAAGGCTAGCTCTTCGACGCTAATTTCGGGAATAGATTGATAGTAGTAAGACATGAGATTTGATGGAGGGATGGAAAAGAGAAGCTTGTTAGTAATTTAGCGAACAGTAACTAAAGGTGGCAATAAGCGTTTTAATATTTGCTTGAGAACGATCGCTGTCCAATCAATATCTGCTTCAGTAGTATCTTTACCCAAAGTTAAACGAATACCTCTTTTAGCAGCAGCTTCGCTATAGCCCATAGCCAGTAGAGTCGGACTAGGATTTAGCTTTCCACTATTACAAGCCGAACCAGCACTAATACCAATACCTGCAAGATTCGATTGTCGAACAAGCGTTCTACCCGTAACGTTTTTAGCTATCGCAGCATAATCATCGCTGAGGAGAAAACTAACATGGTGAGGTAAACGATACAGTCTGTCTCCTGTGGATATCAGATAAGGACAATTAGCCAATAGAGCGAATAAGCGATCGCGCAAACTAATTAATCTAGATGTTTCTGTGGTTAATTCTTGGGCAGCAAGTTCGGCAGCTACTCCAAAACCAGCGATCGCGGGAAGGGCTTGAGTACCAGAACGCAAACCTATTTCTTGTCCTCCTCCTCCTAACAGAGGTATTATATCCAAACTTTTACGAATATATAAAGCCCCAGCCCCTTGCATTCCATAAATTTTATGGGCAGAAAGAGAAAGCAAATCTACTCCTAATTTTTGGACATCAATGGGCAAACGTCCCGCCACTTGTACGGCATCGGTATGAAAAAGGACATTATAGCTGCGGGTAATTTGAGCGAGTTTTTCGATCGGCTGTAGAGTACCGACTTCACTTTGTCCGTAGATAATGGAAACTAAAATAGTATTAGGTTGGATAGCTGCTTTTAAATCTAATGGGTTCACTCTACCTTGACTATTTACTGGCAATCTAGTTATCTGCCAACCCCATTGTTCTAATTGTTTGACTGGTTCGGTAATGGCAGAATGCTCTACATTAGAAATGACTATATGTTGAGGAGTACGATATTTTCTGGCTACTCCCATAATTGCCAAATTATCAGCTTCTGTACCCCCCGACGTAAAAATAATTGATTCGGGATTATCCGCATTAATCAAACCAGCTACTTGTAATCTAGCAATTTCTAAAACCGTTGCCGATCTTTCTCCCCAACTGTGAAGACTAGAAGGATTACCCCATTGCGTAGCTAAAACTTCTTGAACTTTAGCGAGCGCTTCCGAACGAGGCTTAGTTGTCGCACTATAATCGAGGTAAATTTGCATTTAGATAAAGGTGGATTGTGTAAAAAGTACGGTTATTAAAACTACGCAATTCTTTATTTATCGATAACTGATAACTGATTTAATTACCCTCCTGGTTTAACTACATTGTAATCTTCGTGGGAGACTACTGCTTCGGGAATTAATAGAGTACCACAATCGCGACAGATTAAACGATAGCTACGGGTAACGGGAATACTAATAATAAAGCGATCGTGGCGTAACCGCTTACCATGAAACTGACGATAATTTCCCTGACTTTGTAGCTGTTTAATAATGCGACGAGACTTTAGTACCACATTTTTGGGCAAATTTCTCAGATCGATCGGGTCTTCTGCAAAAGTAGCTTCCCAATCTAGTTTATGCTGTCGTTTTCGATCTACATCTGCTTTTTGTTGCGCGCATCTATGACAAAGTTGACCATAACCTTTATGACCGCAAACAAATTTTTTCTTTCTCCTCGACATAACACCTTGTTACAGACTGTCAATCTGTATCCCTATATGCTGCATTGGGCAATCAGGAAAATTTTTGCCTCAACTGCTGAAAAATTAGAGACCAAAAAATACAAATACAATACATTTACAAAGATGTATCGTATAGCAACAGCTCAATTGCTTAAATAATAATCTCACAGCTTTGGCAACTATAAAAATTCTGTATCATGAGAAACCTTCTGTATCTTCTCTATTGGCTATCTATGGCAATTTGAAAGTAAAAGATTATAAGGCGTAGTAAGGGCTCTAACCCTATAGTCGTAGTTAGTTTAAGATTTTTAAAGCTGTTGATGTCAATATTGAAGAAAGTAGTTATTTTCAGCTTACTATCTGTCCTTTTGCTTATCCCGAACTCAGGTTAACTATATCTTCACAAGTTTCTCAAGTTACTTGTCTATAAATTAAGTGTTTAACTACAGATATTTCTCAATTGATACCAATATTTGCTTTAGATTTGGGACAGAATACAAAATAAGAGAGGATAGCAATGAAAGCAGCGGATATCATGACTACCAAAGTTGTTACTATTCATAGCTTGGCAACAGTAGCTGAAGCGCTCGCTCTGATGCAAGATAAGGGAGTACGTTCGTTGATAGTCGAACCTAGTAATGATGGAGATGCCTATGGAATTATTACCGAAACAGATATTGTTTACAAAATAACCGCTAATGAACGAGATCCTGAAGAATTCATGGTCTATCAAATCATGACAAAGCCTTGTATTGTAGTCAATCCCGATCTTAGTCTAGTTAATGTAGCCCGACTGTTTGCGGAAAATGGGATTGGAAGAGCCCCCGTGATTCAAAAACAACTTTTAGGTATGATTTCGCTCACAGATGTGATCGTTAAATTAAAAGTATCGCGACAGTCTACTTCTGACAAAGTGTCGGCCAAGATTCGTGAAGCTCTTTTACATAGTCGCGTAATTGGCGATCCACAAGCACAGATCGATAGAGAGTGTGAATTAGCTTGGGATGTGGTTGAAGAATTAAAAACTCAATCCAAGTAACTTTATCCCCGTGTCTGGCGTGTCAAATCAATCTAGCAAAGTACTAGGCGATCGCCAATACTGCTGCACCGTTAATTTTACCAGTCCTTAAAGCATCTAAAGCTTCATTCGCTTCAGATAAGGAGAAAGAGGTAACTTCAGTTTGAATCGGAATTTGCGGGGCTAAAGCCAAAAACTCTTCACCATCTCGGCGAGTCAAATTGGCAACAGAACGCAAAACTCGTTCTTCCCACAAAATCTGATAGGGAAAGCTGGGGATATCGCTCATATGAATACCAGCACAAACTACTACGCCACCTTTAGCAACGGCTTTTAAAGCTGCAGGAACTAATTTACCCACAGGTGCAAAAATAATTGCTGCGTCTAATTTATCTGGTGGTAATTTGTCAGAACCTCCAGCCCAAACTGCACCTAAACTGCGGGCAAACTCTTGTCCTTGACTATCTCCAGGACGAGTAAAAGCGTACACCTGTTTACCTCGATACTTAGCTACCTGAATTAAAATATGCGCTGCTGCACCAAAACCATAAAAACCAATCTTTTCTGCTTCTTCACTCAGGCGATAAGAGCGATAGCCAATTAACCCCGCACAGAGTAAAGGTGCTGCTTGTAAGTCGGGAAAACCTTCAGGAATGGGAAAGCAAAAACTTTCGTCGGCAACAGCATATTCAGCATAACCGCCATTGAGATCGTAGCCTGTAAATAAAGCGCGATCGCACAAGTTTTCTTTACCTGCTAAACAATAACGACAACAATTGCAAGTATGACCGAGCCAAGGCACGCCAACGCGAGTACCTAAAGAGAATTTAGTTGCTTTCTTGCCAGTCTCTACTACCGTACCTACTATTTGATGACCTAACACCAAAGGAAGTTTGGGTTTAGCTAGTTCGCCATCGACTATGTGTAAGTCTGTTCGACATACTCCACAAACATGAACTTTTAGTAATACCTGTTCCGCTTGTGGTTTGGGTACGGGTAGCTCTCCTGCTCGTAATGATTGACCTGCCCTATCTAAGATCATCGCACGCATAGCTAGTTATTCCCAAGCATAAGTGTTTATTTAACCATAGCGAAATAAATACTTATTCTGGCTAAAAAATCAATGTTTAATTTTGTAAAATATATATGTTTATAGATAAAAACCAAAGTATTCCCAATAGAATAACTGCCCTGGGCGAATTGTTGCTAGAAAAAGAAGAATATGTCGTTAAACAAGCAGCAATTTGGGATAATTTTTATCAACAGCAGTCTGCTAGGAAAGTTGAAATTAACAATAACTCGGTATTTCAACAAGCAAATCGGCGTTACGAACGAGCTATATCAGAATTACTAGACCTTGACGATCCTAAACTAGCTAAGTTTATCTGGACGTTAGTTGATGGAATTCTGAACGAGCATATTAGTAATAACGATAGTTCTTCTTTTGCCACTCAAATTGAACTGCTAACCCAGATGTTGATTGCTTATTTCGAGAAACATATTCTTGTTTAATTTAGCGTTAACAGAGTTCGGAGTTATTTGGAACAGTTTTAAGTCTTTCTCTATTTTTTTGTATTTTTTTATAACAATTGTTTGATTTAAAAAAAGCAAGATCAGGAACAAAATGCTAAACATCACCGAACTAGAAAGCTGGAGCGAGCAAATAGATATCCTCTTTGTAATTTTGTTAGCGGTCATAATTATGGAGATAGGAATAGATTTTTTCTGCCATAACCAACGCAACTATAAAGAAATAGGAGCTAATATAGCGATCGCGATGGTCTACCAACTTACCAGCACGACTATAGGTTATTTCTGTGCTTTGGCTGGACTAAGATTTTTTAGCCAATTTAGTCCCCTACACATAACAGTAAATGGATGGACGATGATTATAGCTATTGCGATCGCTGATTTTCTGTATTACTGGGAGCATAGAACCGAACATCGAATCCGTTTCTTTTGGGGATATCACAACGTTCATCATAGCTCGACAGATTATAATCTCACCGTGGCATCCAGACTATCTTGGATTGAAGATTGTATTCTGTGGATTTTTTATATTCCCATGGCATTGCTAGGATTTCATCCCCTACAAATTCTTGTCGCCGTGGAAATTACCGCCCTCTATCAAATATGGATTCATACTCAAAAAATAGGTCGCTTGGGTATTCTGGAAAAAATCATCAATACTCCCGCCTTGCATAGGGTTCATCATGCTTCTAATCCTAGTTACATAGATAAAAACTACGGCGCAATTCTGATGATTTGGGATAGATTATTTGGCACTTACCAACCAGAAACCGAACCACCAATTTATGGACTAACCGAGAATATCGATACCAGCAATCCAATTAAGATCGAGATAGTCGAATATCAACGTCTGGGTAGATATATTTTAAAGTCAACAAACCTCAAAGAAATTTGGTACAGTATTTTTGGCTCTCGCGAATGGAAACCAGCAAAACTAAGAATATTAAAGCAGCCAAATTAACAACAGCCCTTTTTGCCCGAGGTAAGCACAATAATTATCTTAGACTCAATCAAAATTCTAGGTAATTGCCATGAATATCGAAGAATTTAGACAACAAGACCGCCAACAAATAAAAGGTTATTCTCTGGCTCTGCAAGCATTATGGTACGACTATCAAGATGATTGGCATCAATCTCATAAAACGATCGATTCTGCTAGCGATCGAGATAGTGCTTGGGTTCATGCTTACTTACACCGTAAAGAAGGAGATTTAGATAATGCTCGTTATTGGTATCGGCGTAGTGGTAAGCCAGAATCGAAACTAAGTTTAACTCAAGAGCGACAGCAAATTGCTCGAGTCTTATTAGAACAAATTTAAGCATAGTAAATATCTCTGATGGAAGTTATAGCGCCATTCGTATTAGTGTTTAAGACATAAAAACAAATTTACTTGCTACTCACTACCCGCTACAAGCTTATTAAGAGAGAAAATAGCTAAACTAAAATACTTAATATATCTAATTAGACTAATCATGACTGAAACTAATAATACGCCAGAAACCAAAGAAACAACTATAGTTCCCGTTAGTCCCGAAACCAATGCCCTAGTGGAAAAAGAAATGGCAGGACAAGACGAGCAAATAAAAGCAGAAACAAAAGCCTTAGTAGAAGCGATCAAAAAACGGGCGCAGTCTGAAATTGACAATGCTCAAACCTTAACCCAAGATGCTTACTTAAATGCCGTCCGCAGTGCCAGAGAAGCGATCGAGCAGAATAAATTGCTTGACCCCAAACGGATCGAACATTCAGTAGAACTGATTCAAAGAGATGCACAAGAAAATTGGCAAAAAATTACTGATGAAATTACTGAGTTAGGTAATAGACTTCAAGAAGCTGCTCAAGTTGCCTGGGATATCTTGATGGGTAAAGATTCTTCTGGCTCGAAATAAAAACCTCAAATATTTATGGGTTTAGGGTGGGCAATGCCTACCCTATTAAATCAATTTTTAGACAACTTTTATCTTGCATTTTGGTGGCTGATTCTAATTTAACCATTTCCTTTTCAACTAACAGAGAAAAACTCTTTTACCGTAAGCCCAGATTCATCAATCAGAGTTTTTAGGATTTCTTTGTTTATTTCATTACTATTGGGTATGAAAAGAGTAGCTGGTTTACTGTAATTGCTCATAATTATATAATTACGGTCATTTTGTACTACTTGCCAACCAAGCTTTTCTAATTGACGAATCACTTTGATAGTTTTAGTATTGCATACAATTAAATTGCCCAATCTCTAGAAAAAAGCGCTCGATATTGGTATGGGCTGTTCGCGAACCACCCCTACAGGATTTATTGAATAGACTTTCTATCGCAACAATATGCAAATTCAACGGAAAAAACTAACACCTTACTTGTTTTTACTACCTGCGCTGATTCTTCTCTGTCTGACAGTCTTTTTTCCGGCAATTCAAGCCTTTTCTTTGAGTTTTACCCACTATGACTACGATCTGACTCAAGCACCTGAATGGGTAGGACTAAGTAATTTTGAACGTTTATGGACGGATCGAGTATTCTGGCAAACTCTCAGAAATACTTTGGTTTATTTGATAGGAGTTGTTCCTGTATTAGTTATATTTCCCTTAATTTTGGCTATTTTAGTCAATCAAAAACTACGAGGAATTCATTGGTTTCGTACTGCATTTTATACCCCAGTAATAATTTCTATGGTGGTAGCAGGGATTGCTTGGAAAGCACTCTATGCTAATAACGGTTTGCTCAATCAATTTCTGCAACAAATAGGTTTTATTGAAGGAATTCCCTGGCTAACTAGTCCTCAATGGGTACTAGGAAGCGTAATGGTAGTTACCATCTGGAAAGGACTGGGTTATTATATGGTAATTTATCTAGCGGGATTGCAATCAATTTCTCCTGAATTATACGAAGCAGCTTCGATCGATGGTTCGGATGGTTGGCAAAAACATTGGGATATAACTCTTCCTTTGATGCGTCCCTACTTGTTTCTGGTAGCAGTAATTTCTGCTATTTCTGCTACCAAAGTTTTTGAGGAAGTCTATATTATGACTCAAGGAGGGCCTCGTAATAGTTCTAAAACTGCCGTTTACTATCTATATGAGCGTGCTTTTCAGGATTTAGATGTTAGTTATGCTTGTACTATTGGCTTGGTTTTATTTTTAGGGATTTTAGTCTTGTCAATTTTAAATTTGTATCTATCTCAATCTCAACCTAATAACTAACAACTAATAACTAATAACTACTAACTTTAATCATCCATTTGCCAGGGTTCGGTAATATTGTTTTCATCTAAAATTTTCTTGGGTCGCATGATTAAAACTAACTGACCGATAATATTCAATTCGGGGGCTTCTTCAAACCACTGTAATTCTAGTTTGTCTTCTGTTTCTACTAAAAAATAACTATTGACATTCCATTCTTTAATAGCTCGATCGATAATTACTAATACTTGTTCTGTTTTGCCAGAAATAGAGGTGGGTAAACGATCGCTGGGACAGAAAAACCCTACGGGATCGGTTGCTTTAAGAATTGCTTGCCAGCCTGGAACTGGTACAACAGCAGCATCCCCCGAAATTTTTATATTGCCAAAAGGTTCTTCTCTAGTAATTTGAGCAACAGCTTCTATCTGTTGGCGACTGATGGGAAAAGAACCAGCCAAAGGAATAATATAGGGTAACTCGTTTTCCGATTCTAGACGATAAATTGGCAGTAAAGGGGCTGTACTAGTAGGAATTACCGTAAAATCACTCAGTAGCTTTTCTATCTTTTCTCTAGCTGTCTGAGAATGAGCAAATTTTAACCCTTGAGCGATCGAACGCGACCGAGCTTGTAAATCTTTTTTCTGACGGGCATTTTTCCAACAGAGATAGGCTACGGCATCCCCGGGATGGTTAGTAAAGCCTGGAGGTAGTTGAGATAGGCGAGAAAAATCTTTAACTGCTCTAGCAACTTGATGGGCTCCATCTACATCGAGTTTTTTCTCATAGGCGAGTTGCGCTGCTGCTACTCTTTGTGATTGATTGAGAATACGAAATTCGTGTAAAACGTCGCTACGAGGCCCTTGAAAATACTTTAAAACTTCTTCTGCTAAATCTGCTTGGGCAATGCTGTTATAGACTTGAGAAGCGACAATAACTAAGTTTTGCTGACTGGCTTGAAAACCAGTTTCTTCAAAAATATTTTGGGCACTGTAACCGGCTTTTTGTAGCTGCTGACAGACTTTTCCCCAGTCTACCCAAGAACCTTCTTTATGGAGTAGCGAGCGCATGAGTTCTTGAGCTTCTTCTCTAGATAAGTTAGTTTGACTTTCTTGGGGCATATTCATAGATTAGCAATTAACAAGTAGCAATTAGCAAGTAGCAATTAACCATTACAAAGTTTTTACCACAGCCGACTTTTGAATATACCATTTATCTCCTTGGCGAACTAGGTGATAGCGAACCAATAAATTATCATTGTAAGATTTGGCTCGATCTAATTTTCCTCCTAGGTAATGTTGAGCTTTTTCTTTTACTTGGGCTTCCACTACTGCCCGATCGGGCTTTTGGGCATCAAAATTTACTGAGTTAACTTTAACTTCGTGTTCATACTTCCTATATTCTTTAGTTTGTCGGTAGTGAAGAGCGCGAGTGCGCCATGTCGATCGTAAAGATGAACCTAAAATACTATTTAAAGCATCAATTTTATGTTCTGGTCCAAAAGCTGCGGATTTGCTTTCTAACCATTTTTCGATCGTTTGTTTAGCAACCGCTTCTGTCATACCTTCTGGCTTGGCTGGCTGACTTACTTTTTTAGGAGTCGATGGTAACTCAACTGGCGGTTCACTTAATTTAATGACTAAATCTTCTGATGGTTTGGCTGTTTCGGCAGAAGGCTTGAGAACTATTCTAGTAAACGCAAATCCTAAAAAACCGATACCACAAATCATCGCCATAAAAAATAGAGCATATCTAACTGGTGGAGAAAGGAAATTTTTGTTTTTGCTTATTCTAACAGGCGAGCGATGATAGGGTAGAATTCTTTTCTGAGATGGATGTTCTGACGATGAATGACTTACTAAATTAAGATTATTTCTCTGCCCATTAACTGGTAGAGTAGGAGGTCTGGAAGATGCGCTCTTACTATGAGGATTAGGATTTATCCTGGGTAATGTAGCGGTTGAGCCATTGCTATGTGCTACTCCCGCACCCACTAATTCTTTCGAGCGAACTAGGGGATATTTAGCCACTGTAGGAATTTTATCTGTCGTGTTAGTTGTTTTAACTGACTGTTTTTTACTCCAGCCAAAAAAGCGACGAAGTTTAGATTCTTCTTTTTTCTGAGTTGGTTTTTCTGACTTAGATGGATGAGCCGACTTGGCTACTTGTGTAGTTGGATATAGCTGTTCTAAATAAATTTGTACTTTTTTGTCAGCAAAATATTCCTGTAAACTTACTTGAGAAGTCGCCAGATCGCGAAACTGAGACAATACCTCTTGGTGTAACCATTTTTCGCCATAAAAACATAAACCAGGTAATAAATCGGGAGAGTTTTGAGAGTGTTGCTGGATTAGGTTTAATATTTTTTCTTCTTTAGTTTGTTGGAGAGCCAGATTAGCTTCCTGAGTTTGACCTAGAAGTAAGGCACATATTGCTTGTTCCCAAGAGACATCTTCCCGCTTACTTAAAGTTTGCAGCATCTGTTGGGCTCTGGCAATACAACGGGGTTTTTTGTGGGCAAAACCTTTAGCAAGCAGAGTATAAACTGCCAAATAAGTAGCTACTGCAGAAGGACGTTTTGCTTCTGCTTCAAATAATTCTTGTTGTTCGTTGGCTGTTAAATATTGTCTTAACTGTTGAATAAAACAAAGGAATTGTTCAAAATTTAAGCCAGAACGATCGTCTCCTTGTCCCTCTATTCCTTGACGCTGAGAGAGCATTTCTTTTAGCAATTGAAACGCTTTGGCTTTTTGCTCTGGTTTATGTTCCCCGTGAGCCATTAATTCTAAGATACGATAAGGTCTTAGTTTATGTAAATCTGTTTTAATTTCTAATTGAACACTAGGATATAAATTTTCTTCTCCTAGCAATTTATATCCCATCTCTCCTGAGAGGGCAGCATTTTCATATTCTCCTTTTTGCCATTGTTCTCTACCCAATTCCAGATAGGCTAAGGCTAAAGTCAAAGTAACGTCTTCTTTGATACATAATTGGACTCGATTTCCCTGTTTACCCGACAGCGCAGTAAACTCAGAACTGTTTAGATAAGCGATCCCCGACCTTAAGACTAGTTCATATTCTCCTAGTTCTTGCAGGATTAACAAAGCACCAACAATTTGTGCTGGTGGCACTTTAATAGTTGGATTACCAACTAAGGGCTTGGTTTTTTCATCTACTTGAGCTAAATTTTCTGGTAAATTTTCAGTAACTTTGGTTTGGAGAAAGTTATTGTCGTACTCTGTCCGTTTCAAAGGAGAAGACAACACTTTGTAGGCTGTAGTAAGTATTTCTTTACGAGCAGCGATCGCCATTTCGCTATATTCACGACGGGGCTTTTGCCATTCACGGTCGTAATAAGCCTGACTGATTTGTTCATCTGTGGCTTGAATGGGTACGCCTAAAATTCTATAGTAGTCAAGCGGAATCAGCACAATTAGCTTCCTCAGAGCAGATTATCAAGTTATCGAGTAGATGTTTGGCGCGGCCAAAACTTTACCTCAATTGCTTATCTAAATAGTTAGGGCAATCGAAATCATGTTCCGAATTTTAGCCTACAGATTTCATTTTGTATCAAATATTTATGATTAATTATGAAAATTGATACCGTACTTTACAAGATGAGTCGAGAATATTAAATTGGCGAAGAGAGAGGAGCATGACAACTAATCAACCTAAAATTATCGTTCTGGATGACGATCCGACTGGTTCCCAAACTGTCCACAGTTGTTTGTTACTAATGCGTTGGGATATAGCAACTCTGAGGTTGGCCTTATCTGATGAGGTACCAGTCTTTTTTATCTTGACAAATACCAGAGCAGTAACCCCAGAACAAGCAGAAACAATTACCAGGGAAGTATGTCAAAATCTTAAAGTAGCGATCGCAGCCGAAGAAATTGCCGATTTCTTGGTTGTTAGCCGTTCTGATTCTACTTTACGGGGTCATTACCCCATCGAAACCGATGCGATCGAAGAAGAACTAGGTAGTTTTGATGCCCATTTTCTCACTCCTGCTTTTTTTGAAGGAGGAAGGGTAACCATCGATAGTATTCACTATTTGCTCATTAATGGAGTCAAAACTCCAGTGAGTCAAACCGAATTTGCACGAGATTCGGTCTTTGGCTACAGTCATAGCTATCTACCGGATTACGTTGCTGAAAAAACTAAGGGAAGAATTCCCGCAACGGCAGTAACCAGATTTACCTTAGCCGATATTCGTCAGGGTGTTCGCTCGCGCCTACTCAATTTAGTCGATAATCAATGTGTCGTGGTAGATGGTGAAACTCAAGCAGATTTCGATCGCTTGGCCGAAGATATATTAAGTACCGCAGCTATAGGCAAACGGTTTCTCTTTCGTTCTGCTGCTAGTCTCATTACTTCTTTGGCTCAACTGGGTTCACAGCCTACACCACCAGAGGAGATGGCACGATATAAACCCACTCAAGAGCCTGGAGTGTTTATTGTTGGTTCTCATGTCCGCAAAACCACCCAACAGCTAGAAACATTACTCCAAGAATCGGGGGTCGCGGGTATAGAAGTCGATGTAACCCGTTTACGAGATTTTCCCGACCGACGTAACGATCTATTGTCAGAAATTCTCCAGTCAGTAAATCGAGCTTTTGCTAGGGGTCAAACACCAGTTGTCTATACTAGCCGTCAAGAACTCAGCTTTACAAATGTTCGAGAACGTCTCGATTTTGGCGGTATGGTGTCTGCTTTGCTAATGGATGTAGTTAAAGGATTACCCCAACAACTTGGTTTTCTAGTTAGTAAAGGGGGAATTACTTCTAACGATGTCTTGAGCGAAGGCTTAAATCTAACCACAGCCAGACTCCTAGGTCAAATTATACCTGGATGCTCGATCGTGCGTACCCCCGCAGACCATCCCAACTTTCCCAATTTACCTGTAGTTTTATTTCCAGGTAACGTGGGGGAAGTAGATAGTTTAGTAGAGGTTTGGCATTGCTTAAGAAATTCCTAATTATTGGTGAGGCTTAACTAGGTTAGGATGTGCATGAGTAAACAGACCTGCTGTAGTCAAGCAAATAGTTGCATGAGTTCTGAAACAACTTTTTCGGCAGACGATCTCGATCTTTCTTTGGACGATAAAGATAATACCGCATCGCCCTTGATAGTCAATAGCTACTCTCAAGTTTATTTAAAAACTGAGAGCGAACGACTTTTGTTGGTTTTACCAGCAGAAGAAGAAATGGTGTTAAATATGCCCTGGTCAGAAGTATGGCAGGAACTCAAACACCGTTTACAAGCTAGAGAACAATCTTGGCAGGCAGGAACAGCAGTATCTTTGTTAGCTAAAGACCAACTACTCGATGTCAGACAATTACAAACTATTGCGGAAACTTTAAGCGAAGTTAATTTATGTCTAGAAAAAGTATGTACTAGCAGAAGACAAACAGCGGTGGCTGCTGCTACTGCTGGCTATTCAGTAGAGCAAAAAGCAGTAGATGTAACTTTGAACGAGCCCTCTGAGGGCAAAACTCAAGCTCTTTCCCTAGCAGACCCCCTTTATCTGCAAAATACGGTTCGTTCTGGAGTCGAAGTTCGCCATCCAGGTACAGTAGTTGTCCTTGGCGATCTAAATCCAGGGGGAATTATAATTGCTGCTGGAGATATTTTTATTTGGGGTAGATTAAGAGGTATTGCTCATGCTGGCGCCCAAGGCAATCGTCAATCCCGTATTCTGGCATTACAGATGGAGCCTACTCAATTACGCATTGCTAATGTAGTAGCTCGCGCTCCGAAAGTTCCACCTAAATCCTTTGAATCTGAGATAGCTTATATAGCTTCAGAGGGGATTCGTCTCAGCCAGGCGAGCGATTTTGCTAAAACCCATTCTTTTTCCGAGGAAGTAGGAGGCTGGGCTGATTCTCCACCAACAAATAACAAATAATTGATAGTAAACCTGAAATTAAACACATAAAGTATGAGTCGTATAATTGTTGTCACCTCTGGCAAGGGAGGAGTAGGTAAAACCACTGTTACTTCTAATTTAGGAGCAGCAATAGCTCAGTTGGGTCGTACCGTCGCTTTAATTGATGCCGACTTTGGACTAAGAAATCTAGACATCTTATTGGGTTTAGAGGAACGAGTAGTATACACGGCTTTGGATGTGCTATCTGGAGAATGTCGTCTAGCTCAAGCTCTAGTTAAAGATAAACGGATTAAAGGATTAGTTTTGCTACCGGCAGCACAAAATCGCAATAAAGAATCGGTACAGCCAGAACAAATGAAAAAAATAACATCTGCTTTAACTAAAGGCTATGATTATATTCTGATTGATAGTCCAGCAGGAATTGAAATGGGCTTTCGCAATGCGATCGCAGCAGCAACAGAAGCGATAATTGTTACTACTCCAGAAGTGGCTGCCGTACGAGATGCAGACAGAGTTATTGGCTTACTCGAAGCAGAAGGAATTCATAATATCCGTCTGATTATCAATCGGGTTCGACCAGAAATGGTACAAACGAATAAAATGATGAGCGTGGAAGATGTACTGGAGTTGCTGGCTGTTCCCCTAGTAGGAGTTATTCCCGATGACGAGAAAGTAATTGTCGCTACTAATAAAGGGGAACCTCTAGTAATAGCTGAAGATTATTCTCTCCCCGCCCTCTCTTTTACTAATATTGCTAGGCGTTTGGAAGGAGAAAAAGTTCCTTTCATGGACTTAATGGCAGAGCAGAATAACATCCTCACTCGTATCCGTCGTATTTTTGGTGGTTAAAATTTTCTGTTAATCAAGAGAAGTGTCTATTTCTAATTTGTGAATTAATATAGCTGGTAATTGATGATGAACGACCTGATAGATATGTTTTTTTCCTGGAATACCAATAAAAATAGTCGAGAAAAGGCAAAACGTCGCCTACAATTAATTCTCGCCCACGACAGAGCCAATATGAACCCGGCTATGCTGCACTTAATGCGTGAAGAAATTTTGGCAGTAGTGGCTCGCTATGTGGAAGTAAATCGAGACGAAATGGAAATAGAATTGGAAAATAGCGAACGCATGACCGCTTTAATTGCTAATTTGCCCATCGTTAAATTTAAAAGCTCCCCTTTATCTGAAGAAAATCATCAACCAATTCCTGCGGATATTAATTTAGATTTAACTTGAGACTGTCTTATCCTAAAAGTATGAGAGACTAAAGTTAAAGTGATTTTAACTAGTCTAACCAAATGAAATCAACTCATACTACTCTTAATCTAGTTTCTACTTTGGGATTGAGTTTGCTCACTAGTCCGTTCATATTTAGCCTTCTTGCTTTACATTTTTTTACAAAAACAGCGATCGAATTAGGTCAGGCAAGTGAGGAAATATTTCGTGCTGCTCGTTTGCCCATACTGTATTTCCCAGACTCCGATTACTAGGTAATTTTACAGTCTAAAAAGGTAATTTTAAGATTAGACGTAATTCTTTTTCTGAAATTTTTCTCGGTTCGTTAGGTGTAGCAGATTTATTAACGATCGACACCGATTAGAGATTATATTAATCTTTGAATAGAATTAGCACTGTTAACTTAAACTTAATCTATTCAAAGTTCAAACATTATAGTTAAGTACAGCTTAATAGCTTCCAAGTTAGACAGTAGCTTAGAAGAGCAAAATTGCCTGAGGTATCTATGAGTTCGCTTCTTCAATCTTCGCCATCAACAGTTAGTATATCTTCTGCCTCTCATCTCTTATTGCGCCATCGACTTAAGTTGGTAGAAGATTTGTGGGAATTAGTACTATGTTCTGAGTGCGGACAAGAAATGGTCGATCTTCTCAAACAAATGAGGGCTATTTCTACTCCTGAAGGACAAGCATTGGTCAATGAATCACCTGAATCCTCAGTAACTTATCTAATTGAAAAATTAAGTCTGAATGACGCTATTCAAGCAGCCCGCGCTTTTGCCCTCTATTTTCAACTGATCAACATTGTCGAACAACATTACGAGCAACGGGATCAAAAACTCTCTAGAAGGGCAATCTATCAAGCACAAAAATCGGCAGAAAATGGTAATGGCAATAATAAGAATTTAAAACCTAGTGACTCGACTACTATTGTCCCTGGTGCAGACCAGTTAGAAGATAGCTGGTTAGAACAAAGTAATCGTCTTAAAAACGCAGGAACATTTCACTGGCTATTTCCCTATCTAAAAGATGTTAATATGCCGCCAAGGATGATCCAGCGGTTGCTAGAACAATTAGATATCCGTTTGGTGTTTACCGCCCACCCCACCGAGATCGTGCGTCACACTATCCGCAAAAAGCAACGACGGATCTCGCGTATTCTACGAAAATTGGACAGTGCAGAAGAAGCTGTGCGGGAAATTGGTTTGACCAATTCTTGGGAAGTAGAAGAAATAACCAATCGGCTAACAGAAGAAATTCGTTTGTGGTGGCGTACTGATGAATTACATCAATTTAAACCAAAAGTTTTAGATGAAGTAGATTACGCTCTTCATTACTTCCAAGAAGTTTTGTTTGAGACCATTCCTCAATTAGCTTCTCGTCTCAAACAAGCTTTAGGAGAATCATTTCCCTGGCTATCTCTACCGAAAAATAACTTTTGCTATTTTGGTTCTTGGGTAGGAGCAGACCGAGATGGCAATCCTTTTGTCACTCCTCAAGTTACTTGGGAAACCGCTTGTTACCAAAGAGGAATAGTTTTAGACAAGTACATTCAATCGATCGAGCAGCTAAGAGAATTATTAAGTCTGTCTCTTCACTGGAGTAATGTACTGCCAGATTTACTCGATTCCTTAGAAAAAGACCGACAGCAAATGCCAGAAATCTACGAAGGATTTGCCATTCGCTATCGTCAAGAACCCTATCGTCTGAAGCTCGCTTACATCGAACAGAGATTAAAAAATACCAGAGACCGCAACCAACTCCTCTCTCAGTCAAAAACTAGACAGGGGGTCAAGGAACCGATTAATAACAATATTTACAATTCGGGAGAGGAATTTTTGGGCGAATTAAAACTAATTCAACGGAGTTTAGCCGAAACTAGCTTGCACTGTCGTGAATTAGATAATTTGGTTTGCCAGGCGGAAGTTTATGGCTTTAACCTAACTCAGTTAGATTTTCGACAAGAATCCTCCCGTCACTCCGATGCGATCGAAGAAATAGCCGAATATCTGCAAATATTACCGAAACCTTACAATCAACTCTCAGAAAGAGAAAAAAGTCAGTGGTTAGTTGAAGAATTGCGTACCCGTCGTCCTCTGATTCCTGCGGAAATGCCCTTCTCAGAATCTACCTGTGAAATAATCGAAACTTTGCGGATGCTGCGGGAACTGCAACAAGAATTTGGTTTGAGTATTTGTAAGACTTACATAATCAGCATGACCAATCATGTCAGCGATGTGCTAGAAGTCATGTTGTTGGCACAAGAAGCAGGACTATACGACCCTGCCACCAGTCGTACTACCGTAAGAATTGTTCCTCTGTTTGAGACTGTAGACGACCTCAAACGCGCTCCTTCGGTGATGAGGGATTTATTTGAGTTACCCCTCTATCGAGCAGCTTTGGCTGGTGGATATGACCAATTGGCTCAATTACAAGGCAAAGAGATAGAAGGTCAGCTTGAACCGCCACCTCTCGATCCAGCTAACTTACAAGAAGTCATGCTCGGTTACTCAGACAGTAATAAAGATTCTGGTTTTTTGAGCAGTAATTGGGAAATCCATAAAGCACAAAAAGCATTACAAAAAGTAGCCTCCGACTATGGAGTTTCCCTCCGTATTTTCCACGGTCGCGGTGGCTCGGTAGGACGGGGTGGAGGTCCTGCTTATGCAGCGATCCTAGCGCAACCTACCGATACCATCAAAGGCAGAATTAAAATTACCGAACAAGGAGAAGTCCTGGCTTCTAAATATTCTCTACCAGAACTGGCTTTATATAACTTAGAAACTATTACCACCGCAGTAATTCAGTCTAGCTTACTAGGCAGTGGTTTCGATCGCGTCGAACCTTGGAATGAGATTATGGAAGAGTTGGCAGTGCGTTCTCGGACAGCCTATCGTTCTCTGGTTTACGAACAACCAGACTTTGTAGACTTCTTTTTATCAGTCACTCCCATCGATGTAATCAGTCAACTGCAAATTGGTTCTCGTCCTTCCAAGCGTCCTGGCAAAGCCAATAAGGAGAAAGATAAGAAAAAAGATATCAGTAGTCTCAGGGCTATTCCTTGGGTATTTAGTTGGACGCAAAGTCGCTTTCTGCTACCTGCCTGGTATGGAGTAGGTACAGCTCTCAAAGGATTCCTCGAACAAGAACCAGATAAAAATTTAAATCTACTACGTTACTTTTACTTTAAATGGCCCTTTTTTAAAATGGTTATTTCTAAAGTAGAGATGACCCTTGCTAAAGTAGATTTGCAGATAGCAGCTCATTACATCAAAGAGTTATCTAAACCAGAAGACCAAGAGCGTTTTAGCCGTTTATTCGAGCAAATTACCCAAGAATATTACTTAACCAAAGAATTAGTGTTACAAATTAACGGACAACAAAGTCTTCTCGATGGCGACCCAGAATTAAGACGTTCCGTTCAGTTAAGAAATGGTACTATTGTCCCTCTGGGCTTTTTACAAGTTTCTCTTATCAAAAGATTGCGTCAGTACGAAGAGTCTAGTGTCGTTCATTTCCGCTTTAGTAAAGAAGAATTACTGCGGGGAGCCATGTTAACCATCAACGGAATTGCAGCGGGTATGCGTAATACAGGTTAATTTGTTCTCTTTATGCAAGTTAGTAGTCTACAATTTAGAGACAATATAGATAACATCTTTAAAGAAAAAGATTATGGCTGGAAAAATTAAAAAAGGTGCATTAGTACGGGCAGTAAAAGAGAAATTAGTAGATAGTCTAGAAGCTAAAGCTAGTGATAACCGCTTTCCTAATTATATTTTTGATAGTAAAGGAGAAATTTTGGACATGGACGATGAATATGCTCTAGTCAAATTCTACGTTCCTACTCCTAACATTTGGCTTCGTCTCGATCAAATAGAATTAGCAGAGTGAAAATTAGCCGATAACTGGCAAAATTGTCAAAGTTGAGAGTCAAACCGCGATCGAGGTCTGACTCTCCCAGACAAAAGTATTATAAATTTCTGTGCAAAATAACGTGAGTTCGGAGTTCGGACTCACGTTTCTTACTTTCTTTCCTTACTGCAACTGTCTCACAATTAGCAATTAGCGATTAGCAAAGCAATATTTCTCGCTCAATTAAGAAGCTTATCCTAGAAGTATTGAATATATCTTTCGACTACGGAAACTTTACCCATTTAATTTTATTCAAACTGATATATATGTAGAAATACAAATTAATTTAGACAAAAAACGATGATCTACACTGACAATCATAAAGGGGTAGAAGTAACTCTCGAACCCGGAGAGTCTATTTATGCCGAACCCAGCGCATTCTGCTATGGTGACGGATTCATTGAAGCTAAAACTACTACTGGTGGTATTACCTCAGCGATTAAAAAGCTAGTTACAAGAGAAAAGCTGTTTCAAGTCCTCTGGGTTAACAATGGAAGTAAACGTGGAAGAATCGCATTTGCCAGTCCATATTTAAGCACTATAGAAGACGTTGAAGTGTCTCCAGATTATAGCTTTATAGCTCAAAGAGGTGCATGGTTAGCTTCCGACCCAACTATAAGACTCGATGTGACGATGAATCTGGGCTTGAGTGGCTTTCTCGGTGGAGAAGGTATTATATTTCAAAAGTTCACCGGATACGGCAGAGTATTTATCACGGCAGGAGGCGATCTTAAGGTAATTAACCTCAAAAGAGGTGAAAGTTTAAATGTCGATACTGGGTGCATTGTGGGCTTTGCCGAGTCGGTGAAATATGAAATCAAATTGGCAGGAGGTATATTCACTTCTATATTTGGAGGTGAAGGACTCGTTTTAGCTAAACTGACAGGCCCTGGTGTAGTAATACTGCAAACCCATCCCGAAAATGTAATCAACAAAGTAGTATCATCAAACCCCTCTCAAGCAACGTCTAGTTCTTCTAGTATCGATCTTAGTGATGGATTACAAGCTGACGAGTTGAGAACAATAGCACGTAATTTTTTTGGTAATAGACAATAATGAATGATTAAAAAAGTTACTTCTTCCAAGTAAGTTTTATCTCATCTCTGTCCAAGCAGAAAAGACTAAATAGGGTTTGCTGAATAACTTGACAAGCTTGAGCAAATAAAGGTTACAGGGATTTTGGGTGCAGAAAAAAGTGAGGAGAAAGGGGCGAAAAAGCCTTAAAATTGGTTAAAGACCC